>CAWEES010000001.1:0-317735 GCA_963808245.1 uncultured Bacteroidota bacterium
GAATACTGGATACGTCCCACCGATTTATGTCGTTAAGTATTCCGCAACATTCGATTCGGAAGGCGATTTTGCGGTCGCTTGGCTTAATGCCGGAATTTACGGTTCTACTCTGACCTACGAGATCATGGGCTCGTTCTTCGACAGGAATGGCGATACTCTTGCGACGAACGTCTTATTAAGATCGGATACTTTGCCCAAACTGGACCCGAACTGGGGATGGTGGATGGATGAAAGACTCAGAATTGTTCCTATAGCGGATTCCGTCTACGAACTCTTTGACTACGATCCTGATTCTTTTGCTTTGACCTATTGGAAGGTCGACCTCTTCGGGCATCCCGTCGGAAATATAGATACGTTCGAAGTGTATCATGACACTAGCGCAGACAAAGCGGCTGCTGAGCGCACCGTGAATCTTGCCTTAACACCTATGATAAACGGTAGATTTTCTTCAGTGATAACCGTCTACGAGTCCGGCATCGGTTCTCCACGGAACTACAATTCGGTTATCAACTTTGATGGGAATAGTGAACCGATCGGAACGATGTTGGAGGATACGACCATCAATTTCTCGGATCAGAAATCGTTGTTTGCCACCCCCGATTCAATGCTGTTGGTTCCAGCTGTCAAAGATAGTGACATATACCTGAACGCGTATCAGGGTCTTACACTTAAGTGGAGCAAAAAGGTGAACGATGATATCGTGGGAATCAAAGGTGCAGGACCGTCTCTTCCTGCAAGGTTCATGTTGAGTCAGAACTATCCCAATCCCTTCAATCCATCAACAGTCATAAGTTATCAGCTACCAGTTGCCAGTCATGTTACGTTGAAGATTTATGATATCCTCGGCAGGGAAGTGGCAACGCTTGTTGATGAGAGGAAGTCTCCAGGGACATACGAGGTAAAATTTAACGCCGGCAGATTTGCCAGCGGGGTTTATTTCTGCCGGATGAGCGCAGGGAATTATCTCTCGACTAAAAAATTAGTATTGTTAAAATAAAATTGAATGGATCGCATGAAGGCGGACATGGTTGTCCGCCTTTTCATTCTTCAGCCAACATACCTTGTTTGAGCAGATCACAGAGGATATATTTTTGGGCAGGCAATTGTTGAAATGCCGGGAGTGCCAGCGGTTTTGATCATTGTAAAGGAGGCGAGATTTCTGTGGATCACCGGGGACTCGAACCCCGAACCCACTGATTAAGAGTCAGTTGCTCTACCAATTGAGCTAGTGATCCTGAACTCACAATATAATTTTATGACGGTCGAAAATCAACGTGGAAAGGGATGTGCGTAATGAAAAAGACGCAGCAGAAAGTCAGAAAACCAAAGCGGCCTATTTCAAAAAAGGAGTTACCCGCTCAAAAAGATTACAGCACCGAGACCCATCTCATTTATGGAAAGTTTTATACGGAGAAATGGGATTACTCTCATCATCTCGTTCCGCCAATAACGGCGAGCGCGACTTTTCGACTCGAATCTGCACAGCGCGGGGCACAGGGATTCATCGACTTCGCTCATACCGTCGAAGGGGAAGAGATCTCCAAGCAAGCTCCCATCTACATATATGATCGACTCGGCGAACCCAACAAGGATTTGCTTGAGGACAATCTTGCTCTCGCGGAATCGGGAGATACATGCCTGACATTCGCTAGCGGCATGGGCGCGGTCTCGGCGGCACTCGGAATTCTTACGGCGCCGGGAGACCAGATGATTTCGCATAAGATGCTCTATGGCTGCACTTATGAATTATTGACCCTCTGGTATCCGCGGTATAGGATCGATGTGAAGTTCCTCGATTTGACCGATCCGAAAATCCTGGAACGTTCCATTACATCGTCAACGCGTGTCATTTATTTCGAAACTCCCGTCAATCCGACTATGGATCTGATCGACATCGAGGCAATTTCGAAGATTGTCAAACTTGAAAACAGCAAGAGAAGGAAACTGAACCAGATCAGCATCGTGGTCGATAATACCTTCGCAACTCCTTTTTGCCAGCGCCCGATCGAATTTGGCGCGGATTTCGTGGTACATTCTCTTACGAAAAATATCGGTGGGTTCGGTACTGATGTAGGAGGAGCCGTAATCGGGCCGCGATGGAGTAATGACCGGCTTCTGCTATACAGGAAAGATTTCGGCGGAGTCTTGAGCACTCGAAATGCATGGAATGCGCTCGTTTACGGTTTGCCGACTCTCGCAATCCGCGTTCGCCAGCAGCAGGAGACGGCAGGTGAAATCGCGCGGTTCCTTTCGGGACATCCGAAGATCAGCCGCGTAAATTATCCGGGGCTTGAAGATTTCAAACAGCATTCCTTAGCCAGAAAGCAAATGCATGATTTCGATGGGAACTTCGCACCGGGCACAATTATTTATTTTGTTGTCAAAGGAAAATCTCCGGAGGATAGTAAGATCCGTGCGGAGAAGCTGATAAATTTGCTCGCTAAGAATGCTTATACGATAACGTTAGCCGTCAGCCTGGGAAATATCAGGACTCTTGTCGAGCATCCGGGGAGCATGACTCATGCAGCTATTCCGGGAGCCGAGCAGCTGAAAAAGGGAATCGATCCGGGCGGAATGAGGCTCTCGATTGGTCTTGAAAAAGTGGACGACATTTTACGAGATTTGCAAGAGGCACTGAACCAGATTTGACAAAGACATTTATTTCTTCCGAATTGCTTTCGAACGCAGGGATGGTGAACGCGGTCAGTCTTCGCGTTAAAGACAAACCGAATTACTTTAGTATGAAACGCACTTCGGAAAATGCCGAATCGGAAAACCGGCGCGAATTTTTCGAGTCGGTCGGATTTAACATGTCTTCAGTTGTGAGAGGCGAGCAGGTTCACGGGGTCAATGTCCAGTTTGTCGAACGTCAGGAAAATTATCCTGCCACAGACGGGTTGATTACAAAAAACAGGGATTTACTCCTGGCAATTTCGGTGGCCGATTGCGTCCCCATTTTGATCGCAGACAAACAATCAGGAACAATTGCCGCTGTACATGCCGGATGGCGTGGCACGGCGCACCAAATTGTGACAAAGGCAGTCGAATATATGGTCGAACAAAATCGTTCCGATCCCGAAAATATTTTCGCGTTTATCGGACCCTCGGCTGGAATCTGCTGCTACGAAGTCGGAGATGAAGTCGCGAAGAATTTCTCAAAAGAGTGCTACGTGGAAAGCGGAGAAAAAGGAAAATATAAGTTAGATTTAAAGAAGGCAAACTTTACTCAATTGATGAACAGTGGTTTGCCGGGCGGTAATGTGGAAATTTCAGCGGCGTGTACTATTTGTGATGGGAATTATCATTCGTATAGGCGTGATGGTGCGGCAAGCGGAAGAATGCTGGCGGTCATCGGACTAAAATAGGAGCTTATAATGTGCGGAATAGTAGGTTATATCGGAGACAGGAATGCAAAAGAAATTCTTATCGAAGGATTAAAGCGATTGGAATACCGTGGTTATGATTCCGCAGGGATCGCGCTTCTGGCAAATAAACATGTCGTCGTTTACAAAACGCCCGGGAAGGTCGCGAAACTGGAGAGTCTCATTTCCAGTTCCGAAGACTCGAAGACGGGGATCGGCCACACTCGCTGGGCAACGCACGGCGAACCCAATAAGATCAACGCGCACCCCCATACCGATTGCAACGACAAGATCGCGCTCATACACAACGGCATCATAGAAAATTTCGCCGCGCTTAAGACGAAGTTGACTTCTCTTGGGCACAAGTTTAAAAGTCAAACGGACACCGAAGTGCTTGTTCATCTTATCGAAGAATTTTATAAACGGGGCAAGAATTTAGAAAATGCCGTGAGGCTTGCGCTCAAAGAGGTCGACGGGACATTTGGAATCGTCGTTATGTCGGCGGACGAACCGGACATTCTCGTGGCGGCAAGACGCGGTAGCCCGTTGGTTATCGGACGCGGCGATTCGGAGAACCTGGTCGCCTCGGATGCTTCGGCACTGATCAGCCATACGAGACAGGTTATCTATATGCAGGATAATGATCTTGCCGTGATTACTCGTGATGATGTCGTGTTGAAGAACCTCGACAACGAGCAGGTACAGAGAGAGACTGAAGAGCTTACATTCGACCTTGAGCAGATTGAAAAAGGGGGGTACACGCATTTCATGTTGAAGGAAATTCACGAGCAGTCTGAAACGGTCTTGAATGCGATGCGCGGGCGGCTGATCCTTGAGGACGGGATCTCGAAGATGGGAGGCATAAGCGGAATAACCGATTCGATTCTCGGCGCGAAGAGGTTCATCCTCACTGCCTGCGGAACATCATGGCACGCCGCGCTTGTCGGGAAATATGTAATTGAACAATGTGCGCGGGTTCCTGTTGAAGTAGATTACGCATCCGAATTCCGCTATCGCAGCCCGGTGCTTCTTGATGGCGATGTTGTGTGGGTAATCAGCCAGAGCGGAGAAACTCTGGACACGCTCGCGGCGATGAGAGAATCCAAGGAGGGGGGCATACCGTCTTACGGAATTGTGAATGTTGTCGGGAGCACGATTGCGCGCGAGTCGGACGGCGGTATTTATATCCATGCGGGTCCTGAGATCGGCGTGGCGTCGACGAAGGCGTTTACTTCCCAGCTTGTTGTTCTCAATCTCATAAATCTCTTTGTTGCCCGGAGAAACGGAATGCTGAGCGAGTCGCGGGGAAAAGAGATCGTGAAGGAAATGCAGGCGCTTCCCGAAAAAATCGAAACGATCCTCAAGCTTGACGAACAAATAGAAGGAATCGCGGAACAGTTCAAGGACTCGCGGAATTTTCTTTATCTCGGCAGGGGCGTCAATTTCCCCGTGGCGCTTGAGGGCGCACTCAAGCTGAAAGAAATTTCTTATATTCATGCGGAAGGATATCCGGCGGCGGAGATGAAGCACGGGCCCATTGCACTCATCGACGAGAACATGCCGGTCGTATTCATCGCGTTGAAAGATTCAACTTATGATAAAGTGCTCAGTAATATTCAGGAAGTCCGCGCGCGCAAGGGAAGGGTCCTCGCCATCGCAAACAAGGCTGACGACAGGTTGAAGAGTCTTGCCGACTATATTATTGAGATTCCGGAGACGCTTGAAATGTTGAGCCCAATACTTTCGGTTATCCCACTCCAGCTTCTTGCGTACCACATTGCCGTCAAGAGAGGCTGTAACGTTGACCAGCCAAGGAACCTTGCAAAGAGCGTGACGGTAGAATAAACGCCGGGATTTCCCGGTGAGCAAAGTGGCACGGAGCAATGTCGCAATTTACTTGACGTCCAGATGATACATTTCTTTGAGCATCTTGATGTATTCGGCCATTGGCGGGAGATCGAGTTCAGCACGCCGCTTGTCAACGTTCGCTTCATCTTCAATTGGATCCACAACAATTTTGCCATCGACTATTTTGGCCTGGCTTCCGTACAACTGAGCTTTTCCTTCTCCTACGCGCACGCGGTCGGTCAGCAGCGCTAAGTCGTTCCCCGAAACCTCGCCGTCTTTGAAAGCAGTTCGGATCAATTTGAGGCAGCTTCTTTGAAACAGAGTGTCCCGTGAATGTTGTACGACAATGAATGCGGCTTCCGCGCCATCATTTCCTACCACACTTACGCCGGGCCATCCGTACCTATTTATCATCTCTTTGACGCGCTTTGTATTGATGCTGTCAACGGAATCCATCTTGATCACGATTAGTGAGTCCATCGTGCGCGATGACATTTCTTTAATCCAGTCGTTTCGAACTTCCTGATCGATTTGTTCCATCGCGAGAAGTTCTTCTCGAAGCGCAGGGTTGCGGATCTTAGCCATTGACGTGTCGGCGGATTGTTGACTGAATCCAACCGAGTTGATCGTTCCAATCAGGACCATGACAACCAGATTGTATTTGGAATAAGTCATAATGGTTTCCTTTCTTAAGAAGATTTCCTTGTTTTTACCTCCGTCGAGGTTTCGCCTGTTATTTCCTTTTCGAAGCACAGACTGTTCTCGACTCCTGCATATTGTCCGTAATTTGGAATAAGTTTGTAGCCGCTCTTCTTGTAAAGTCCGATAGCCTCCGGCTCCCGTTTGCCCGTCTCCAGTACGCACTTTGAGCAGGATAGTTCACCTGCCCACTTTTCCAATTCGGACAGAATTTTCGTAGCAACGCCTTTCTTCCTCCGTGCAAGCGGTTGCGGCTAACGTCCGCCAGAAAGAAGTCACGCCGTGCATCCCTGTTATTCCCATGAGCGCGGCGTGAAGGGAACCCGATATTATATACCATGATGAGGGTCTTCTTTCACGCTGTTAGGCGTTCGTTTGCGCCAGCCGCGAGGTTTTACATCGGTAAAGAAAGCTATACATCGGGACATCCGTTGCCGAGAGTCAGCTAGCCTCTTAGCCTCGTCTTTGAATGAGTCACTGGCGAAAACAAGCAAGTGCGAGATGTTTTGGTCTGCATTAAGACAGTTCATTATTGGAGACAAGAGCGAATTTGAGCGCGTATCTGGAATAGTGCGACACAAATTCCTTATCGGATCAAGCAAGCTGTCTATGACTACACTGCGGTTTCGGAAATCGTCTTTGCTAGACCAAGCATGGACTAGTGCACCGAGCTCGTTCAGGAATTGGTCGTTCTCGACGGATTGTCCGCTCGTGGTGGCTCGAAAGGCTATCGAATCAAATTGCCTCAACACAGCATTTGCGTTTTCATTCCAATCGCGCTGATACCTTCGGAGGTCATGTATGAACTCAACGAAGTTCCTAGCAGTACTCTGTCCTTGAGTCTTTATGAAATCCAAGGTCGCAAAGACACGGAGCAAATGACTCGCTTTCTCATTTGTGAGCTTGTTTGAGCCAAGCATAAGAGCGTCGAACACGTCTAGCTTTGAAACATTGCCCAGTGGGTCAAAGTACAGGTCGCTCCTTTGTTCGAATCCAAGATCATTGGTTGTGTCGGCCACAATCTGCGAAGCTAACTGTCGGAAGACTTCCGCTTGCTTGTCCATTGGAGCGAGCAGTTGGCTAAGCGTGGTGAGAACGAACTGGCGAACTCGTTTGAGCCGCTGCCTCTCTTTGTACTTGTCATACAAACGGTCAGCAAGATAACCGACTGCGAAAACGAAGAGAGCTGCGCAGACAGTAAAGATTGCATCGAATGAAATGCCGTGAAAATATAGGGGATGAGTTGCTTGTTGAGCGATTGTCGTATCCATGCTACCGAATCCTTATGGCATACTGCGCCTGGCGCAAATGAGGCATAACGTTTGCGGGAATCACGCCACGCCGCACTCCTTCTTGATATAATGTGCGCGCCATGAAGCGAGTACCTTGCATATACAATAATCGAGCGTCTTTTTTCTCGGTGTTATCTGCCGGGCGCGATTGTACCAGCATTGCTAGTGTTGATCTAAGTTATTGGTCATGTCTCTTTGGCTCGGAAATCGTGCCCAGTATATCACTGAGTTCATTCCTTATCAATGCAGGATTAGAATTAGGGGGATCGTTCAATGCTTTCTCGACAGAAGGAAGCTCAAAATCATATTTACGAGCTTTAGCACGTATGCTAACCAACCGATCCCTGAAATCGCTAAAGAATTGGATTCTAATAGTTTGACGTAACTTTTCGTTTTGAACAATGTTTTCGGCAAGCCCTTCATCCGTGGCGGTATTCACAATAGGGAGTTCCATCTGCTTTTTCTGCAAAAAGACCTTTATGTCTTCCGCCAGTTTGCTTCCCTCCCTCTTGAATTTTTTCTTGGTGTAAAACAGTCCGTCGATGAAAACGAATATGTCTTTTACGAACGTCTTGATTATACGAAAGGATACGAAGAGTGTAGCAACGCCATTGATCGCGGAGACAACAAAGACAATTAAAATAATTACTCGATAACTGTAAAGAGAGCGCAGGAATTGTTGATATGGATCAGTAATCATTGTTTACTTATCATGTGCAGGCACGCCCGCTGGTCTTGAGAGGGCACAAACTGTAAACCCCTCATAGAACACAAATTTATAAGCGTAGCTTTGGTCGTTGTGGCGGAAGATAAAATACTGAAAGATCTCAGGGTTCGAGGTTGGCACCAGTTGAAAATTGAGGGATAGCAATCTCTTGTTGACTTCATCATATGGATCGGGTTCTCCGAGATCACTGACTGTCAAATTAGGATTGACTATCTCCCATGATTGATAGTGCTTGATCCCGAGGTCGTGCCAATATATGGCGTTAGCGAAGTGCCTAAAGAAGTTGTCCCAACGATCAAGATTGACCGTCACGCCGCCAGTTTCTCTGCCATCACTTAGTTTCAACACTCGAACACCCCGAAATACTGCGGCGACTAGTCCACTGCTGTGACTAAATGAGCGGTTGACTTTGGTTGCCGTCATCGCCAGGCCGAATTCATTATTGCCTAAAGCAGGCGCGATTATCGATCGTACGTACTCGTCATCTTTAGACTTCTTCAGATTGTGTTCGGGGCAAGCTGGAACAGTAATCAAGTTCAGTTTGTGCCCTTCTGGGAAAAAGCTGAACGGCGGAACATGTTCCATACTTTCACTATCGTTATCACACATGTAACACTTCATTGACTACCTTAATGCAAGGTCATGCTTGCGCATAACTACTGTAACAACTTATTACGTTGTTACTCTTCTTATCTATTTCCGCTCCGCCCATCTTGCTCCAAATTTATTCCCTTCTTCCTCGAAATACAAACTATCCGGCTCACACCGCAGAATGCTCCATCCTCGAACCCGAACGTTCTCCTGCCAGACCCGACCAGCTTCCTTCCGAGGTTCTCTGTTTTCATCCATGGTGCGCAGGGGAACCCTGCAGGTCTCATTTTCTAAAATTAAAAACTATCCGCGACCATGCCCGGTCCTTTCTTGTTAAACTAATTTCTCCCTGATTGTGTTCTTATCTTCAATACCAACATGACTTCAACAGTACGAAAGGTTACCCCCTTGAATCAAAGATACTTATCCAATTTCTCCCTAATATCCTTGTTCAAATTAATAATCCTGTCATCATTAATTTATTTCTCCCCGGTCTTTGCGCAGGCCATTCCGCAGAACGCTTATCCCGGGAATGAAGTGGCGGCTTGTCGGACCATTCAGGGGAGGGAGAGCACTTGCCGCCGCGGGAGTCAGCGGCAGTCCATATCTTTTCTATTTCGGCTCGGTGGACGGCGGAATGTGGAGAACCGAGAACGCCGGAGTGACATGGGAATCGATATCCGACGGATTAACCAATTCATCAATAGGAGCGTTTGCGATAGCTCCATCCAATCCGAACATCATTTATGCCGGAACAGGGGAGGCAGATATGCGGTCGGATATTACTTATGGAAACGGAGTCTATAAATCCACAGACGGCGGCTCGCATTGGAATCATATGGGGCTGGATGATACAAGACAGATCGGAAAAATTCTTATCGACCCACACAATCCCGACTTAGTTCTTGTCGCGGCACTCGGTCACGCATACGGCCCGAACGAAGAACGGGGAATTTTTCGGACAACGGACGGAGGGAAGAACTGGCAGAAGGTTTTGTATAAGAGTTCGGATGTAGGCGGAATAGATATCGGATGGGATCCCGTTGACCCGTCTATCGTTTACGCTTCAATGTGGCAGGCACGTAGAACGCCATGGAGTCAATATCCTCCCGATGAGGGACCGGGAAGCGGATTGTACAAATCCACCGACGAAGGCTTGACATGGAACGAAATAATTGCTCCGGGATTACCGGACAAACCTTATGGCAGGATTGGAATCGCAGTAGCAAACGGTTCACGTGGCAATACCGTTTATGCTCTCGTCCAGACATTGAAGAAAGGGTCGGGTCTTTATCGCTCGGACGACGGCGGAAAGAACTGGCGGCTCGCGGGAGACGATAAGCGAATCACCGACAGGATGTGGTACTTTACACAAGTATGCGTCGATCCGCAAAACCAAAATATAGTTTACTGTCCGAATGTTGCCCTCATGAAGAGCACCGATGGGGGAAAAACTTTTACCGCGATCAAGGGAGCACCGGGCGGCGACGACTATCATTATCTCTGGATCGATCCGAATGACGACAGCCGCATGATCCTCGCGAGCGATCAGGGAACCGTCATCAGCGTTGACGGCGGAACAACATGGAGCAGCTGGTATAACCAGCCCACGGCGCAGTTCTATCACGTCATCACCGACAATCAATTCCCTTACAGGATTTACGGAGCACAACAGGATGCCGGTACTATCTCTATTTCCAGCAGGAGCGATTACGGGTCGATTACATTTAGAGATTGGTACACTGCCGGCGCCGGTGAGAGCGGATATTTTGCCCCCGACCCAACGGATTCAAATATTGTTTATGGCGGTGATACTTATGGCGGCGTTTTCCGGTTCGACCACAATACGGGACAGTCGCAGGTGATTTCGCCCTCGCTTCTCGCGGAATTCGGTAAGCCGATTGCCTCCAGAGAGCTCAGGTTTACCTGGACATCGCCGATAGTGTTCGACCGGCATGATACTCGCGCGATTTATCTCGGCTCACAGATGTTGTTGCGCACGAGGGACGGTGGGCTTCATTGGGATCCGATTAGTCCCGATCTCACGAGACATGGCACATCTGTCAACAGTTCCGATTCTTCGCATAACGGATGGGGAGTTATTTATACAATCGCACCATCACCCGTTCAAGCCGGAATGATCTGGATCGGCACGGACGACGGAAACATTCAATTGACTCGCGACGACGGGCACCATTGGGCGAACGTTACACCGGAAGGTCTTCCGGCGTGGAGTTCAATTAACATGATTGAGGCATCTCCCTTCGAGGCAGGCACGGCATACGCGGCAGTGGACAGGCACAGGCTGGACGACCTGCGCCCATATATTTACCGAACGACGGACTTCGGAGCCCACTGGACGCGTGAGGATAATGGAATTCCGACTGGCTCGTATGTCCATGTTGTTCGATCCGATCTGGAACGAAAGGGGTTGCTCTATTCCGGCACAGAGACCGGGGTCTATGTCTCGTTCGACGATGGTGACAATTGGCAGCCGCTTCAACTTAATCTCCCTGTCGTATCGGTGCGTGATCTTGCGGTTCACAACAACGATCTTATCGCGGCTACACATGGTCGTGCTTTTTGGGTACTGAATGATGTTACGCCGCTCCGACAGATTTCTAAAGATGTGCTTAACTCGAGTGTGTATCTTTTTAAGCCCGAGACAGCGATCCGGATTAGGCGGAGCGAAAATACCGACACCCCTCTACCTCCCGAGGAACCGCAGGGCACAAATCCTTCCGCGGGAGCGATCATAGATTATTACTTCGACTCGGCGTCGGACGGACCCGTCACACTTGAGATACTCGACGAGTCGGGTAACGTTGTTCGCAGCTATTCCAGTGAAGATGCGCGGAAACCCGATACGGAACCGCAGCCAATAGCAGATTACTGGATTCCGAAAATAGAGAAACTCGGAGGAAGTGCAGGACAAAATCGTTTTGTTTGGGATCTTCGTTATATGCCGCCTCCGACGAATGTATTTGAATATGGAATGAGTGTCGCAAATATTCAGTCCGTCGAAGAGCCCGAGGGGCCGCTCGTCCTCCCCGGGAAATACGAAGTGAAATTAGTTGTCGATGGACATACTTATTCTCAACCACTCGACGTCGTGATGGACCCGCGCGTGAAGGTAAGTGAGACAGCATTGAGGAGCCAGCTCAGGCTTGCGATCGAAGTGTGGAACGATTTATCCGAAGAGAACTCGCTTGCTGCGACGCTCGACACGCTCAAGTCGCAGCTCTCCGACATCCAGCACACTAATGGATTGGATTCACAGATTGTTGCCAGGGTTGGATCATTTGTAAAGAAGGTATCCGCCGTGCGAGACTCGATGGAGATTGGAGAGTTGGCTGGCCTTGAAGGAGATATAATGAGTGCGGACCGGGAGCCAACAGAGGAGATGAGCGAAGCATGTCGGACGCTGGAAACCAAATTCTTGAGATGGGAAAACGAATGGAAGAAAATTGAGGCCGGTGACCTAAGGGATTTGAATGAGGATTTGAAGAGCGGCGGAATGAAACAGGTTCAGATTCTTGCAGTACAAGTGAACCGCCTGATAAATCCTTAGTCAATTTTTATCCATGGGATCAGTGGGCGTTTGATTCCGGACTTTCCTATTTCTCCATCGGATCGGCGGAACTATAGCTGTTAACGCTTGAGCGACATTGATATTCTCGGCTAGAGCAATAGAGGCTTACACGGTCAAGACTGCGTAATATTTTTGATGGAGTTAATTTTGGCCTGGCGGTGCCTCATTTCGTTTTGATTATATGGGTGATTTTTTTTTACACGCTGATATTCCGGCCCTTCCTTGTTTGTCAATGCCCCATGCGATATAATCAATGGTCAGGTTGCTGGATTTACTTAAACTACATTGAGGAGCGGTTTCATGAATGAACGCAGCGTCATGATGTTAAAACTTGTTTCGATCCACGTAATACTTCCGGTAGTGATGACCGTCGCCGCATTCTTCGTCCACAATGACGCGTTTCTGGTGAATATCGTCGCGCAGACCATCCTTCTTGTGGTCTACCTCGCGGGTTACTGGGAATTTTTTGGGCTGAGATTCAGGAGGTTATTTCCGCTTCTTCTCGAGATCATACTCCTCGCCCAGTTTGTCTCTAGAGCAAGAACAACGACAATCTTTCGATACAACATTTACTTCGCAGACGTCCTTTTCATGGTAGAACTCTTTCTGATAATCCAGCTTATACGCATTGTGGTTGTGATGCGCGTGACTGATCGGGTCAAATTGGAAATCCATTTTCCTTTCAAGGACGGAAAGTTTCTCATAACTGACGGGGGGAACGGGAAAGTCAGCGGACTCATGAATTACCATTATAACTCCGCCGTTCACAGAAAGAATCATATGAATAAGTCGATGCTTTTCGCTACCGACATTGTGAACGCCTCTCTACCATATCCTTCTTTCATGCCGCGTGAGAATACGGACTACCCGATCTTCGGGGAAGCGGTATTCAGTCCCATTGATGGAACAGTGGTCAAAGTTGAAAATTCTATGCCGGACAATCGACCATACGCGGGTGAGTACCCATACAATACAGGTAACACGGTTGTGATCCGGCGGAACGACCTTTACTTATTACTGGGGCATCTGAAAGAGGGAAGCGTAACAGTTCAAGTGGGCGATAATATACTTGCGGGTCAGCAGATCGCGCAGGCTGGAAACTCGGGGATGTCTGAGAGACCGCATATCCACATCCAGTTAATGAAGAGTGAAACGGATAATTACTGGGCGGGCTCCGGCATCTGTGTCCAGTTCAAAGGCATTAATTTGTATAAAAACAGATTAATCGAGGCCTAAGAGTTCAGCCATTCTCCTGAATTTTCGCTTATCCACGGCATCATAACTTCAATGCGTGATGTGTCTATGATTCAATTCATGTTTTTATTATAATTGGGTATGTTGGCTGGATGTCACCAGGCATCCGTTAGTTAAATAACAAAAAAGGAGGAGAATAGCCATGACGCACATCCATTTACTTTGGCTGCCGATTTTGTTGTCGTCTGTCGGAGTATTTATTATCAGTGCCATTATCCATATGGTATTGCCCTGGCACAAAGGTGACTATAAAAAAGTGCCGAATGAAGATAAGGTAAGGGACGCAATTCGTCCTCTTTCGATACCGCCGGGAGAATATATGGTTCCAAGGGCAGCAAGTGGTAAGGAAGTTCGCTCGCCCGAATTTGTTCAGAAGATGAAGGATGGCCCTGTCATTCTCATGACCGTGAGGCCGAACGGTCCACTTCTATCGATGCTTCCGATGCTTGTTTCATGGTTTATCTACACGATCGTCATTGGAGTTTTTGTTGCGTATATCGCGGGGCGTGCTCTTCCGCCGACGGCGCCTTACCTTCACGTGTTCAGATTCGCCGGAGCTACCGCTTTCTCCTGTTATGTGGTCGCTCAATGGGAGATGCCAATCTGGTGGTGGCGCTCTATAAGCATGACCATCAAGGCGACTGTTGATGGGCTGATCTATGCTCTGATAACGGCCGGATTTTTCGGCTGGCTCTGGCCGCGATAGGTTGGATATATTGCTTGTCCCTGGTTCTCACCGAATTCAAAATGAGTTCTTTTAAGTCTTAGAATAATCCGGTGAGAATCGGGATTATGTTATTACTTTCTGAGCAAATCTATTGTCATTATAGAGAGACAGAGTGTATTAGGAATGATAACGAACCAACATGAATCAATTCGAACAAATTATGCAAATAAGCCAGGAGGATTTTGAGATCTTAAGAGGACTTGAAGAATCGCTTTGGCGAAGTGACACGCGGTTCGATCTCGAATATATGAACAAGATATTATCGCCTGACTTTTTTGAGTTCGGGCGTTCTGGTCGCATATACAGGAGGGAAGATACTTTATCGGCGCCGGCCCAGGAGATTAATGCGCGCCTCCCGCTCAAGGATTTTACGGCTCACACGGTGAGCGATGGCGTTGTTCTGGTTACTTATAAAAGCGAAGTCACCTCGGGCGAAGTGCAGGTTGGGAACAGGAGTTCTATTTGGGTCAAGACTTCAGTAGGATGGCAGTTGAGATTTCATCAAGGGACACCAGTTGCTGAGACGTGAGAAGTTTGCGGTCCCGCGACACATTTACGATGAACGAAGTACTGTTTGTCGTGGTGCGCCGATGGTGAGCTATTCCTCAATGACCTTAGCCATTTTGAAGCATTTGCTATTTTCGTTGAGAAAGACCCAGTCACAATTTATCCATCGGTTAAAAAACATCCATCATGTTATAATCCTTTTAGTTGTTCCTTTTGTTTCACTCGCCTCCGCTCAAAGCTTCGATCAGTTCTTAAACCGCATCAATTCTCTTCCCGAATTAAATCGAGCTGCAGCTGCGGACACCTTTCTTTCAGAGACAAAAAAGTTTCCGATCGTCGAACGGGACACCATCGTCCATTATATCTATAAAGGTCCAGGGCGGAAGGTCGTAGTGGCAGGCGATGAAAATAATTGGCAGCCGGTTATTCCAATGAAGCGGATATCCGGAACTGACCTTTGGTATTCAACGAGGAAGTATGAATCCGACGCCAGGCTTGAATACAAGTTCATCGTCGATGATACTAATTGGGTACTCGATCCCCGTAATCCGGATCAAGCCATGGAAGGATTCGGACTTAACTCCGAATTGCGGATGCCTGCATATAAAACGCCGATCGAAACTCAATATTATAAAGACATTCCTCACGGAACGGTGTTCGACACAACATGGTACAGCACGAACCTCGGCAACGCAAGAAAGATTGAGATATATTTTCCGCCGAATTACGCCGCCTCTTCGGACAGCTTTCCTGTGGTCTACTTCCAAGATGGTGCTGAAGCCGTCTCGCTGGAAAAAACAGAAAATATTGTAGACTACCTCTCTTTTCAAAAAGTGATTCCGTCAGTCATAGTGGTCTTTGTCCCTCCGGTCAACCGGACGCCGGAATACGCAGGGAATCAGGTAACTCAGTTCATGGATTTCTTTGTGGATGAGCTTGTCGGTTTTGTGGACACGCGTTACCGAACGATCAAAAATCCGGCTGCGAGGGCTGTAATCGGCGCTTCATATGGAGGGAATATTTCACTATGGCTTGCGTCGAAGTACAACAAGGTATTCGGAAACGTCGCCGCCCAGTCAAGCTATGTTGATCCTGAACTTTCTCGTGCTTTTCAAGTCGGGCCGGATCTGAATTTAAAGATATATCTTGATCTTGGGACTTATGATATACCCGAACTCATTCCGATGGTGAGAAACCTGCACTCCATCCTGGAATCACGCGGCTACTCGATTGAATATGGCGAGTATCATGAGGGGCATAGTTGGAAGAATTGGCAGGCAAGGATTAAAAATGCGCTGGAATTTTTCTTCCCGGTTAATCACTAAGCGGCTTCAGCGAACGGCCATTCTTTTTTTGAATATGCTCTCACAAGATATAAAATCAAGCCGACGATTAAGATTATTGCGGCGTATTTAATCATGTGGAAAAAATTCTGCCGCGAGAAAAGAACGAATACAAATCCAATGAAGGAAATGATCGCGGGGATTGGATAAAGCCACATCTTGAAAGGCCGGGGTGAATCAGGATTCTTCCAGCGCCAGACCAAGAGCCCAATTGTCTGGGATAAAAATTGAATCAATATTCTTATAATGACGAGCGCGGCGATGACTTCCACGAGGCTGAAGAAGCAAAACAACATGGCGACGAATCCAAGAGTCAGAAGCGATACATACGGAAATTGATGTTTCTTATGAATGCGCCCGAAAGCCTTGAAGAAATTCCCGTCGAGCGACGCTGCGTATGGAATTCTCGAATATCCCAGGAGCAATGAGAAAACAGATGCAAAGGCAGTCCACATAATTAAGAAGGTGGCTAGATTACCGGCCCAGCTTCCGTAAAGCCGCTCCATCATGGCTGAAATCAGAAAGTGACTGTTCTTTGTGCCGTCGGTCAGCTCCCGCCATGGGATCACTCCTAATATGCTTATGTTCATCACAATATAGATGACCGCCACAAGTGTTATTGATATTATTATCGCGCGCGGGGTCGTCTTATTCGGCTCTTCGATTTCGTCACCGAGGAAACAAACGTTATAATATCCCCAGTAGTCGTAAACCGATATGAGCATTGCTGAACCGAGACCTAGGAAGAAATTTGTGGAGAATGAAAATGCGCCTTGAGGAAAACTGAAGGCCAGGGAACTATTGAAATGCGTTACTCCGGCAAAGATAATCCAGGCTATGGTTGCCATTACTATTATCCATAGAAATCTTAAGAGCTTACTTATAACATTAATTCTTCTGTACAGCAAAAAAACCGCTATGAAGCAGCCGAGGATCGCCACGAAAGTAAATCCGCTTGCGGTGATATTTGCGTGAAAGATTCCGGGAATTGGGAGCGGGACGGCAAAAATGGGTTGACTTAATTTCGGGAAATAGTATGTCGAATATTCTGCTAATCCTATACATCCTGAAGCAATCGACAATGGTGCACTGAAAATAAGCTGCCAGATAAAAAGGAAAGACATTAGCTTTCCGAGTTTGTTGTGCCCGTACGTCTCGCCTAAATATTTATAAGTCCCTCCCGATCCCGGAAGTGCAGACCCGACTCTGCCCACACCATCCCGTCGCACATCGCGAGTATCGCACCGAGTATCCACCCTAACATTGCCTGCGGTCCGCCCATGGCGGAAACAATCAGTGGGATTGTTATAAATGGTCCCACTCCGATCATGTCGATCATGTTGAGCGAGACGGCACTTGAAAGCGTTAGCCCTTTGACAAGCTTAGTCGGTTTGCCCGACGTTTCGTTTTGTGTCAAATCGGAATCAAGCCAAAATGGTAAATGCGATCTTTTGCGGGGCTCATTCCTTCGGTTGCGATATTAAATTGAATAATAATTTCACCCCGCCATTGTTCAGGTCTTTTATTTGTCTGTAAAGTGCAAGAGAACAATAAACATAAGTCCCTTTACCATATTTCGCCCAGAGTAAAGATGTCGAAGGTTCCGACTCGTC
Organism: uncultured Bacteroidota bacterium; assembly: GCA_963808245.1. Classification (GTDB taxonomy): domain Bacteria; phylum Bacteroidota; class Ignavibacteria; order Kryptoniales; family JAKASW01; genus JAKASW01. Next base: position 17,556 of record CAWEES010000001.1, read on the forward strand.
TTCATCACTCATCGCAAGAAGTCGTTCGTATCTACCAGAGGTCATTGTTGTGTCTCCGTCCGGCAGGTAAATATTCCTTTCTTGCACCCAGCCGTTCCAGTCCGAAGGGAGAATCTGATTTGGATAGTGGAAGAGACTATTTGCCGAATCAAGAATTGTTACCGGCTGGTTTTCTTCAGTGACCCTTTGATGGGTTAAATATATCGGGTATGGCGCAAAATTATGTCCATTCCACTCGGAGGATTTGTCGTAAAAACATACAACGTTTCCGCCGTTCTTTACATAGTCGAGTATCCTGTCATTGTATTTGACCAGATCGTGTCGGTAAAGATACGCCCGTATATCCAAAACGATTGTCGTGAATTTACTTAAGTTTCCCGAAGCGAGAGATGCCGAATCTATATCCTGATATTTTATTCCGAAAGCATCGAATGACTCTTGAAGTGTATTGTCGTAACTATTCACAAGCCCGATATTATCGGAAGGACTAAATGCGGCTTTGATCCTTTTGAGATAAGCCACTTCTCTTTGAAACCTTAATCCGGGAACGCCCCTTTTCGGATGAGGTAAAGCGGCAAAAATAAGAGAATCATTTGTTGCATCATTTCTGATCCATGCCGTGGTACTGGTACTTGGAAATGTCAACGGCACGCTTAAGTGATACCTTTCCGTATCGGGGAGTACATATCGCTTTATAAGGATATTATGCCTGCCCAGATAAACATATAATGTGATCGGGAGAGATCTTCCGGTGCGATTAAAAGTATCTATCTCGTATGTCCTTTTTTCTCCATAGTCCTTTTTCTTTGGAAAGGAGAGCAGGGAATATTCCGGGGAGACATACATCGATAGTGGTTTTAAATTGGACGTGTACACTTTTGGAATTGGGCACGCTTTTCTCTCGGAGGGTCGTATCCCGGAGAACAAGTCATGCGGGTTGTAAGGATATTTCTTATCTGAACGGACAAGCTGATAAACCGGTTGCTTAAACACAATCGGCAGGTTGGTGAATTTAAATTTGTCCATTCCTTGTGTGCGGTGTTTCTTCAATGCCTCCCACGCGATCTGTTGGGTTGATTCCGATCCGTATTTCGCGTCAACAGGAATCGTCACAAGAGAATCCTCCTTCAACTCTGATTCCCTTAATATCCTGAAGTATAACTTCTTCACCTGCCAGGGTGTTAATCCGTGGCGGAGTTGTTCGGGGTGATACGTGGGATCGGCAGCTTTTCTCAAATGCTTCGAAGGCAGTTATTCCGACGGCCTGGTGGTTGCCGTGTTGCCGGTTTGGTAGTGTGGTTATCGTGTCGTGGTGCGTTATGATAACGTCGGGTCTTAGAGCCCGTATCATGTAAACGATTCGTGAAAGCACGGAATCTTTTCCCCCCCACATGCGAAAAGTTTCCCTGGCAGTTTTTGAAAAACCGAAATCGGGAAAATTCAGGAAATAAACTTGCGTCCCCAATATTTTAGAAGCTGCTATTGTCTCTTCGGTTCGAATTTCTCCTAATTCGTGATAGAGTTCTGGTCCGATCTCGTTTTGTCCGCCTTCGCCGCGAGTATAGAAAATGCTGTATGACTTTATATTGTTTATATGCGTGTAGTATGCGAGGGTTGCTCCATCTTCATCATCAGGGTGGGCGGAGACGCACATGAGAACCAGCTGCCGGTTTTGCTCCGGGGATTTGATATCTTTGGTAATTGTCTGAGTTTTACAAATTACAGTTGATGAAAACGATAAAATGAGTCCGACGAAAATCGTGACAAAAAAGACCTTCAAAAGACAAATGTGCTCGCCTTTTTGAGGCTTGAATGTCCCGATACCTTTCAGGTTCGCTCTTCCGTTAATCAAATATCCTCCAAGACCTTATTGTATTTAATTTACCTATACAAGTTTTAACATTCTCACGGTCATAAAAGTTTATTTACATGATAGCTTGTTATGTTCCATGGAAAGTTTTATCACGGCTCAATCTTTCTCAGTGTTGTGTTTATATTCAATTTTCAACTTAACTGGATCATCTGATTCAAAACAAGACAGGCAAAAGAATGTCAAGGTTCAAAACAGCAATCGTATTCTTCCTTTTCATGATTCAAATAAATTCAACATACGCGGAAAAATATGTCGGAAATATTAAATCGTATGCCGTGAGCGACCGGGAAATTACGATTCAGTCTGACAGTTCCGGCTTTAGATTTATCTTCTATAAACCTAATCTTGTTCGAGTCGATTTCATATCCTCGATGATGGCCACTTTCGATACATCTGTCGTCGTTATACAGGATACAACCATCCCCGTGAGCTATTCCATCACAGATAGTGATTCAACTTTGATAATTGAAACTTCATCTTTGCAGATTGTATGCCATAAGTTTCCTCTCCGCATAGAATTTTATTCGTCCACAGGGGAGGCTATTACGGGCGAACCTATTTCGGGAGGTGCCGCTTCAAACCAATCGGAGAGGGTCTTGAATTTTTCTATCCGGTCTGACGAACATTTTTATGGGACCGGCGAGCGCGGAATAAGTCTCGACCTCTGCGGACAATCATTCGATAGCTACAATGAGCAGCACGGTGGCTACGGGTCACCTGCCCCACCAACTATGAATGTCAATATTCCTTTTATTATTTCAAGCGATGGCTACGGCATTTATTTTGAGAATACTTTTAAAGGACATTTTGATATTGGTAATTCTGATCCGGATGTTTTCTCCTACACTTCTTACGGTGGAGAACTTTCATATTATTTTATTTATGATCCGGCGATGAAGGATGTCATGTCGGATTACACATGGCTTACCGGTCGCGCTCCGCTTCTTCCCAAGTGGGCGTATGGATATATCCAATCCAAGTACGGATACAGAAGCGCTTCGGATGCGTCTCAGATGATCCAGAGAATGAGAAATGACACAATACCGTGTGACGCGCTCATATTAGATCTATATTGGTTCCAGAACATGGGAGACCTGTCATGGAACACTAGTTCATGGCCGAATCCGAGCCAAATTACAAGCAACTTCCTGTCCCAGGGGTTCAATACAATTGTTATTACCGAACCATACATCACACAGCCGTCTTTAAATTTCTCCGACGCGGATAATTCCGGATATTTGGTAAAGAACTCATCAAACCAAACCTACATTTTGAATAGCTGGTGGTCTTGCGGTTGTAATGCCGGTCTCCTTGACATAACTAATCCGGCAGCTCAAAGCTGGTGGTGGAGCAAGTATAACTCGATCTTTTTAACGGGGGTTTCAGGTTTGTGGACAGACCTCGGTGAGCCGGAGAGAGATTATTCCGATATGCGTTTTTATTCCGGTTCCGACTCGAGCGTCCATAATATTTTCGATTTCCTGTGGGCAAAAGCATTATTCAACGGATTCAACAATTCTTTTCCCAACAAACGGTTGTTTAACTTAACACGCTCGGGGTATGCCGGAATTCAGAGATTCGGAGTTGTTACATGGTCGGGGGATGTATCTAAGACTTTTGGAGGACTCGCGGTTCAGCTGCCGTTTCTTCTGAATATGGGAATGTCAGGAATTACTTACCACAATTCGGACATAGGCGGATTCGACGGTAATGTGTCAACGACAGCCGAGTTGTACACACGTTGGATGGAGTTTGGAGTTTTTTGTCCTGTCATGAGGGCGCACGGCTACGACGGTCTTGGCGGTACCGAACCTTGGACATTCGGCGTTCAAACTGAGGACGTTGTTCGAAACATGATAGACCTTCGCTATTCGCTTCTCCCTTACAATTACACAATGGCTAACGAGTCTTACCTGACGGGGACGCCGATGGCCCGGCCACTGATTTTACAGTACCCAGGCGATCCGAATGTTTACAACGAAAGCTCCGCCTACATGTGGGGAGATAATATTCTTGTGGCTCCTGTTGTGCAATCGGGACAAACGACTCAAACTTTTTATTTGCCTGAGGGGAAGTGGATAGACTATTGGACGGATCAGGTCTTTAGCGGTGGAACAACTATCACAGTCGCCGCACCATTAAATGAAATTCCCGTATTGGTTAAAGCTGGAAGTATTATTCCGATGCAACCGGTTATGAATTACGTCGATGAATTTTCTGTCGATACAATTCAGCTTGCGATTTATCCGGATCCAAGCGTTACCTCAACATTTTCTCTTTACGAAGACGACGGGAAAACCTTGAGTTATCAGAGTGGTGCCTCTGCAACCACTCAGTTTAGTGAATCAATGGGAATGAGCGGCAATCAAAATGCGATGAAAATATCAATCGGAGCTTCGATAGGAAGCTACGATGGTAAACCAGCAAACCGGGTTTATGTCTGCAAAATCCATAAAGTTCCTTATAATCCTGCCGATGTACGGTTTACTAACGTTTCCTCAGGTCAAAACGATAGATTAGATTTATTTGCCTCGATCGATTCTTTGAATAAGGCGGCATTGGGCATTTTCTATGATGCTTTGTCTAAAATTCTATTCGTGAAAATTTCAACAGATGCTGACAGCGGTTATTCTGTTTTGATCGACAGCGTAGACGTAACCGGCATCAAACAGAATTTGGGTTCTCCAACTGGTTACATGCTTGAACAGAATTTTCCTAATCCTTTCAACCCGTTAACTATGATCACTTATAATATAGCTGCCAGCGACTTTGTCACATTGAAGATATTTGATGTGCTTGGAAGGGAAGTGCAAACATTGGTTGAAGAAGTTAAGAATCCGGGGAGATATGAAGTTAGTTTCGACGGGAGCAGGTTTTCTAGCGGAGTTTATTTTTACCAGTTAATGTCAGGAGCGTTCAGACAGACCAGAACGATGATGCTGCTAAAATAGCGTCTTGTGATGGAAGCCACAGAACAAGGCTTGCTTCCGCCCTCTAAAGTCTCTAACTTTTTGTGTCAGCGGATAGTGCTATATCAGTTACGATATGAAGTATAAAATTTAGGCTGTAAAAGTTATCAATGAGTAAATTAGGAGATAGGGCAATGAAAAATCTGTATTTGTTATTCTTTTTTCCTTTCCTTTTAGTGGCACAAACTGGTTACGCACAGCAAAAACAGGGTTTACCCGACGATAATAAAAGGGCAATCCCTGCGGTTTCATTTTTTTTGGCAGGTGACTATTTCTCTCCGAAGTTCGAACAACTTGATGCTGTTTTTCAGACGATCGAAAAGAATTATTCACTACCGGCGGGAACGAACTTTAAAGATTATTATTCACTTCTCGCAGGAATAAGATTTGCGCCTGCTAATCAGCAATCGATCCAGGTTGAGTTCGGTGGAAGTCTTTTCAAGTCGAATGCAATTGGGTTGCCTGGGCAAAATCATTCTGCAAGCTTCATACAAATGTATTATACCGGCGCATCTTATCTGCTTAGTTTCCCGGTTGGCGCGATAAATCTCTTCCTCGGCGGCGGGGCGGGATATATCTGGCTTGATGCACAACGGAGTTATACGGTTCAGCCGGGAGTCGCGCGAATAGATGCTGGATTAACCCAGTTCCACGGATTAGGAGGAATCGAATTCATTGACCGTTCCGGAGTGTCGCTTGCATTGGATGGCGGTTACTCTTATGCTACAACACTTTTCCCGCAGCGCGGCGATGTGGACTTTACTATTAAGGGAGTAACGGGTGAGATAAAAATCGGTGTCCCGCTTATAAAGATGTTTTGATGTCAGGTGATTTTTAAGTCATATAATTAAAATTATCGGAGGACTTTATCATGGTTAAGCAATATTTATCGTTTTTGAAACTATCTGTTTTATTTATAGTTCTTGCAATGGCAGGATGTTCCAAAGACTCATCCACGCCTCTTTCACCCCCGAGCCAAGCTTCACAGCCGAAAGGTACCATCACCGGATTGATAAGAAATTGGGTCACAAGCGAGCCGGTGGCGTTAGCGAAGATCTCGCTCGGATATAATGGTACGGTTCAATCGACTACTTCAGATAGTGCAGGCGCGTTTTCGTTTGCTGATGTCCCGGCAGGGCAGTACCAGGTTACCGGTGGTGGAACTGTTTTCTCCGGCTCGTACACGCTGACTGTATCTCTCGTCAATTACAATTTATCCCAGGCTGATCAGAACAAGAAGTATCGGAATTATTATTACAGCACCAGTACAATCACTTTTACCTCGCTCGGGCAAGGCGATACGGGTGCCGTGAATGGAATGGTTGGGAGCGTCCGCTTGAATATTTCCTATTTGAATACGACACTCAAAGGACAGGTGGTCGATAAGAACATGCAGCCGGTTTCCAACGGCTTGGTAACACTTTACGACGAAACAGTCGTACCGGGCGTCGCAATTGCTCAAACGACATCCGCCTCGGACGGTTCTTACGTTTTTACAAATGTTGATAATGGTTTAACAGTCAACATAACCGCTGTTAGTAAAGATGGTTCTCTTCAAGGGAACTTGCCTGCTTTCGTGACCCTTCCCGCAAATATTACAACGGACTCTTTGCGATCAGGAGTTTTGGCGGAACGAATCATGCTTAACCCGGTGGATAACATTAGCCCTTATGTTATTAATATAACTCCTGAAAATAATTCGGATGTGTCTCCAACCAACCTTCAGATCGTATATACATTCTCGGAGCCGATCAAACAGAATGCATATACGAGGACAGACCTTCCGATCGGCAGCAATACCATGCTCGATAATATCGTGTTGAATTTCTTAGGGATGAAGAAAACGAACGCTGCGACTAATTTTGCGGCACAATGGAACTCGACGTTCAGCCAGCTCACAATTACTCCAAGCGGTCTTGTCGGTTCGGCGCGGTATAGTCTTGATCTGACAGCCGTGTTCAACTCAGGCCAAATTGCAGACGCCGCAGGGAATCTATTGGTTAATAATACCAAGATTACCGGCGACTTCGAGGTACTTCAGTTTACAACAAGCGGCGGTTCGGCCGTGCCGGCTGCACCCGTCGTCTCTCGAAGATTTGTCCCCGGATATTTTGGCGCTGTTGATTTCAGCGGTGGAGTTGTCGGCTTGGAATGGAATTTTGATGCCAATGCACGAAGCTACAACATCTACAAGAGCGTGGATGGTGGTCCATTCCAGCTACTGCAAAATAATTATTCTGGAATTCAATTCTCTGACAATTCAGGTTCCCTTGTCGTTCCTCTCAATGCTTCCGACCCTCTCAGTGCCGGCTCCGTTAGTTATATTGTTCGAGCAGTCAGTAAAGATCTGGTGGAAGGCCTATCGAGCAACACTGTAACTGTTACAGACGGTGTCAATCCAAGACTGTTAAATGCAACGGTCGTTGCCGCGGGCGGGACGAACAACTGGACTTACACTCTACGTTTCTCTGAACCGTTAAACATCCTATCGGCGGAAAATGCCAGCAATTATTTGTTTACCAATACAGGTACGGTGGTATTTACAAAAGGTCAAGCCAGCTACATTGGTTTCTCCGCTGGCTCCTATGTCGTTCAACTTTCCGTCACGACAAGCGCGGCGTTACCTATCGGTTATTCTCTAGCGGTTGCTGGCGTCCTGGATCTACAAGGGAATGGGATGGACCAAGCCGCAAATAATAAGACATTCTGATTTCGCATAACTCTTTAGTTCCCCTCTCTATCTTCTAGAGAGGGGAACGAAGGGTCGTGGTTGATTACCAAAGGGAGCGCAATTCTGTTCCATGATGCTTTAAAGGTTTGATGGATAGGTGAAGTCAAAAGGGTTAGCGTGGATCGCAAAATGCCTGCTGATCCCCCAAATATGCAACCATGGACGCTTGTTATTTCTTGTTGGATTGTCGGCATTTACCACAAACGTAATAGCGCATTTACTGAATATTCTGTAGGGGGGTTAATGTGATGATAACGAAGCAGCTTCATGGGATCATACCAATTATCTTCGGCGGCGTATTTATCTTAACAGCGGCTGTGGCATTCAATGGTTGTTACATTGCGGAGCCGGTCGTCCAGTTAAACAACATCGACGTTGATGGACCAATTCATCAGGTTCCCATCAGGGTTACGGACAATGATATGGCGGGACATTTGCGTGTCACTCCGCATATCGAGTTCATGCCCAAAAGGAAACTGGAAGGGATCTTGCAAATTCAAACGGATCAGGGAATCACGAATGATTTCCCTCAATACGACACGACAGTGAATCTTCAATGGACACTACCATCATATGTAGCAGGCGTGAGCTTTGACTGTGGTTTGTCAAAGGTTGTCTCTCTCTCCGCTGGAGGAAACTATTCCGAGGTTAACGGGAAACATTTTTTTGAGTGGGATCTCGGGCTTGGGTTGTGCTTCGAAGGAGAAAATAGCGGAGGGAGGCTTGAAGCGGGGATCCAATGGGAAGATATATTTTACAAGGCTACCTTCGACCAGTACGAGGTTGATCATTATTTTTCAGGAGCGGACAGCGTCAAGTATTTGTATTCCTTTGGCGGAAGCGGAACCCACTCGAATGCCAACCTCTATGTTGATCTGACTTTGAATACGAGATTTTTCGACTCACCGGTAAATGGATTTATAAGGATAGGATATGGTGAGACCTCGTTGATCGATGCGAGCATGTTCACAGGTCAGGAATCGGAAAATATCTCGCAATCGGTGGGGTTTGTCAGTCTGACGCCGGGTCTCTATTTTGATGTTGATAAATGGGATCGATTGTTGTTGGGCTGTCAGTTCATATCTCCAACCTCATTGAACTCATCGAATCCCGGATGGCTGGTTTCGCCCGTCGTGCAATTTGATTTTACATTCTGATTTTATTCATCCATCTTTTCTCAACTGTTCCATGAATTAGAAAGATGGGTTTGGACTGACTGAACTGTTGGGGCTAGTGTTGCGGTAGCTTAAAGTTTTCCGAACAGATTTGCAAATTCACGGACGGATAAAACATTCGCCCGTAAAAAAATCTTTTAAATTACTTCCGAACTCTTTCGTTATGTTTTGCGCGATAGATATGCCCGCTTGCTCGATTTTGCCTCCGGTTCAACCGCGTCTTCTCTTTTGGAGTTAATTTGCCGCCGTTTTCGGCTTTGTCCATTTTCTTTCTCGCTTGAATTCGACCCTGTTGTCGTTCAAGTCTCCGGGTTTCGCCTTTAGTCAGTTCACCACTTTTCACCCCCTGATTAATTCTTCTTTGCTTGTTGATTTGCCGTTGTGCCACTTTAGGTCTCGCCCTTTGCTGTGGCGTTTGCTCTTGCCCCATGACGACACCGGAAATTGCCATTACTATAAAAGTCGCCGTGATGAGTGCAAGCGTCTTCATCGATGTTCTCCTCTTTGGTTTTGTTGGCTCAACACCTCATTGTGCTTTGTTCGTTCACTTGTTTAGAGATTGGCAAAAGATAGCAAGTTTAACTCGAATAAGCGTCCAGGTGGACATAAATTTTTATTAACTCGAAATTCATTTAATTATCTAGACCTTGTGCTTGAAACTTGGAAATGTTCGCCGTTAATTTTATAATTATTGATGAATCTTCTTGCGATTGAAACATCATGCGATGAGTGTTCGGCGGCGGTTTTCATGGATGGAACGCTGCAGTCGGTGGTCATTTCCTCTCAATTGATTCACAATGAATACGGCGGGGTAGTGCCCGAACTTGCTTCCCGTGCGCATGTCGAAACCATTATTCCTGTGGTAGAGGAAGCTTTTAAAAAATCTCCTGTCTCTTCGAACGAAATCAACGCAGTCGCCGTAACTTATGGCCCGGGATTGGCTGGGTCGTTGATTGTCGGATTGAGCTTTGCAAAAGCATTTGCCGCTTCACGGGGGATTCCGGTCGTTGGCGTAAACCACATGGAGGGGCACCTCTATTCAAGTTTTTTGGAAGAAGAAAAGCCGCAGTTTCCTTTTATAGCGTTAATCGTCAGCGGCGGACATTCGATGCTGATTCACGTTAAAGAACCTTATTCACATGAACTTCTAGGTCAAACGCGGGACGATGCAGCTGGTGAAGCTTTCGATAAGGTTGCCAAACTTCTTGGCCTTGGTTATCCGGGGGGGCCGGTAATTGATAAACTGGCGAAAGATGGAAATCCCCGGGCATTTAAGTTTCCACGAGCCTTTATGAATGATGATTCTTTCGAGTTCAGTTTCTCAGGAATAAAAACAAGTGTACTTTACCTGCTTCAAGAATTAAAATACCGCCCTATTGAAGATCCTGCAAAAAGGAACGCTGCAGAAGAAAAGTTTTTGCGGGATATATGCGCTTCATTTCAACGAGCTGTTATTGATGTGCTTGCGGAAAAAACGATTGCAGCCGCCGAGAAATATTCTGTGAAGTCAATTAGCGTTGCCGGTGGGGTTGCGGCAAACCGCGAACTTCGGTCGACCCTTCAAAGCAAGGCGCTAAATATTGGAGCTAGGGCATTTTTCCCGCGGCCACTTTACTGTACCGATAACGCTGCTATGATTGGAATCGCGGCGGATTTCAAGTATAAAAAGTTCGGATTGATTTCCGATCTCACATTGAAACCAGCACCAAATCTTTCATTTGTGTCGGAGCTCTCTTCGATGGAGAGTTTTTAATTTGAACAGAATAAGACGATTAATTAGTGATTTTTCACGCGGAGACAAGTATAGAAAACTTCTCAGCGCTTACATAATGCCGGGTTTTCCTCAAGCAGACTCGACGATGAAAATATTAGAGTCGGTTGAAAAAGCCGGAGTTGACTTTGTAGAACTTGGAGTTCCGTTCAGCGATCCGCTTGCCGACGGTCCGGTTATACAGGATGCCGCCCAGGTTGCAATTGCAAATGGTATCTCCCCGAAGAAAATCGTAGACATAGTGACGACTTTCAGAAAGAGATCCGAACTTCCAATCATTCTTATGGGATATATGAATTCATTCCTGAACGGAATCGGAAATGATTTCCCCAAAAAGATAAAGTCTGCCGGAGTAGACGGAGTAATCATTCCGGATCTTTCATTGGAAGAATCCGGTTCAGTGCATAAGGTTATTGAGGATGCAGGCCTGAGCCTTGTCTTGCTCGCCGCCCCGACATCTACGGATGAGAGGATTAAAAAGATCAGTGAAGCAGCGAGCGATTTCGTATATTGCGTTTCCGTAACCGGAGTTACCGGCGCGAGGAAAAATCTTATCAATGACGAAGTCATCGATTTCCTCAAACGAGTCAGAAAATCCACGCGAAAACCTTTTGTAGTCGGATTTGGTATCTCCACTGGAGAGACTGCGAGGGAAGTGTCTAAATATTCAGACGGGATAGTAGTCGGGTCAGCTTTATTACAAAAAATCTCATCGGCGCCCCGGGGTGAAGAGGCAAAGTCTGCCTATGGGTTCTTAAAAGGCCTCCGTATTGCGATAGATGCCAGTACAGAACAGGGTTGAATCAAATGAGTGAGATGAACTCATTGAGGAAAAAGATCGACCGGCTCGACAGGCTGATTGTAAAACTCCTTAATAAGCGCGCCAGGTACGCGGATGAAATCGGAAAGGTCAAGGAAAAACTCGGTCTCGAAGTATATTCGCCTGAAAGGGAAAAGCAAGTTATTGAGAATGTCAGCAACGAGAACCCCGGACCGCTTACCGATGAAGCTGTAAAGCGTGTTTATGAAAGAATTATAGACGAATCCCGACGTCTTGAGCGTGAAAGTGCAGAGGAACGTCGGACTTCTTTGCAGGCAAATCGTTTAAAGAATTTTTTTCGATTGGATATTTTTCGTATGATAAATTTTAATCTTCCGGACAGAAAAACCTTCCTTCTATTCGTACCTGCCATGGTAGTGGCCGTTATTCTCACATGGGCGATAATTTTTATTGCTCCGTACCACTATGCGCGAGGAAAGGGTACGGTTATTTCCATCGAAAGAGGGATGAGTGCGGAGAAGGTATATGCCAGACTTATCGATTCGGATGTGATATCCAATAAGTTCATGTTTAAAGTAGCGGCCAAAATGTTTTCGGTTGAACATAAGATAAAAGCAGGGAAGTATCTATTTGCGGGACACTTTTCCGATTATGACGTCATGAAGATAATGGCCTCTGGGAAAAGCAACCTTCTTGTGACGGTGACAATACCGGAAGGGCTTACGATACGACAGATAGCTTCTATTTATCATCGCGAACTTGGAACCGATTCGACCGAGTTCGCGGATTTAGCATTAAGCGATTTATCTTCCGAAGTGCTGGGTGTTCCTTCAAAAAATTTAGAGGGCTACCTGTTCCCTCAAAGTTACGATTTCTATTACGACACCGAGCCGAATGAAATATTAAAACGCATGGTGGATGAGTTTGATATTTTTTTTAACGATTCACTTCGTGCCCGCGTCTCTCAAATGGGGGCGAACATATCCGAAATCATGAAGATGGCATCGATAATAGAAGATGAGGCTAAAGTAGATTCCGAGAGAGCAATCATAGCAAGTGTTTATTACAACCGGCTTGATAAATATATACCCCTCGAGTCCGATCCTACCATCCAGTATGCCATGGGGGAACGAAAGAGAATTTATTACAAAGATTTACAAATTGTCTCGCCTTATAACACTTACAAAAAATTAGGTTTGCCCCCGACGCCAATTTGTAATCCGGGCGCAAAATCTATAATGGCGGCGTTATATCCTGCGAAGACTAATTACCTTTACTTTGTGGCGAATGGTCATGGGGGGCACAGGTTTAGTGATACATATAGCCAGCATCTTCGGGCGGTAAGAGCTTACCAAAGAACCCGGCGTCATGTCAGATGAGATGACTCATTGTACTCAATATTCAAGCTTAAATTAAAACAGGCGATTGGATCTTTCGGACCTGGCTCTATAGCCAGATTTCTTGCTCCGGATTTCTTGGTCGGGGTCTTTTTGGCCTTATCAAGTAGGAACAGAGTTGATCCGAATTTTGCTATGAGGGTCGGGGTTGTCGGGTGTGGGATCGCAATATTCACTATGGTCGTCGAGACGCGGAAATTATTTTTCACCGGGGGTGATGTGGAAAATTTCTACTTTGTCCAGCCGACAAAGATATCTAGGCTCGCCGTTTTATCTTCTATCGTGGTCTTTAATTTCGTGATAATCTTGTCTGTTGTTGTTCCCGTCGGACTTTTGACTTCTCTTGATTCGGAATTTTTGTCGGAAATAACTCCTGTTTTTATTTCCGCGGTTTGTTTCTCCACTACGTTTTATTTGATCATTTTGTTTGTAATCGGCTCGTTCCCCCGGCGAATTGCAAATTTATCTTTAACAATTCTGCAAATAATTCTGGCATTGATCCTTTTGGCAGTGTTTCAACTTCCATTCGTGACGGAAAACCTATTCATCCTGGGTGATGCACAGCCTATTTCCGGCATTCTGTTCGTTATATCTTGTTCTTTCTTTCTCGTTTTTCCCCTTCAGGAGAAACTTGTTTTGAAGTTGAAGGACTATGAATCGGACGCTGGTCCTGATTTGCTGCTAATTATTAAGAAGTTTAAAAGATTTTTTTTTATGAGGAGTGGGGAAGAAGAAGCCGGTTTCCTGTTCTTCTTTTCTAATATTTTCAGGAACCAGTCGTTCCGGCTCTCGACAATCGGGACAGCCGCCACACCGATTATGGTGGCGGTCTATTGGACGCTTCGAGGTTCACATTTTATTAACCTTTATACGCCGGATGGTTTTCTCGAAGCAGAATCTGCCGCACCCATAGCCTCGCTTATAACTGCCGGAATATTGATGCATTATTTCCTCGCGCAGAATTTGCTCAGCTCAAAGGACCACGATGCCAGATGGCTTTTCAATTCCTACCCGGGCTTCAGCTTTGGGAAATTCGTCATGGGGGTTCGTAAAGCGCTTCTTGTTACTATTCATATCCCGATCACCATTTTAATTTTCCTCGTGGCTATTCAGGGGAATTCGGTTTTGGAGTCGGTAATCACTGCGTTGACTTTTTATTTCCTGACTCATGTTGCGGTGAGTGTCTTTTCAATAATCCAGAAGAATCTTCCTTTCACTCTGCCGTTTGCCCGGATTGGTTCGCAGGGAACGATAAGTCTGATCTTCATGCTTAGCTATTCCACTCTCATTACTTTTGTTTTATTAGCTTCTTACGAGAATGCTGAAAATCTTTTGATGTTGAATCTTTTTGCGTTTATCTTAGTGAGTATTCTTGAATTTTGTTCGACGGGAATTATTGATAGGAGGATTAAACTTAGTGCCTGAAGAAGAATCAGAAGTTTCCTCACGACCGGGCGTAAACTCTGTTGGGAAAAAAATAGTTGTCGGAATAACGGGGGCAAGTGGAGCAGTATATGCGCTTCATACCTTGCGCGCTTTACTTGCTGATGGAGTCCAGGTGCACTTGATCGTTTCGGACTATGGGACTTATGTAATCGAGAGCGAAACTGATTTCCCAATAAAAGACGGGAATATTCTCGAATCGTTCAAGGCGAACTATGGTGATCAGGTTCTTAAGGGGAGTATAATCAAGTACAGCAATAAAGATCTCGCCGCGACAATTTCAAGCGGCTCGTTCAAAACCGATGGTATGGTTATTGTGCCTTGTTCCATGAAGACTTTGTCCGGAGTTGCAAACGGTGTCACTGGGAATTTGATAGAGCGTGCCGCTGATGTCACCTTAAAGGAGGGGAGAAAACTCGTGCTTGTTCCCCGGGAAACGCCGCTCAACAAAATTCATTTAAAAAATATGCTTGCTGCCGCCGAAGCAGGTGCGCATGTGCTTCCTGCCATGCCGGCCTTTTACCAGAAACCTGCGACGATCGGTGATCTTGCGGATTTCATTGCAGGCAGAATACTTGCTTTGTTTGATATCGAATCGGAATTATTCGAACCTTGGCAAAAACAAACTTTTTTTTAACCCTGATTTTCGCGGCCGTCATCGCCAGTTGCGCGGGACAGATTCCTCCCTCCGGCGGACCGGTGGATAAGACCCCGCCCCAGATTGTCTACTCGTCACCATTCCAGAGACAACTTAACTTTCATTCGCAGGAAGTGGTCATTCGTTTTGATAAGTACATGACGGAACGTACTGTGGAGAACGCAATTTATTTTCCACCGTTCAATTCCAAAGAGATGGGGTTCGATTGGTCCGGGAAAGAATTGACAATCAAGCTTCACAAACCATTGGAGAAAGACAGGACTTACATCTTGACGATTGGTGCCGGAGCACAGGACACAAGAAGTAATTTTCTCGGCAAGGCAATAAACCTTGTGTTTTCCACGGGTTCGCAGGTTGACACGGGATCTGTGAGTGGTCAGGTTTATTCCAGCGCGGTTCAGCCTTATACAATAGCAGCGTTCTCCGTGACCGATAGCATCGATACGCTGAGACCTTCGATGAATCTTCCGAAGTACGTTACACAGTCAGACGATAGTGGAAGATATGTCATGCAGGGTTTGGCGGTCGGCAGTTACAGGATGATATGTTTTGATGATCAATTGAAAGATTTTACCTATGCAACTCAGATGGATAATTATGCGTCGGCGGCGCACGATATCGAAGTGACTAAAGCCGTTCAGAGTATTGATGATATAAATTTCATGCCTGCGAACGAAGATACTTCTCATCCGCAATTATACAGTGCCGATCTTGCCAAGGATGGGTCGTTATTATTAAAGTTTAGCGAGGCGATTGATTCTGCTTCCGTCTCTCACGAAGGTTTCTTTGTGCGCGACTCGGTCACTTCTGAAAACTTTCCCGTCGATTACGCCGTTCGAAGAGAAGACAATAATTACAATGTTACTCTTGGTTTATCAAAGCCGCTCCCGTTCAAACATACTTATCTCATCACGGCTTTGAAGACCATCAAAGACTTTCAATCAAATAGGATGTCGAGTGAGAATAACACGGTTGTTCTAAAACCAGATAGTGCGACGGTGGATATCCCGTTGTTCTATTTCAATTTTCCAGATTCACTTCAGAGTGTCACAACTTATGATACTCTATTTTGCCAGCTCATTTCACCAACTATTTTTCATTTTAATTCCGACAGTCTTGCAGTCTCATTACTCGACAGTGCTGGAGGTCTGGTGCCAGGAGGGATCACGCGAAGGTCAGGAAATGTTTTCAGAGTTTCACTGACAGGGCTCAAGTCTTTTGGGTGGTACAGAGTTGATTTTAAGTTTCATATTGCTGGATCAAAAGAAGATTCTATTGTGGACCATCGATTTAGGATGGTTGACTTCTCTAACCTCGGCGACATTGAAGGTGCGGTTACGCCACACGCCGGAAGGATCGTCGTCGTCGCTACGAAAACGGATGGAAAGAGGTTTCTTACTTTTGCGGAACCAGATGGAAAATTCCACGTCGGCGGAATTGTTGCCGGTACTTATACTCTGTCCGCTTACGTTCAACATGGTGAAAGTGTCGACTACTTCAGCGGCAAGAGTTACCCCTTCAAGTTCGCGGAGCCTTTCGGTGTCTACCCAGATCCAATCAAGGTGAGAGCCAGGTGGACATCCGAAGGAGCAGTGATTAGAATTTATTAAGAAATGACCGATGAATAGTCTATTTTGACAGTGGTCCTGAGTTGGTAATTGCTTTTCAGGCTGTGACAGCTTAAATTTCATCAAAAATCGAGGTGCTAGTTGTTTACTTTGTTGGTTGTTTTAGAAATTTTTATTGCCATCTTCCTCATGGCGGTTGTATTAATGCAATCAAGTAAGGGAGGCGGGTTGGCTGGAAGTTTCGGGGGTGCAAGTGCGGGGTTCGGGAATATGTTCGGAGTCCGCAAAACGGCAGATATCCTATCGAGAATGACTACAATTCTTGGGACTGTTTTTATTGTTCTCGCGCTTTTCATAAATCTTTTTTTTCTACCCAATAAAGTCACAAGCCAGCAAAAGAGTTTCCTGCAGACTCAAGGACAACGGAGTTTACCGGCCCAGCAAGTTCCGCAGGTTCCGCTTCAATCTCAACCAACTCCTCAGCCACAGAAGTAGTTTTACTTCCAAGAGATGCCGGATTCTCCCCTCATATTGCTCGTCGACGACGAGCAGGTAAACCTTGAATTGTTTTCAACGATTCTGCAAGAAGAGGGATACCGAACATTGACCGCTACATCTGCAGATTACGCTCTCAAACTTTTAAAAAAAGACAGACCTGAGCTCATAATAAGCGATATCTACATGCCCGACATCGGAGGCTTTGAGTTTTACGAGAAAGTGCAGCAGATGCAGGAACTCAGATCCGTTCCGTTCATTTTTCTCAGTGCGCTTGCTGACCGACAACATGTGCGTGAAGGGAAAGAATTAGGAGCAGACGATTATCTGACGAAACCGGTTGACATAGATGAACTTGTGACAACCGTGAAGGGAAAACTTAAACGCGCGGCTTCGCTTCGGAGCGCTATGCAAAATGAGTTCGAGTCTCTTAAGGAGCAAATCCTGGCCACGTTGTCTCATGAGTTGAATACTCCTCTCACATATATCATCGGTTTTTCAGAAATCATAAGTAGTAGTGAGTCACAAATACCGACCGATGAATTAAAGGAGTTCGCCGGCTTGATTCGTCAGGGCGGTGGCAGACTGAAGAACCTTGTCGATGACTTCCTCGAGACGGTTCAAATCGATTCAGGACGAACTGCGGAATATTATATCAAAACCAGAAAAGAGTTCAGCCTTACCGACTTGATTACATCGATGTCCGAGGAATATAAAGACCTGGCTGCTCAAAAGAACATTCAATTCCAGACTGAAGTGGCAGATGGACTTCGAGTTATAGGGTCCGAGTCGCTTATTCGTGACGCGATTGGCAGGATACTTTTGAATGCAATAAAGTTTACTTCCGAAGGCAAAGTGATGTTATGCGGTCGTTTGACTGGAGATTCAGTGCAGGTTGAAGTGACGGATACGGGAGTAGGAATTCCACAAAATGAATTGTCGCGGGTATGCGAGAAGTTTTATCAGGTTAACAAAGAAAAGCAGCAGCAGCAAGGCGCGGGTCTAGGACTTTACATTGCGAATAGCCTTGCTAAAATAAACCATTGTGAACTACTCATCACTTCTTCTGAAGGCGTAGGAACTAAAGTTACTCTTAACATCCCAACCCGGTAGTCATGCTCCTGCCGGAGACCCCGCTCTCAAGAACGCTTGTCTCTATTCTTTTTATCATCGTGACATCATCAAACCTTCATGCTTTTGCCACATTGGATAGGGTGGATTCCTCGAGCGCTTTTATCGTGAATAAAATCATTCTCGAAGGAAACAGGGCTACAGAGTCTTATATAATTCTCAGGGAACTTCCTTTCAAAGAGGGAGACTCAGTGACCGCAGGAGATCTTGATTATGCCAGGGAACGAATTTATAGCACCGGATTATTTACGAAAGTTCTTACACAGACCAATCATATCTCAAGTGATAGAATCGATCTATTGATATACGTCGAGGAAAGGTGGTACATCTGGCCCTTTCCAGTCGTTGGTTTTCGTGACAGGACCTTAAACTGGAAGAAATTATATGCGGGCATAGGAGTATTAGATTTTAATTTTCGTGGAGAAGATGAACGGCTTGAAGGGATGTTCGCGCTTGGTTATGACCCGTTTGCAGAAATCACATATAGCAGTCCGTCGATAGGAAAAGGTAAGGATTATTTGTTGGGGCTGGGAGCAAGTTACTCTCGGGGAGATGACATAGGTCTCCAGTCGGCATATTCATCAGGACAGTTTGATGATTCATTCGGAAATTTATACATCCTTCTCGGAAAACGTCTAAACATTTATTCTGCTTTTACCGCGGGGGTCTCGTATAACTATGTCGCCGACAATAGTGGGGATTCCAACCGCGTGACTCTTTCCCAAAATGCGAGAGACGTTTTCGCAACCTTTCAGCTTGAATACTCATACGATTCCCGTGATCTTAAAATCTATGCGTCTAAAGGAACTTACTTCGATTTGCTCGCGGAAAAGTATGGATTAGGGGAAAGTATCGTCAATTTTGGAAGAGTCTTTTTGGACGCGCGGAAGTATTTAGAAGTTTGGGATTTCATGTCGCTGGCGGGAAGAATCCATGGAAGCCTCGCGGAGGGACCTGAAATTCCGAGATACAATCACGTCTTTTTCGGCTTCGACGAGCGGATAAGGGGGATGTTTAACACGACAACTGAAGGTGAAAGTATTTTAGGAGGCAATTTGGAATTACGCATTCCTATTATTAAAAGTATGTATATTGAATTTCCATGGCTTTCCTTCAAAGAATTCATTTCAAATAGGGTCGCACTTTATTGGAATTTCTTTGCAGATGTTGGTGAAACGTCAAACAAATATTTGAACATGAAATTGAACAGGGCACTTTATGGTTATGGAGGAGGGCTAAGTCTATTGCTTCCGTATGACTTCATCCTGCAGCTTGATTATGCACGCGGGAGCGACAGGCACCTGGAATTTATTTTCGATTTCGGAGAAACCATCTGATGGAGCAGTTTATTTTTGATATAGGAAATCGCACCAGAGGTAAAGACGGTCGTGATTTGATCACAATTAAGGGGGATGAACACTTTCATCTTTCTCACGTGCTGCGCCTTAAGGTCAACGAAAAAATTTTAGTCACGGATGGGAAGGGAACCACTTGTCTTTGCGTAATCCAGAAGATCGGTAAAGATAGTTCAACCTCCTTGGTGATTGAAGAATATAGCGGTCTGAACCTATCATTGAGGAAGTTCTCCATAGGAATGGCAGCGCTGAAACCGCCTTCCAAATTAGAGTTTGCTATCGAAAAATGCACGGAACTTGGTGCCGGAAGTTTCTTGTTATTTAATTCTGAACGGAGTGAGAAGATTAATCTCCGGCTTGAGAGAATGGCAGGCATAGTAAATTCAGCCGTCAAGCAGTCACTTCAGAGCAAAATTCCTGAGTTGAAAGCCGTAACAAATTTAGAGGATGCTGCATCGCAAAGTCATGTTTACGAAGAGAAAATTGTGCTCCATGAAAAATCCGATGCTCGCGTGGATGAGTATATATCTAAATTGAAAAGAGACAGCTCGGTAATAGCACTCGTCGGCCCTGAAGGAGGCTTTTCAGAAAAGGAAATAGATTATCTGATTGGAAAGAGTTTCAAGAGTATCTCTCTCGGGAAATCGCGTTTGAGGTCGGAGACAGCAGCGATTAAGATCGCCTCTCTCCTCGCGGTATATTAAAAATTCTTATCTTATTATGAATATGCAAGAAGAGATGATTCACAGCCAACAATATAATCAAGACCCCAAAGATGAGCCGCTCCATCGAGATATTCGAGAGCTTGGCGCAATTCTCGGAAAAGTCCTGATAGAACAGGAAGGTAAGGAATTCTTCGATCTGGAGGAACAACTTCGCATACTTACAAAATCCCTTCGTTCAAATTACTCATCTGAGACAAAGTGCGAGATCGATGCACTTGTTGATTCGCTTGACCTTGAAAAAGCCAGTAGAATTGTACGTGCATTCCTTTTCTATTTTCTGCTGAGCAACACGGCAGACGAGGTTCACCGGATCAGAAGGCAAAGAGCCCATGCGATCACCGATGGGACTCCACAGCGCGGTTCGATGGAAGAAGCTATTATCGAATTGAAAAAATCCGGCAACTCGCTTGATTTCCTTCAGCAGATACTCGAGCTAACGAAAGTTGTTCCGGTTTTCACCGCTCACCCGACTGAAGCTACACGGCAAACAGTTTTGAGAAAGATTTTGAATATAAGCGAACTTCTTCTGCGGCGTGAAATATCCACGTTGACTCCGGATGAACTTTCGGAATTACGAAGGCAACTGCATACCGAGATCACAATGCTCTGGCAGACGAACGAGATCAGGATGAACAAGGTTACAGTGAACGATGAGATCAGGCGCGGGCTTTTCTTTTTCGCGGAAATCCTGTATGGTACAGTCCCTGTGTTTTATGAACGTCTGAACAGATCGATCAAAACTATTTTCGATGGTGTCATGACTGCTCCGGTAATCTTAAAGTTTGGCTCATGGATCGGAGGCGACAGGGACGGGCATCCATTCGTCACGGCTGAAGTTACCAGGAAAACCTTCCAGATGCAGAAGAAGCAAATACTTTCTCTCTACATGAAGGACATGGATCTCCTTTACGACACAATGAGCACATCGACCCGTCTCGTCAAGGCCTCCCAAAAAATGATCGATTCTGTAGTATTAGATAAAGTAAATCTCTCCGGGCAAGTTACCGAACAGGATCTAAAAGACGAATCGGAAATTTATCGAGTTAAAGTCTTCCTGATCTACACAAAGCTTAAGAATACCGTGGAAGAAAAAGGGTTTGGTTATAATTCCGTCGATGAATTTATATCAGACCTCGATATAATGCTTGAGAGTTTGTTATCCAATAAGGGTGAGATCATTGCAGAATCGAAGATACAGCCGCTCATCTACAAGGCGAGAACTTTTGGATTCTATCTCGCTTCACTTGATCTAAGACAAAACTCTGCCGTGCTCTTCAAAGCTGTTGCCGAGTTGTTTAGGGTATCGGAAGTCGATCGGGATTTCGCAAGCCTCGAAGAGGCAGGTCGATCCAGAGACCTTACTCGAGAGATTTTGAATGTCAGGCCGCTCGTGAATCCTAATCTGCAGCTCAGTCATGAAACCAAAGAGATCATTTCTGAATTTGAATCGATGAGATATGGAAAGGAGTTTGCCGGCGAAGAAGCGTGCACTGATTATATCATCAGCATGAGTTCTGTGGTCAGCGATGTTTTGACCCCGCTTCTCTTCGCCAAGGAAGTAGGGCTTGTTAAAGTTCGCGACGGCAAGGTCGAGCAGTCGCGTATTGATATTCTTCCTTTATTTGAAACTATCGAGGATTTAAAGATTGCCCATGTTGTCCTGACAGATCTGTTCAAGAATGAGGCTTACAAACAGCACATTGCTCTACGTGGGATGGTTCAGAAGATAATGATCGGCTATTCGGACAGTAACAAGGACGGGGGCATTGTTACATCGAACTTCGAGTTGATTAAGGCACAGATAAACTTGAAGAAAGTCTGTGATAGATACGGGATCAAGCTAGTCCTCTTTCACGGCCGCGGAGGGAGCGTATCACGCGGCGGAGGTCCTTTAAATCAGGCGATACTTTCGCAACCTCCCGGCACGATCGAAGGGGAAATCAAGATCACCGAACAAGGCGAAATGATATTCGTGAAATACGCTATGCCTGAGATTGCATTAAGAAACATTGAGTTAATTACATCCGCAGTTGTTCTTTCGACGGCAAGATATAAATCCGGCGCAAGAAATTCCGGAAGAAAATACATGCCGTCCCTGGAAAAAATATCGGAAGCGGCAGTCAGACATTACAGGGAATTGATCACGTATCCAGGTTTCCCGGAGTATTTTCGTCAAGTAACGCCGATCGATGTCATCGAACGAATCGAAATCGGATCACGTCCTCCATCGCGTGACAACGGAACAGACTTAAAAAATCTTCGCGCAATTCCATGGGTATTTGCTTGGACACAAAATAGGCAGCTTATTTCAGGATGGTACGGTTTTGGACACGCGCTTGAAAAGTCTGTTCAGGACGGCCTCGTCAGCTGGAAAGATCTCAGTGAAATGTATAACAACTGGGAATTCTTTAAGGCGTTAACGGACAATGTTGAGATGGTTCTAGTGAAATCGGATATGACAATCGGCAGGGAATATGTTCGTCTCAGCGCAGACAGGCAAACAGCCGAAGAACTTTTTGGAATGATAAGTGCAGAATTCGAAAGAGCCGTTAAAGCTGTTCTGAACATTACTGGCGAAGAACACCTGCTCGATTCAAATCCTTCGCTGCAACGCTCGTTAAGACTCCGAAATGCTTATATCGATCCTATAAGCCTGGTACAAATCAAATTCTTACAGATGTTTCGTGCCGAAAACTCGGAGAACGAAGATCATCAAGACATGCTGGACTTACTTAGATCGACAGTGAATGGAATTGCTGCTGGGATGAGAAATACAGGGTAAAGAAATGACTAGGACTCACCTTTGCGGACGAGCCCTAGTTATAATGAAATACTACTTGGGGGAACTTTCTTTATCTAATGGTTCTACTTTATCTACTGCAAGTAAATCCATTCCTCCCTTTTTATAGACAGTGCCGGTAACTTTCACCTGCTTGGCTGCATACTCTGCAAGAAGTGAATTTGCTGGCTTCTGTGTCGAAGTCATGCAAAGATAAACGTGTCCGCTCTTATCGAGGAGCCCGACTGGCAGACCATTGTTAATGCACATCTGGGCGCAATCAGCGTGGCTAGCGCCGTGTTGACCTTTTGTCATATAACAAGCCATATCGATAACTTCGCCTTGAACGGTCGTAGTCTTGGCGGCCTTATCCTTGCTCATAGACATTCCCTTCATGTCTTTCATGTCCTGTGCGCGGCTCAACGTCGCGGTCGCAAGAATTGCAGCAAACATGAAAACTGCTATCTTCATATATCTCATCATTTCCTCCTCGTTTTTGTTCTTATTTTTGTGCCATATCGTAGCGACCGGAAACTTCTTTCCAGTTGATGTTCTTCATGAACGCGGCGATGTAATCGGCACGTTTTAAACCATAATCGATCATGAATGCATGTTCAAATACATCGAGTACCACGATAGGGGTACAGCCGGCTAAATGTCCCATGTCATGTTCGTTGACCCACTCATTATAAAGTGCACCGTTCGTGGTGTCCAAGTAGAGGAGCGTCCATCCGATTCCTCTCATGCTTCCGGCGGCTTTGAAGTCTGTTTCCCAGTTCGTGAAGCTGCCGAATTGTTTTTCGATTGCACCATGAAGCGCGCTCTTGTTTCCGATTGGTTCCTTGCCGCCAAGGTTGTCGAAATAAAATTCGTGTAGTCTCATTCCATTGAATTCCCAGCCGAAACGTCTTTTCAGCTCGGCATATTCAGGTGTCCCTGTCTTTCCGTCTTTCAACATTTGAGTAAGAATATCGGCAAGTTTGTTTGTGTTTGTTACATAACCTTGATAAAGGGTAAAATGGTTCTCAAGTAATTGCTTGGAGAAACCATCCATTCCAATCAAGTGTGAAAAATTTTTAGCTTGGTATGCCATTTCCTCTTCCTTTTTTATTTGAGATGCAAAACAACAACGACCATTAATCGCAGGATTGGACCGAAGAAATAATTTTGCTCAAGGTAATCAGCTTAGTGTGCCGGACACCGACGATCAGGCATTGAATGAATGACCACAGCCACAAGTCCGGGTTGCGTTGGGATTATCGAATGTGAACCCTTTTCCGGTCAAACCATCCTGGTAGTCGAGAAGGATACCGGAAAGATATTGGAGGCTCCGTTCATCGACGAATATTCTTACTCCGTTCGCGTCGAACACTTTGTCTGTTTCAGATGCTTTTTCATCGAATCCAAGGACATAAGTGAATCCGCTGCATCCTCCTCCTTTAACTCCCATTCTTAACCCGAAAGTGTCGGGTATTTTATTCTCTTCCATTACTTTCTTGATTTCACCAGCCGCTTTTTCTGAAATTTTTATTTCTTGTTCGATTGTTTCTACTTCAGCCATTTCATTTCTCCTAAAATCTATTTATAAACGAGAATCCACTTTATAGCAAAATGGGCTTCCCGGGTGTTTTCGTTCTGAATTCCGGATAATTTAAAATCCATGCGTTTTTTGAAACCCGTTTAAAAACGCCGTCGGAAGCCATTCCATTGATTAACGTTACGGAGAGGCTTTCAAGTTCCTCATCGGACACTTTAAAATGGTTTGACAGCAGGTAGTACTTCAATGCGTATTTTATATCGAGGTAAAAAACGTTGGAAAGATGGAATATCGGGAATTTCGAGTGGAAATATTGAAGGAATTCCGTCTTGTTCTGTTTCGCAAATTCGGTAGCTTTCATGGAACCTCTCTTGCTAAAATATAAATCCTTTGGTTCTGGAAATCCAGTAAAAGCTCCTTGAAGTTTTATTATTAACTCTATAACCTATATCCGGCAAATGTCAAATGGGCGTTCACATTGCAAAATAAAAACACCTCGATGTGACGCCGAAGTCATATATGTACGCGTATCGATTTCTATAAGTTGTCGGTTAAAAATCGATAGCTTGAAACGTTTTCAGAATATTCTCTTCTCAAAAACATTGAAAGGGATATATCATGGTACGGAAAAAAATTGTAATACTTGGGGCGGCTGGAAGAGACTTCCACAATTTCAATACTGTTTTCAAAGACAACGAAGAATACGAAGTTGTAGCGTTCACTGCAGCTCAAATTCCGAATATCGACGGACGGAAGTATCCAGTTGAGCTTGCGGGGAAATTGTATCCGGAAGGAATTCCTATTTTCTCCGAATCGCAGTTGCCTCAACTGATAAAGGATAAGGGAGTTGAACAAGCAATCTTTGCTTATTCTGATGTTTCATTTATTAACCTGATGGCCAAGGCTTCACGGGTGATATCGCTTGGAGCGGATTTTACGCTCCTTGGAGTAAAGAGAACGATGATTGCAAGTAAAGTACCTGTGATTGCAGTTGTTGCGGTCAGGACCGGCTCAGGCAAGAGCCAGACTTCTCGAAGAGTGTGTGATATCCTAAGGGAAAAGGGGCTGCGTGTCGTTGCCGTTCGACATCCGATGCCGTATGGAGATTTGGTCAAACAAAAGGTCCAGCGATACGCGAACATATCAGACCTGAAGAGGTATGATTGTACGATCGAGGAGATGGAGGAATACGAGCCGCACATTGCGAACGGGACAATAATCTACGCGGGGGTTGATTATGAAGCTATTCTCCATGAAGCTGAAAAGGAAGCAGATGTGATTGTCTGGGATGGAGGGAATAACGACACTTCGTTTTACAAATCGAACCTGACAATAACAGTAGCCGATCCACATAGACCCGGCCACGAGTTGACCTATTACGCGGGCATGTCGAATATTTTATTATCGGATGTGGTAGTAATAAATAAGGTTGAGTCTGCGACGCGCGAAAATGTAGACGCTGTGCGGAAAAATGTGCATAGCATAAACCCCGGTGCGGTGATCATCGAAGCAGCGTCCCCGGTTACGGTGGACGACGAATCTCTGATTCGAGGTAAAAGGGTGCTTGTTGTTGAAGATGGCCCGACACTAACTCATGGCGAGATGTCGTACGGCGCCGGAGTTATCGCTGCTCAAAAATTCGGCGCGAAGGAACTTATCGATCCACGGCCGTGGGCTGTCAACACAATCTCCGAGACGTTCAAAAAATATCCGGGAACCGGCATGCTTCTTCCGGCGATGGGTTACGGTGACAGGCAGATCAAAGATCTCGAGACGACAATAAATAAAGTCGATTGCGACACGGTGGTGATAGGTACGCCCATAGATCTACGAAGAGTCATCAAGATAAGAAAACCGTCAGTAAGAGTACGGTATGAACTCGCGGAAATAACTAAGCCCGGTCTTAAAGAAATATTAGAAGGATTTTTGACCAAGCATAAGTTATCTTAACTTTTAACCATGACACAGAAGGAGATTGTTGAATGAAGAGAGATTTTCTGAGTATTGCGGATTGGTCATCGCATGATTTAATTAAGATTCTCGAATTATCGGCAAAGATGAAATCCCGACCCGAAAAATATGAGGGGTCAATCAAAGGTAAATCCATCGCCATGATATTTGAAAAACAATCGTTGAGAACGCATGTTACATTTGATGTGGGAATCCATCAGCTAGGCGGACATTCTGTTTATCTTACACAATCCGATATAAATCTCGGAAAGCGTGAAAGCATTTATGATGTATCTAAAAATCTCGAGCGGTGGATGTCCGCTGTCGTTGTGAGGACATTTGCCCACCAAAACTGCGTCGATATGGCAAGATATGTAAAAATTCCGGTGGTCAATGCATTGACTGATTTCGAACACCCATGTCAGGCTATCGGAGATTTTTTGACGGCAATAGAACACCTCGGTACTTTGAAGAAGAAAAAATTTACTTTCATCGGAGACGGGAATAATGTCTGCAACTCGCTCATGATGATGGCCGCGAAAATGGGGATGAATTTTGTCGCGGCGACTCCGGCAGGTTATGAGCCGTCGGAAGATGTCGTAAAGTTATCGAAAAAGTTTGCGAGAGAGTCCCGCGCGACGATTCAAGTTGTACAAGATCCGAAAGATGCCCTGCGCGATGCCGATGTCATTTACACGGATGTTTGGGTGAGCATGGGTCAGGAAGTTGAGAAGGAAAAAAGATCGAAGGCGTTCCAGGGATATCAGGTGAACAAAGAGCTGATGAAGCTTGCAAAGAAATCAGCGATTTTTATGCACTGCCTCCCTGCGCATCGCGGGGAAGAGGTAACTGATGACGTCATAGATTCAAAACAATCCGTCGTTTGGGACGAATCTGAGAACAGGCTTCATTCACAAAAAGCAATCATCTACACCCTTTTGGCCGGGAAATAATAAATCGATGGGAACTTTTATATTGGAAAGTGGTCATCCTTGCTAACTTTCTCCGCGAACTGTAATTTATACGGTAGATTATGTTCCCAATAAAATGTTTTGGAGTTTAATTGCTACTTACTCTTTGCAAATCGAAAATTCATCGTGCCACTGTGACTCAGGCGGAACTCTATTACGAGGGAAGCTTGACTGTCGATACGGACCTTCTCAAGGCATCCGGAATTTTGCCTTATGAAAAAGTTCAGGTCGTGAATGTAAACAACGGCGAACGTTTTGAAACTTATACGATTCCCGGCAAGGCAAAATCAGGAGTGATCTGTTTGAATGGACCGGCAGCCCGCCTGGGTACCGTTGGTGATGAGGTTGTAATAATTTCTTACGCTGAATTTAGTGAGGATGAGGCCAAAGACTATGAGCCGGTTGTCGTACTGGTTGATAAGAAGAATAAAATTAAAAAAATTATTAAAGGGCATTTAGAAGAACCTAAAAGCTTGTCCAATGCGAACTCATCCGGGAAGTAAGGGAATGAGAAAAAGCAGATTTGTAACGGTGATACTCGCGGCCGGCAAAGGGAAGAGAATGAAAGATCCTAATTTGCCCAAAGTTATGTACAAGGTGAACAACAAGCCTATGGTTCATTACGTGGTTGATTTGGCAAGGAATCTTGGAAGTGAATCGGTGATAACCGTTGTCGGAAATAAGCGAGAAATTGTAATGCATTATCTCCGCGACACATTTGGAGACGATGTCGTTTTTGCGGTTCAAGAAGAGCAGTTCGGAACGGGCCATGCTGTGTTGCAAACGGAGGAGTTACTCTCAGGGTTTGACGGGGAAGTACTTGTTTTGTCTGGAGATGTGCCGATTCTGACGGAAAAAACTATGCTCGAGCTTGTTGATCTCCATTATCGAAGCAAGGCAATCGCAACTGTCCTTACTGCAAAGATAGATGACCCCACAGGTTACGGAAGAATTATACATTTCCCGGATGGCTCGGTCGAATGCATAGTTGAAGAAAAGGATGCTTCCGCGGAACAGAAAAGAATTAATGAGATTAATTCCGGAATTTATTTGTTTAATGGGAAAGAGCTTTTTAAAGCATTGCACCATGTAAATGCAAACAACTCCCAGCATGAGTACTACCTGACCGATGTCCTCGGATATTTTGCCGATCACGGAATGAAGATCAGCGCGTTGGTTGCTCGTGATTTTAATGAAATCAGGGGAGTCAACACGCCTGAACAACTAAGTGAAATCGAGAGTTTACTTCAAACAAGCGAACGTGTTGTGCGAGGTTAGTATGTCGAACACGGATCAAAGAAAAATGGTAGAAGCCTTGAGGTACAAAACTTCAAAGATGGTTCCGAAGGACAAATATGATTACGAAATGTTTGTAAAGCGAGACAAGGACGATGAAGACCTCGACTCGCTTTCCATGAAGAGACTGAAGGAGCTATTCGATAAGTACGGCAACAAGAAATGAGATAAGTGACTTTCCGGAAGAAATTAAGAGCATATTCATTTGCAATTCTATTCCGGCTCGACCCTGGCATTTAATTTCCGGATGGACTGACGATCAAGAACAATATCCGGTTTACCAACTGAACTAGCCAACCCCGCGACCGAATCAGAGAAGAACCTGTCTCAAGCTTATAATTAATTATTTTTCATTCACAATTAGTGCTCTGATGTCGGTTTGTTTCTTAGCCAGTGCATTGATAACTTTTTATGTATGAGGAATTAACTTCGAAAGAGGAGAATACATGGTTGGGGAAAAACACAAAATACTATGGGTAGATGACGAAATCGAGCTGCTGAAGCCGCATGTTATCTTTCTTAAGGATAAGGGATTCAACGTTGATACTGCCACAAACGGCCAGGATGCAATTGAAATGGTCAAGCAAAATGTTCGTGATGGCAATTACGACCTGATACTCCTTGACGAGATGATGGCAGGGATGGGCGGATTGAGCACTCTTGAAGTCATAAAAGGAATTGCGCCTGAAATTCCGGTAGTGATGATAACGAAGAATGAAGCCGAGTCTTTGATGGAAGAGGCAATCGGTCAGAAGATCAGCGACTATTTGACAAAACCGGTCAATCCGAGTCAGATACTGTTAACCGCCAAGAAAATTATCGACGGTCATCGAATTACCGGAGAACGTGTATCAAGAGATTACGTATCGGAATTTCGGGAAATATCTTCGCAATTAGATGCCGACTTGTCGTATACGCAATGGGTTGACGTTCACCAGAAGCTTACTCATTGGGAAATGGAAATAGATGAACATCCCGAAATCGGACTGAAAGATTCTTTAATGGATCAACGAAAAGCAGCCAACGCGGTTTTCGGGAAATATATAGACGGGGTTTATAAGGAGTGGGTTGCCAAAAAATCAGACCGCCCGAAGCTCTCACATGAAGTCTTTGAAACCTATGTCATTCCGAAAATGACGCCGGGTAAGCCTGTGGTTTTGATGGTGATCGACTGTATGAGATTAGATCAATGGCTTATCATGGAAGAATTCCTCCACGATTATTTCTCCATCAGCAAACAATTTTACTATTCGATTCTCCCGACGGCCACCCCTTACTCGAGAAATGCTATATTCAGCGGGTTATACCCTCTTGAGATGGAAAAACGATTTCCGGAAATTTGGGACAAAGGAAATTCCGACGACGACTCCAGCAGGAATCGTTATGAGAAGGAGCTGCTGACAGACTTGCTTCAGAGAAAGCGGCTGAGAATCGATCCGAAATACATTAAGATTATTGATCCAGAATTTGGAAAGAATATAGTTTCAAATATTTCTACATTTGTGCGGTTGCCGCTGACGGCGATTGTCGTGAATTTTGTCGACATACTTGCGCATTCGCGTTCCGATTCCAATATTCTTAAAGAGATTGCGCCCGATGAGAGCGCGTATCGTTCACTCACGAGATCATGGTTTCAGCATTCCTATCTCCTGGATCTTTTCAAGGCGCTTGCGCAGACCGACGCGACAGTGATTGTAACAACGGATCACGGAAGCGTAAGGAGCATGCGAGGCTCGAAAGTTCTCGGCGACCGGGAAGCTTCGACGAACCTCCGTTACAAATTTGGCCGCAATTTGAAATGCGATGATAAGCAAGCGATCTTCGTCAAAAATCCCGAAGACTATATGCTGCCGAGGCGCGGTGTTACGATCAACTATATCATTGCGAAAGAAGATTACTATTTCGTCTATCCGACAGATTATCATAAATATCTCGAACAGTATCATGACAGCTTCCAGCATGGCGGGATCTCCCTGGAAGAAATGATCTTGCCGGTCATTACGCTTGATCCGAAATAAAATTAATCAGCGCGGAACATGGAAATATTAATTTCAAAAAGTGAGGGCGAAACCATCAGGCTTGGGAGCGAATTCGCGCGACAACTTAAAAAGGGAAACCTTGTTGCAATGTATGGCGATCTTGGGTCCGGCAAGACACAGTTCGTCAAAGGAATCTGCAGTGCCTTCAGCGTAAAGGAAGTTGTAAACAGCCCCACGTTTACCATCGTAAATGAGTACCATGGTACAGCCCCAAATTCAAAGGAAACTTTTCCGATTTTCCACATAGATCTGTACAGGTTAAAAAATATGGAGGAGATATTCGGGATCGGGTTCGACGAATATCTTGAATCAGGAGGCATTTGTTTAATTGAATGGGCTGAAAAACTCGGTGACATTATCCCTGATGAAAGATATGATGTTAAGTTGTCTGTAGTCGACTCGACGACACGGGAAATCACTCTTGCGAGTGTTGACGGCAAAAATTGATCATGGAGCGCATACTTTCTATTGAGACGGCAACAAGGGCTTGTTCAGTTGCAATGGCGGACGAAAAAGGTGTCCTTGGTGAGATTTCAATTTTCACCCCGCAAATCCATGCTGAACGCCTAATCATAATGATAAACAATCTTCTCGAGAACTTGAAACTTTCTTACAGCGATCTGGATGCAGTGGCTGTTTCCAATGGCCCGGGGAGTTTTACCGGGTTAAGGATCGGGCTCGGTGCTGCTAAAGGAATCGCGTTCGGACAAAACAAAAAATTGATTGCGGTTCCGACACTCGAAGGGATTGCGCGTGTCATTTGCGAATACGTCGGTGACGATAAAATAATTGTGCCGATACTTCATGCTCGTGCTAATGAGTTTTATTATTCGTCATTCAGGTTGGAAAATTCAGATTTAAAAATGACGACAAACAGCAGGGTGGCCGATGCCGCCGAAATTGCCACGGAATTTTCACCGGAGGCGTTATTCGTCGGAGAAGGGGTGGTTGAATTTTCAAAGAATGAGAATGTGAGGAGAAAATTCGCTTCCGGTCAGTTTAAGGATATTGCCGCGTCTGCTAAAGGAGTGGGGCTCGTTGCGAGAGAGAAGTTTAAGAGAGGAGAATTTGCCGATTTAAGAACCTCAGTTCCGATGTATATCAAAGATTTTATCGCCGTCAAGGGGAATTCTTTAAATAAACTTTTGGAGAAAATCTGATGTCTTGGTTCAAACGTTCGAAACAAAATATCGTGTCCGGGGAAAAAAAGGATCTGCCAGAAGGTTCATGGGTAAAATGTGAGAAGTGCGGGGAAATGCTTCACAAGTCTCAGCTTGAGGATAACCTCTGGACATGCAATAAATGTAATTATCATTTCAGAATTGGAAGCAAGGAATACTTCCAGATTTTGATTGACAAAAAATCATTCAAAGAGACCGACAGGAATTTGAAATCGAACGACCCGCTTAAATTTGTCGACACAAAATCGTACAAGGCAAGATTGTCGGATGTCAGAAGGAAAACAGGACTTGTCGATGCAATCAGAACAGGGACTGGTGAAATCAGCGGACATAAAATCGTCATTGGCTGCATGGATTTTCAATTCATCGGGGGAAGCATGGGATCGGTTGTTGGAGAAAAAGTTTCCCGATCAATCGACCGCGCCTTGAAATACAAGAAGCCGCTGATATTGATTTCACAAAGCGGGGGGGCACGGATGATGGAAGCTGCTATCTCTCTAATGCAGCTTGCCAAGACAAGTGCAAGACTTACCAGGTTGAACAAAGCAGGCGTGCCATATATTTCCGTTCTTGCCGATCCGACTACCGGCGGTGTAACGGCGAGCTTTGCAATGTTGGGCGATTTTAACATTGCTGAACCGGGGGCACTAATCGGATTTGCGGGGCCTCGGGTTATAAAGCAGGCCGTCGGAAAAGATCTCCCCGACGGATTCCAGCGTTCGGAATTTTTGCTCGATAAAGGATTCGTCGATTTCATTGTTCATAGAAAAGAGCTTAAGTCAAAACTTACACAGCTCTTAGAATTGCTCGAATCATGAAGCTCTGATGATAATTAGAATCATTGGCGTTCCGATGGATCTTGGAGCCGGAAGGCGCGGCGTTGACATGGGGCCATCGGCGCTCCGAATAGCCGGACTTGCAGAACGACTTCGAGATATCGGGCTCACGGTTATTGACGACGGCGACATTCCGGTTAAAGTCCCCGAAAGTCAGGAAATAGATAACCACAAGTTGAAATATCTTCCTGAAATTGTGCGTGTGGCGACGATACTTGCTCACAAGGTCGAGGAGATAATGGAGCGGAAAGAGTTTCCGCTTGTTCTTGGAGGCGATCACTCGATTGCGATGGGTACAATTTCTGGATTATCGAATTACGCGCGAAAGCACGAGTTGCGTTTCGGCGTTATTTGGATCGATGCTCATGCGGATATGAATACTGATGAGACGATACCGTCTGGAAACATTCATGGAATGCCATTAGCTGCAGTTCTTGGAGAAGGCGCGCGCGAGTTGACTACTATTGGCGGGGATTTCAGAAAGGTCGATCCGCAAAATGCCGTTCTCATTGGGGTCAGAGACATAGATATTGCGGAAAAGGAAATTGTCAAGAGAACCGGCATCGCTCATTATACAATGTCAGATATTGATAAATATGGTGCGCATAGGATTATAGGAAAAGTCTTGAAGGAGTTTAAGGAGAAAGTCGATCTGCTCCATATCAGCTTTGACATCGATTCAGTTGACCCGACCGTTGCCGGCGGGGTCGGTACTCCGGCGCCCGGCGGATTGAGCTATCGTGAAACCCACTTAATAATGGAAACCATCGCAGATTGTGATTGCATGAGCTCTCTCGAAGTTACGGAGGTGAATCCGATCTTCGACATCAAGAACCAATCTTCGGAGTTTGCAGTTCAAGTGATTGCATCGGCACTTGGTAAGAAAATTATATAGCTTTCGATGAGAACGATACTAACAATAAAAGAAATGCAGACAGTTGCAGCTGAATTGCGTCAAGCCGGAAAGAAAATTGGGTTTGTTCCAACGATGGGATCTCTGCACGAGGGTCATTTAAGTCTTGTCGACCGGGCAAAAACAAGGTCGGACGTCGTCGTTATGTCTATCTTCGTTAATCCCACACAATTCGGCAGGGGAGAGGATTTCGAGAAATATCCGCGTGATCTCCGGAAGGATGAGAAAATGGCTGAAGGTCGTGGAGTCGATTACATATTTGCCCCGGCCGATAGGGAAATGTACCCCGAAGAGCCCTTGACATTTGTGGAAGTGCAAAAAGTTTCGCAATACTTCGAGGGAGAATTTAGACCCGGGCATTTCAAGGGCGTTGCCAGCGTCGTGGCAAAAATGTTTAATATCATCAAGCCACACGTCGTGGTCTTCGGACAAAAAGACGCACAGCAGGCGTTCATAATAAAAGAGATGGTTAAGGATCTCAACTTTGATGTGGAGATCGTTGTTGCTCCGATTGTTCGCGAGAGCGACGGTCTCGCAATGAGTTCCAGAAATATCTACCTGTCTTCGGAGCAAAGGAAGAAAGCTACGGTGTTATATCGATCTTTAAAACTTGCCGAGTCCATGGTACATAGTGGAGATACAAAGCTGGTAAAAGTGCGTGCAGCGATGATTAAAATGATAAACAATGAGACGGATGGTAAGATAGACTACGTAAGTTTTGTAGATCCGAACAATTTCGAGAAGGTTGAAGACACTACTTTACTCACGGAAGTTCTTTCATTGATGGCTGTTCGTTTTGGCCAGACAAGGTTAATAGATAATATGCTGATCAAGGTTGAGAAGAAACTGTAATGACGGATATAATTTTTTTAAGGTGACTTTGAAAAAGGTTCGATGAGAATAGAAGAGATCGGTTTACTGATAAAAAAGTTGCCGGAGCTGCCTCGACTGGAAGGAGAGGATGAATATTCAACTTCCGTGGTGCTTCTTCTGTTAATTCCGATCAACCAGGAGTTGCACATCCTATTTGAGAAGAGAGCGGCTTCGATACGACAGGGAGGTGAGATTTCGCTTCCCGGTGGACGCCGGGATGAAAATGACGAGTCCCTTCAGGAAACCGCCCTTCGAGAAACAGCTGAAGAAGTTGGAATCCATGCAGATCGGATTCGAATTATTGGTAGACTTGATTCCATCTTTGCCCCGATGGGTGCGCTGGTACATGTTTTCGTTGGAATTTCTGATGTGAAACCTGAAGAGGTCCATGCCAATCCTGATGAGGTTGAAAAAGTATTCTTGATCCCGGTAGCGTTCTTTCAGGAGAACCAGCCTGAAAGATTTAATGTAATGACAGAAGTTCATCCATCTTACATTGATGCTGTAACTAAAAAGAAAGTTGTACTTTTCCCCACTAAAGAATTAGGGCTTCCCGAGCGCTACTGGAATTCGTGGGGCGGATTCAAACATTGCATTTATGTTTATCGCACCCATGAGGGGACGATTTGGGGAATAACTGCGAGAGTTATCCGGGATTTAGTTAGGAAGTTGTAAATATTATTTCACACCTTGAGAAACTCAGAACAGATTCACTTTTCCGAGAATATTTTCATCAGTTAATTCTTGTAAAGTATGTTGAATTCTCGATAGAGAACTTAGATCTGATTTTTTAATTAAAAGAAACAGGAAGGAGCAGAAAATGAAGAATCTTATAAAGAAATATTTTATTGCAGGCAGCTTAATTCTAGTAACTATGCTGGGATTTGCTCGAGGTACTTCTATTGCACAAACCAATGACAGGGTTTCTGACGCAAATGGACGGTGGCAGCATTTGAAGTATGCAATCTTTTTTACTTCCGGAGACGTGGAGCGGCTTCTTGCCGATTCCGTTCAATTTCAAAAGACGATGAGTTATTTCGGACCGGTAAAGCCTGACAGGGTTTACTTAGATGGCACCGGTCGGGATGGAAAGGTAGATGTCCCCCTCCTTCAAAAAATTGCCGCAAGGTTTCGCGCATTAGGTATCGAACCTGATGGTGCAATGGTTCCGAATTCCCGTTTTGGCCCTTCCGTGTACAATAATCCGGAAGATCTTGAATCTCTCAAAGAACGCATGCAGGGACTCGCAAAAGTTTTCGATAATATTATTCTTGATGATTGGCTCTTTACTGTGGCGACGGACTCGGCTAGCGTGGCTGACCGCGGCAACATGAGCTGGCCTGACTATCGTACAAAACTTCTTCTCGAACAATCTAAAAAGTACATTATCGATCCTGCAAAGGAAGTGAACCCCAAAGTTAATGTCATCATTAAATACCCTAATTGGTACGAAGGGTATGGCGAAAACGGTTATGATGTTTATGATGAGACCCACCAATTTGACAAGATGGCGGTCGGCATTGAAACCCGTGTTCCGGAGACTCAGCACCAGCATATACCGATTTACAGCGGATATATTTTACAGAAATGGCATTCGAGTGTCGATCCTTCAAAGTGGGTCGGCTCATGGCTAGACAATTACGATATGAAAGGTGAGTATAACGATTACAACGCGCAGGTTTGGCAAGCTGTTATGGCGCACTCGCCTGAAATAATTCTCTGGGCTGCCGGTCAGCTTTGGCCCACCAATCCGTCGAGCGATGTTTATCCTTATTTCACCAAAATGCTTCCCGAGTTTGATAGGGTCGCCGGAATGCTGGGAGATTCTTCACGCGGGGTTCCAATCTATTTGCCTTACGGCTCCGCCGGTGAATACAACATCTTCGGATATCTCGGTATGGCAGGAATTCCTCTCGAACCCGTTGCCGAATTTCCAAAAGAAAGTCAGAGCGCGATCTTTTGTTTGAATTCGTTGAAAGATACCAGCCTTGCGGATGAGATGCTCGGTCGGCTTCGGGATGGCAAAGATGTTTTCATGACGTACAGCCTCTGGAGAAGATTGCGCCGCACAGAGTTCAAGAATACTTTAAGCCTGTTGGATTATAATGGTACAGCCACCTCGGATAAATTCGGATTGTTAGAATATGGGTTCAGAGAGAGGACTGTAAAAGCCAATAGGCAGTTCACATTCCCAGGAGTGGAAGCCACCACCTGGCCGGAGACACGAGATGTGACGCTTTCAAGCCCGGATTATGATTTCTCCGTTCTGATGAGGGTACCTTATCTCAAGGGCACCATTTATATCCTCAACATGCCGGAAAATTTTTATGATCTTCTCGAACTTCCGACGGAGGTACTTAATTCGATCAGGAGATCATTTTTAATGGATCTAGGAGTAGAATTGGACGGTCCGGGCCATGTCGCGATGTATTTGTTCGGTGAAAAACAGTATGTTCTTTACAATATGGGGGACAAGAACGCACCGGTTTCTCTTAGATTTTACCAAAAGGTTCCTACTACCGGCTGGAAAAACCTTGTGAATGACAAATCTGTACTTGTCAAACAGGATACTTCTTTCGTTCGATTCAGAGGTCCGGTTATAAGTGATGTCACCCTCGATCTTAAGCCGTTTGAAATTGCAATTGTTCAAGCTCCATAACAGAGTCTAAATTCTAAAATTAAGGGTGAATGCTTGATGTCGAAATACTAAATGTCGAGGTGTGAGTTTGGGGCCGTGGTTTTGATCTGGCTTCAAATTGCATCTTACGGCTTATCTGGTTAAATTTTTATGATAAAAAATTTGGAGGATTTAAATGGCAATTAATGTCGGCATTAATGGTTTCGGCCGAATTGGAAGAAACTTATTTCGAGCTGCATACAAAAACAAAAATATTAACATCGTAGCAGTAAATGATATCACAGATGCGAAGACTTTAGCGCATCTTTTGAAGTATGATTCAGTCATGGGAATTTTCGCGGGCAACGTCGTGGCTAAAGACGGTGAAATAATAGTTGACGGCAAAAGCGTAAAAGTCCTTTCTGAGAAAGATCATCATAACCTTCATTGGAAAGATCTAGGAGTTGATGTCGTTGTCGAGTCTACCGGTTTGAAGCAATTCACTACCGGCGACGAGGCAAAAACCCATCTTGCAAACGGCGCGAAGAAAGTAATCATCTCGGCCCCGGCAAAAGTATTTGATCTGACGGTGGTCCTTGGTGTGAACGACCAGTTGTACGATCCACAGAAGCACAATGTCCTTTCAAACGCAAGCTGCACGACGAATTGCCTTGCACCCGTTGTGAAGGTATTGCGCGATTCATTCGGAATAAAGAAGGGATTGATGACGACGATCCATTCATATACGAATGACCAGAGAATTCTCGACCTTCCGCATTCTGATCCGCGTCGTGCCAGAGCTGCTGCCCTTTCCATGATTCCGACCTCAACCGGGGCGGCGAAAGCCATAGGGCTGGTTATGCCCGACCTGAAGGGAAAATTAGACGGCTTCTCTATGAGAGTTCCTACTCCGAACGTCAGTGTCGTTGACGTGGTTATAGATGCCGAGAAGTCAACCACAAAAGAAGAAGTCAATAGTGCGCTGAAGGCTGCATCCGAGTCGGGACCACTTAAGGGAATTTTAGGCTACAGCGAGGAACCCCTTGTGTCCATTGACTACAAAGGCGATCCACGTTCATCAATTGTCGATGCACTCAGCACAATGGTTATCGACAACATGATAAAAGTTGTTTCATGGTATGACAACGAGTGGGGCTATTCAAACCGCGTAGTCGATTTGGTGCAAATGGTCGGCTCGAAGCTCAATTAAATTCCAATGCGATCTGTCCCGAAGTATTTTTCCGGGAGAGAATTCGGGACAGTCGCAATTATATATTCCGACAAAGCAGATATTCATTTGAAAGAGTAGGGTGAACCTTTTCCTTATCGTCGCAGCTATGTTCGCTCTTAATTCGAGCGTTGCGCAGAATCCTTTGAGCGCGAGGGATGTTTTCGAAAAATGCAGAGCGCGGGCAGTGGAGATTGACAGCAGTTTGAGGAGCATCGATATTCAATTCACCCAGAAAATTGAATTCAAATCTCGCAGCGGCGACAAAGACGACCTGGTTTTCAGTATCACCGTGAAGCATGGGAAGTTTGAACGGCAGGTCCTTTCCAGCACGGTGGAAAACGGGGATAGGTTTAACGGCGGCTATGATGCATTCGATAAGATGTTCCTTCTTTCGGAATATTTTGATCAACAGGGAAAGTCACTGACTTCATGTGAATTTCAAAATGCGGATTGTAGCAATTGCTACGGTATTAATTTTATTTTTTCAAAAACCTCTGACCTTGCTGATCCTCTCAACGTGGTTTCAGCAACTGTTACGAGCGATGACTTCACACCGATGACCATCAATGAACAACTAACGGGCCTGCCTCTGGGTTCGGAGTTTGATGATAACGTAAAGATTTCGTATGACAAAGGTTTGAATATGTGTTTTCCCGAAAATATCGTGATGCGGGTTTATGCACATCTGTTTTTTCTGAAGGGGGAAATTGTGGTGGTAACGATCAAGAATGAAAACTTAAAAAAAATATAAAGAATTAGAAGAACTTAAATTCGTAATATGTTTTAACATGGAGAAAAAATGAATACGACATTTAACAAAAAAACTATCGATGATATCAGCGTAAAGGGTAAAAAGGTTTTGGTCAGGGTTGATTTTAACGTTCCACTCGATGAGAACAAAAAAGTTACCGATGATAAACGTATTGTGGAATCTTTGCCTACGGTTAAGAAAATTTTGAAGGATGGCGGCATACCGATATTGATGAGCCATCTCGGCCGGCCAAAGGGGAAACCGAAACCCGAGTTTTCTTTGGCTCCCGTTGCGAAAAGATTGGGCGAACTCATATCTGCAAAAGTGATAATGGCCGCAGATTGCATCGGACCTGAGGCAAAGAAGGCAGTCGACTCCGCTAAGCCGGGAGATGTTGTGCTCCTTGAGAATCTACGGTTTCATGCTGAAGAGGAAGCCAATGATGAAAACTTTTCGAAGGAGTTGGCCTCTCTCGGCGATGTCTATGTCAACGACGCGTTCGGAAGTGCCCACCGTGCTCACGCTTCGACCGAAGGCATAACTCGTTTCCTGAAGCCGGCGGTTGGCGGTTACCTCATGCAAAAGGAACTGCAATATTTGTCTCAGGCTGTCGGGAATCCAAATCGTCCGTACGTTGCGATTATCGGCGGAGCCAAAATCTCCGGCAAGATCGATGTAATAAATAACCTTCTTGGCAAAGTTGACGCACTGATTATCGGCGGCGGGATGATGTTTACTTTCTTGAAGGCGATGGGGAAGGAAATCGGCAACTCCATTCTTGAAGCGGATAAGGTTGATCTTGCAAGAGAACTCCTTGCCAAGACAAAGACCGGAGGAGCGAGGCTTCTTCTTCCGGTTGACTGTGTTGTTGCGGAAAAATTCGAAAACACAGCCGCAAAGAAAGTTGTAAGTGTTGATGCCATTCCGCAAGGCTGGGTCGGAATGGATATAGGTCCGAAAAGCATCGAACTTTTCCGCGGTGAAATAATCAAATCCAGGACCGTCGTATGGAATGGACCGATGGGTGTATTTGAAATGGATAATTTCGTCGCCGGGACAAGGGCAATTGCGGATGCAATGGTTGCCGCGACAAAGAGTGGGGCTGCGACAATCGTTGGTGGTGGCGATTCTGCGGCAGCAATTGCAAAGTTTGGGCTGGAGAAAAATGTCTCCCATGTGTCGACTGGCGGCGGAGCTTCACTGGAATTCCTCGAAGGGAAAATTCTTCCCGGAGTTGCTGCACTTGATAATAAATGAGTATTTTGTCGCAATATCCGTCTTCGGGAAACGGATAGAGGTGTGAGATTGTTCAATAAAGTGAAGAGAATATGAGTTATTACACCAATTATTCGGGCTATTACACACCTCCATCTAGTTTTAGATTTTTTCCGAAGGGGATGAAGTTTCTTCTTGTGGCCAACATCGGCGTCTTTATCTTTCAGCTATTCCTTCAGCTCGGATTAAGAATCGGCGATATTAGCTTAGAGCGAATCTTTTTTGATCTCTTTGCTCTCAACCCACTTGGTCAGGGCTTCCAGATATGGCAACTGGTTACTTACATGTTCCTCCACGGCGGCTTCTTCCACATTTTCTTTAACATGTTAATGCTGTGGTTCTTTGGGGTCGAGTTGGAAAATATCTGGGGTACACGGCGGTTTCTCACTTATTATTTCCTCTGCGGAATAGGCGCAGGTCTTTCGAATTTATTTTTGACCCCGCTGTTCACGAATCCGGGCCCCACTATCGGTGCGTCGGGAGCAGTTTTCGGGATTCTACTTGCCTTCGGTATGTTATTTCCTGATACTCCTGTTTATATCTATTTTCTTTTTCCGATAAAAGCTAAGTATCTAGTCTCAGCCTTAATAGGTTTTGAGCTGATATCCGGCGTAATGGCGACCCGAGACGGAGTAGCACATTTCGCCCATCTCGGCGGAGCGCTTGTCGGTTTTGTCTACCTGCTGATGTACCGCAAGTCGATTCCGGCATTTGATAGAATCACGGCCTCCTTTAAAAAAACATCGGACGGCATCCGGATGCGGCTGCGAAAGAGGAAGGCATATGGAAATACCAGAGTAATCTCGGATGCATACTTTGAAGATTTAAAGAGAAAAAATAACCCCGACCAAAATAAGTTCGATCAGGTTAAGTTGGATGAGATACTTGATAAGATAAGTGCGTCGGGCTACGACTCACTGACTGATGATGAGAAAAAGATGTTATTCAATGCGAGCAAGAAGTTAAACTAAAGCACAAGCTGAGAGGATACGATGATCGATCTACCGGTAATTTCAGATAAATCCAATACACATGTTGAACATGAAGTGAGATATCCTTCGAGAAAATCGCGCAGGGTTTATATTGGGAATGTCGCAGTGGGTGGTGGAGCACCTATTTCAGTGCAGACCATGACCAAGACTAAGACATCGGACATTGATGCGACAGTGAAACAAATTATTGAGGCAACGGATGCCGGTTGCGACATCGTTCGGGTCACCGTGAACGACAAAGAAGCCGCGGAGGCAATTGGCGAAATAGTTAAACAGTCACCGATTCCCGTTGTGGCGGACATCCACTTCAATCACGTCTTCGCATTGAAAGCGCTTGAAGGCGGAGTGGCAAAGGTCAGACTAAATCCCGGCAACATCGGGAGTGTCGAAAGAATTCGTCAAGTGCTCAGCCTCGCTAAAGAACGCAAGGTGCCCATAAGGATCGGTGTTAATTCCGGATCACTTGAAAAAGACATCCTTGAAAAGCATGGCTATCCGACTGCCGAAGCACTTTATGAAAGCGCAATGCGTCATGCTGGAATTTGTGAAGAGAATGGTTTTCAAGACGTAATCATTTCCGTAAAATCAACCGACGTCAGATTGATGATAGAAGCTTACAGATTAATTGCCCAACGAACAGATTATCCTTTGCACCTAGGAGTAACGGAAGCCGGACCGACCCGGGTAGGAACTATAAAATCTTCGGTTGGAATCGGAACGCTGCTTGCTGAAGGAATAGGAGACACGATAAGAGTTTCATTGACAGACGATCCTCCGAAAGAAGTCGAAGTCGGAAAAGAGATACTTCGTTCTCTCGGATTAGCGACACGGAACATCGAGTTGATTGCCTGTCCGACGTGCGGGCGTCTTGATGTTGACCTTTTTTCAATTACGCGCCAGCTTGAGGAACGGTTGGCGGGCATGAAAAAGCCTGTGAAGATTGCGATATTAGGCTGCGTCGTGAACGGCCCCGGTGAGGCAAGCGAAGCGGACATCGGTGTTGCGTGCGGTAAAGGGGTGGGAATTTTATATCGCAAAGGCGAAGTCGTTCGACGCGTCAAGGAAGAAGAAATCGTAAATGCGGTTGTCGAAGAGGTTGAGAAGTTCCAGCCGGAAGCCGATTTAAAGAGTTGATTTAAAAATTTTGAATTTTAAATCACAAAAAGGCGGTAACCGGGCGGAACGATGTCATCTTTGTCAAATCTAAAATCTGGAATTTAGAATTAAGAACTTGGATTGTGTTTTTTGCAAAATAGCCGATGGAAAAGTAACCGCGGATTTTGTTCTTAACGACGGTGATGTGTTTGCAATAAGGGATGTTCATCCCATAGCTCCGGTGCATATTCTCATCATTCCCAGGAAACACATCCCAAGTTTAATGGAGCTGGATTACCAAAATGATTCCGGTTTGATTTCCAAGATGGTCTCAACTGCTGTTGGAGTTGCCGGAAAGGCTTCGTTGTCAGATGGAGGTTTCAGGCTTGTTTGGAATTGCCTTGCAGAAGGCGGTCAGACTGTCGACCATATTCATCTTCACCTGATGGGCGGCCGGCAGATGAAGTGGCCTCCGGGATGATTCAAAATGAACAGGGTATTTATTTGGTTTTTCCCACTCATCTTTATGGGAATTGCTTCTTATGTTCTCATCAACAGCAATGCTCCAATGACGGCGAAAATTGTTCTCTCCGTGGTCCCGTTTTTGATCTGGATAATCGGCGGGGTTGCGATATACCGGGAATATCGTGAACAGGAAAAAGAACGGCGCAGGGAAGAAGAAATTATTCAGGAGGCGAAGCGCATTCTCGATACAGAGAACCACCATGAAGAAACGCGCGGATGAAACTTAAGCAAATTGCTTGCGGAGTCCCCGATACAAGGGAAGGGGAAAATGAGAAAGAAAAATGCTCGAGGCAGAGAGGATGAGCATTTCCTTTATCACCGAATATTGGTATGCGTTTGTTGCTTATGCGATTGTTTGCGCCATCCTTTCTTCCTTCATAGCAAATTTGAAACAACGAGATCAGGGGAGTTGGTTTTTATTCGGCTTGCTCGGGGGAATCATTACGATTATCGTCTTGCTGCTAATGCCAAAAATGCCTGACCCTCCAAAGAATAATCTCCTCCTCGATGCCGATAACCGACTGAGGGCCGGGTGGCGCGTCCTTTTATATTTCTTATCAGTAATCATCGTTTATTATTTGTTGGCGGTTCTTGCAAACCTCACTCACATTGTCCCGTCACAATCACTTCTGTTTCTGTTTTATATTGCTGTCGCTCTGGCAACTTTCCTCATGTTGAGATTCATCGACAAGAAGAGGTTCGCCTCTGTCGGTTTTCCGTTTCATGGTAAAGTGTGGAAAGAGATTTTATTCGGATTCTTAATCGGTGCAGTTATGATCGGAATTGTTGCGGGAGTTGAATTGTTGGTTGGGGCTTTGAAGTTGGCCCTGCGGCCAGATGTTGGAATTGTCCTGCTCATCCGCAACTTCGGATTGAGTTTTATCTTCTTCGCATATTTTGCGATGGGTGAAGAGCTGATGTTTCGCGGCTATCCGTTTCAGGCATTTATCGAAGGAATTGGTCCTTTTGGCGCGACAGTTCTGATGTCGTTAATATTCGGAGCGCTTCATTTGACAAACCCGGACGCAAGTTTTTTTTCGACGGTAAACACTATGCTTGCTGGGGGATTTCTAAGTGTTGCCTATTTAAAAACACGAACACTATATTTCCCATTCGGATTACATTTCTCCTGGAATTTTGTCCAAAGTTTTTTCTTATCGCTTCCAGTTAGCGGGCTTCTGACGAATCGTACCATATTTATTCCTACAGATTACGGCCCTGATTGGCTGACCGGCGGGCGTTATGGTCCCGAGGGAGGTGTTGGAACCACAGTCATCATGGTTGCAGCGATTGTGTATTTCATTTTTGAAAAGCGAATCAAACCTGCTTATGATTTTGCGGCCATGAATTCGAGGACCGCGCGCTCTGAGAGTTAGTTAGAAATGACTTGTGAATAAAGGAGAAGTTAAGAAGAATCGGCTCTTCTTTGACTTATTACCAATCCCCTCTGTCTTTTACTTCTCTCGTCTAATGACTAAAAGCGTCATGTCGTCAAATTGCGGTGTATCAAGCACGTGCTCGTTGACCGCCGTGAATATGGAATCTGCTATTTCTTCTGCTT
The DNA here is from genome assembly GCA_963808245.1 of uncultured Bacteroidota bacterium. Lineage (GTDB taxonomy): Bacteria > Bacteroidota > Ignavibacteria > Kryptoniales > JAKASW01 > JAKASW01. The sequence continues at coordinate 62,050 of CAWEES010000001.1, forward strand.
CCGAGTCTATGCAATCCTTTATGATGTACTCAAACCTTTCGATGCCGAACCTTTCACCGTTGGAATTTATGGCGTCAGGAATCCCGTCGGAAAAAACGACGAGTATATCGCCTTTGTTGAAATGAATGACCTCTTCGTCGTAGGGAAAATGATCCACGATGCCAAGCGGGACGCCGCCTGCCTTTAATCTAACCTCTGCGGAATCATGGAAGAAGAAAGGTTCCTCATGTCCGGCATTTGTATATCGAAGGACATTTTTCGCAGGATCGAGAACTCCGTAAAAGAGTGTCACAAATTTGTCCTCCGAAGTAGATCTGAAAAGAAGATCGTTGGAATGCTTCACGCAGCTGCTGGCGGAAGAATCAAGCCGGGAATAAGCTCTAAACGTTGCCTGAACATTTGCCATCAACAATGCTGCAGGCATTCCTTTCCCGGAAACATCGCCGAGCGAGATCGCTAAATTTCCATTTTCCAATTGCATCAAGTCATATAGATCTCCCGCGACTGATTTTGCCGGTATTGAACGAGCTGCAAATTCATACCCGTCAACCTTCGGAAGTTTTTCCGGCAGCAATCCGACCTGAACGATGTGAGCCGCGGAAAGCTCTTTCTCAAGTGCGATCTTGTTCCGTTCTTCCTGATATAACCTGGCCTTTTCTATTGCGATCGCGGCGTGGACGGATAATGCATTGATGGCATTTTCATCATCCAGGGTAAATACGCCGTCATGCTTGTTCAGGAGCTGGAACACACCGACAATCTCGTTATCTTTGTTTTTCATAGGCATACACAAAATTGTCTTCGTGTGGTATCCTGTCTTACGGTCTACATCCGGGTTGAACCTTGCGTCAAGGTAAGCATCGGGAATATTTAGCGTGTCGCCCGTTGCGCCCACAAACCCCGCTATTCCTTTCCCGATCGGGAGATGTATGTTTACAGGTTCCGATGATTCGAAAACTTTTGACCAAAGCTCATGCCTTTTTTTGTCAACAAGATATACTGTCCCGCTTTCGCCATCTACAATTTTAAGTGCAATGTCGAGAATGACTTTGAGGAGTTCGTCAAGGTCGAGTGTAGAATTAATTAATTTTGACGCATCGATGATTTGCTCAAGTTTCTCAATCTCCGTGATAAGATGACGGGTGCTTCGTTCAAGTTCCTGGATGAAATGATAGTTCTGTGATCGAAATCTGAGCAAGGATACGAGAAGAAGTCTCAGCGCAAAGGGATGACTCTGTTCGAGTAGCCAGTCAAAATCTTGCTTTCCAATAACGTAAGTTATGCTGTCGTCAACAGCGGATACTCTCCCTGTTCTCGGGCGCCCATCAATAAGTGAAATTTCCCCGAAGAAATCGCCGGAGTGAAGCAGAGCAATCCTGTATTCATCGCCGAATCTTGTCCGGCGAGTTATTTTGATCCTTCCTTCGTAGATGAGATGAAGCTCGTTTCCTTCTCCTTCATCTTCCATTATTATTTCACCCGCTGAATATTTGCGCTCTACCAGCCTCGGTTTGATGAACTCCAACTGTTCGTCTAAGATATCTTCGAGAAGAATGTTCAGCTTTAAACGTTCTAAGACTTCTGTCTTTAGAGTCATCGCGGGATTTCCATTATTCAATTAAAAGGATCAGGTTGGAGAGAAAAAGATTTACCATTTGCAATGAAATTAATATATTGCGCCTGTAAAGCAAATGTCTAATTTAACTGATCAGATTCTAAGGGTTGACCGGTATAGGCCGGGTGGAAAGAATTTGTGAATGGAGAGAATCGTGACCCACCGACGCAGGTCGAATACTATTCTCCCGCCTGGTCTTCCGGATTCGCAAGACGAGCCTTGAGCCAAAAATCAATCTGTTTAAGTTGTTGACGTTGGCCGCCTTCATGAGAATTTCTTCCCCGGCCTCCACTTCCTCTCATTCCTTCGCCACCCATTTCGCCAGGTGCTCCATCACCTTCACCGCCGCCGGGATTCATGCCACCACCTTCGCCCCTGCCTCGCATTCCTTCTCCCCCTTCTCGACTGCCGCCTTCTCTGGGTTGAAATTTTCCGCCTTCAAAACCAATCCCGACATTTTTTCCGTTGGCATCGATCGCATACGGATGTTCTGGTGATTTATGAAGTGGGACTTTTAATTCATATATGAGTCCGTTCGGGCTATTGTTGATCTGCAATTCAATCCCTTTTGCGTCAGCAATCGTAAGTCGAACCGGTCCGTTTTCATTTGCACCGAGGATTTCAAGCTCGTTCGGCGTTATGTCTGTGAATCCTGGATTCTGAGTTTGAGATGCATCTGCATTGTCATCACCATTACGTCGCATATATTCTCCTCCTTCACGACCTCCCAGTGGAAAATGAATGCCAAATTTCTGGCTTGCGCCGCCGGAAGGGTCAAACCATATAGTCAAACCAAGTCCCATAATCTGAAAAGATTGCTGCCGACTGGTGGCTTTCAGAATTATGTAAATGTCAGTGCTGTCATTGCGTATTCCGGCAGTCAACTGCGCATCCGGGATGTAAAACATGGTGTCATCCCAATCATTATCTTTTCCGTCGACGATAATTTGGTTATTGTCCCAGGAGCTCTTTACGGCAAGCATACTTGTGCAGCCATTCAACATGAGTGGAGCAAAGACAAATAGAACCGGGAAATATTTCAACAGCTTCATCAAGAATCTCCTAAAAATGTTTCGGATTAAATTGGAATGAACACACGCTTTATCTTTTGACAAAATAGAACTATCTCAGGTTTAATAAAGACCCATTTATTGAAAGAAAATAATTAATTGCTATTCTTAAGTCGAGGTCGGTCTTTCTTTAATTCATATAAATGGCTATGGAGTAGTTAAGGCAGAGGAGTTATAAACGGTATTGTAAAAGGAGCGTTGAATCCAAGGGCCAACCCTGCTATCTTGAGACGTTGAGATGGTCGTTCACATTCGGCAAGTAGTTTTTGTTGGTGAGTGCCGACCTATGATGTTAGGAATCAGACAAAGTTTTGAAATAGCTGAGTTTATTTGCCCGGGTGGCGAAATTGGCAGACGCGCTAGATTCAGGGTCTAGTGGCCGCAAGGTTGTGCAGGTTCGAGTCCTGTCCCGGGCACGGTAATTTGGCCAGAATTCGCATCTTTTCCGGCAATTCTATTCTTCAGTCTTGTCATCGGCTACGCCGTGTAACCATTTTGTCACCGGTAATTTTCCATTTTCTAACATCCTTGCCCCGCCAATCATCGTTTTAATATACTTATCGAACTAATCCCAATCAAAACTCTTTAGCAATCGAATCATCACGTCCGCTTCCCGCCCTTCGGCAGTTCAGTGCAAGCCGGTTATTTGAGAATGAAGTTCTGATCGCGCAATTACTTTGCCAACCATTCCAACCTTTCCCGTTTCTATCTTAAATGACATCTGTGTATCAGTTACATAATCAAAGATATGATTCAATCTCAGGTCGTGCTTTACGGTCCCGGTTCCACTACCGACAATATCTGCTGTATAGTTCGTGTCTCTAAGCGTAAATGTTATAACAAAGTTATTGTGAAGAAAGGCAGTGTCAGCATCTACGCCAACGAGCTTCATATTATTTGTGAAATTAAGATTAAATGGCTTCACACCTGGAACGGAGAATGGAATATTCATCTTCTGTTGGAAACTATCCCCAATCGCTATGGGTCCTTTTGGATATTTAATCGAGTTGTTCATGTTCTTGAGCATAGAAGGAAAAACATTCTTGAGTTGCTCATCCAAGTTCCGTCCCTCAATCTTTATATCTTCGATTGACCCATCTTTCGCGCATCGGCCATTCATAGTAACCCCGGCGAATGGTGAACTCGTGGTCGAGTCTTTGGTAATTCCATTCATATTCATTGTTCGCATATAGTCATCAATCTTTAGTACAATGGAAAATGAACTGTCAGATTGAAGAGGTCCTGTCGTGACAGTTTCTCCGATGGTTGATTTTGAAGTGCCATCGATGGAATCAGGTACACCGCCTTTTGCCAATGACTGAAGCGCATACGGATCGCCCGAGTATTTCAATTCCGTAACACCATCAACAATTACTTTCATTTTATATACATTATTTGGTTCCCATATAGACCTAACGAGGTAGGTCTTTGTATCGTTCGTAAAGATAAATGACATTAAGAAAAACGTACAACATATTCCAATTTGACGTATCATAATCAGCCTCCCATTAACTTACAAAAAAGTTAAACGGACATTAGTTGAATTTCAAGCAACTCTGCCTTGTTAACCGGTGTCTGCTTAATCAATGAAGAAAATCTAAAATGATGCAAAAACAAAAAACCCCGCCAATAATTGACGGGCTAGTTCGCAAGAGGGCGAGCGTAACTATAAGTTTCGGCTTGAGTACATGTTAAAGAAGATTGAACGGAAGTCCGAAATAAATAGAAAGACCCGAAATAAAATGGAAAAGAACATGCTACGGTTGATTGAGCGATTGTGGTATTGGAGGAAATGGATCATCGCATTACAACCCCATAAACCGCTGGTCGAAATTACTGCCGAAGCGCGACTACTGCTCAATCACTATGGAAAAGTATCAACTGGGTGAACCATTCTATTGCCAAATTCAAACGAGAAGAAAACCCCGACAGATTACGGGGCCTAATTTTCACATATTTAATAGGGTGGGTGTGGGTGGGGGCAAATATGCATATTCTCAAACTTTCCCCCAGAGGGTGTCTGTTGGTATATATGCTTTGCTCCATTACTTTATATGAGAATCACTCACACCCAGATAGAAACTTAACAAATGAGAAGCTTATGTTTGACCTGCCCCCAAAAAAGTGATCCAATTCTATCTTAGACAGTGGCCGGACACTAACCTGTCACCAGATTCTCTTGTATCGGCGGTTCGGCTCTTGGGTAATTTTTGACCTTTTTTCAGGATGGCCAATCACGAATCTAAATCTAGTCATTTCCTTGGAGTCTTTGTTGGGTGGGTGTGCCATCTTATTGCGCTTTGCAACAATGAAAAAGTACCCAGAAGGTACCCAAATTTTTTAGAACCTGCGAAATTAGTGCGCCACGGGTGACTCGAACACCCAGCCCTCAACTTAGAAGAGTGATTCCCGGATACCGAATCCTCTCAAATGTTCCATATTTACCGTATTATTGAGACGCTGATATCATATTTGGTATTATTTGGAAGCGTAAGTCGTCCAAGAAAGCGTGGCAAATTATTCATGAGATTGCATTGATGCATCATGGCCGGAATTGTTAGACTTCAGAGTTTAGCGGAGAGAAATAGGTCGGGAAATTGGAGATAGATTTGAGTCGATTAGGAAGGATAGACGAAAAGCATCAAGGGCAACATACGTGGTGCTTTTAATCCTCCGACCAAACGATTCGCGGATCATTGAAAGAGTTGTGTGAAAACTCTCGCCGATCCCGAAGGAGACTCACCTACTAAGACCTGACCGGATTACTAACTTGTAATTGGTACACAATACGGGGGCAGGTCACTCGCGCTTTGCCACTCATTTGCTGGAAAGTGGAGTTGATTTAAGATATATTCAGGAGTTATTGGGTCATGCAAGACAACAGAAATTCACGCCCAGGTTAGTTTAAAGAATATAGCGGCTATACGAATTCCGCTGGGCAATCTGGTTCGATCATGAAAAACCAGTATGTAAGTCTAACAACAAGGAGTTACAGGAAGTTGAAGGTATTGTTCAAGGTTTGTGAATGGTCGTCAATTATTGTCCTAATTTACAGAATTAGCTGAAATTTTGTTTGAAACGTATGCTTTATTTTATTATCGTAAAGCACTTCATGTTTATGAATTAGAGTACTAATTCAGCAGTTCAAACTACTTTTTTGTTGAAGGAATTTATAATTTGCACTTCAAAGATTAAGACTTTGATTAATAAACAAAAGGAGATTTGAAATGCCGGGTACCGAAGGGGAAAACGAAGCCAAGCAATATTACACGAATATTCCGCAGAAATCCCAAAGTTATTTTTTAAAAGGATCAAATTCCCTGGATTGGGGAATGAAAAATAGGTTGGGCAGAATATTCAATCCTGTCAGCGGAAGAACGGTTATGCTTGCCATTGACCATGGTTATTTCCAGGGGCCGACTACGGGGTTGGAAAGGATCGACGTTACTATTCTTCCCCTTCACCCATTCGCTGACACACTGATGCTTACGCGTGGTGTGTTAAGAAGCATTATCCCTCCCGAAACTCAGAAGTCAATTGTGTTAAGAGTTTCCGGAGGCACCAGCGTACTTAAAGAGCTTTCGAACGAGTCTTTAGCCGTAGATATCGAGGATGCGATTCGCTTGAATGTTTCAGCCATGGCGGTACAGGTTTTTATAGGTGGCGAGCACGAGCGTGAATCAATTATCAACATGACAAAGACGGTTGATATGGGAACACGATATGGAATTCCGACTCTTGCGGTAACGGCTGTGGGTAAAAACATGGTACGCGATGCAAAATATTTCAGGCTTGCAACTCGCATCTGCGCCGAGCTTGGCGCGCAGTATGTTAAGACTTATTATGTCCCCGAAGATTTTGAAACCGTTACGGCCTCGTGCCCAGTGCCGATTGTAATAGCGGGCGGGAAAAAGATCCCAGAGCTTGATGCCCTCAGCATGGCTCATAATGCCGTGCAGCAAGGTGCTGCAGGTGTGGACATGGGAAGAAATATTTTCCAGGCAGAATCACCTATCGCTATGATAAAAGCAGTAAGGGCGGTTGTTCATGACAACGAATCTGCCGAAAAGGCCTTTGAACTTTATAATACTTTTAAGAATGAAAAATCATAAGTGATAACCTCTTCAATACATCCGGCAGATACTTTTAGAAGTAGCGCGGGAGGCAGTCTATGAACGTATCCATGTGGTACAATAATAATGATATAAGATTGGAAGAAGTGCGAACGCCGTCTCCCGGCGAAAGAGAGATGCTTGTAAAGGTTAATTCATGCGGCATATGCGGCAGCGATGTAGTTGAGTGGTACCGCCTGCCGAGAGCACCTCTCGTTCAGGGCCATGAAGTTGGTGTTGAAGTTGTGGAAACAGGTGAAGGAGTTGATAAATTTAAAAAAGGCGACAGACTTTTTATCGCACCCAAAGTACCCTGTCTTAAATGTCGCTATTGTTTAAAGGGGCATTATCCGCAGTGCACCGGCGTAAAAGAAAGGCTGCCCGGCGGGTTTGCAGAGTACATACTTGTTCCCAAAATATTAGTTGAAAACGGTTCGTATTTGCTGCCCGAGAATGTAAGCTATGATCAATCTACGTTTATTGAACCTCTTGCATGTGTGGTAAGATCGCAAAGGCTTGCATCTATTGAAGAAGGTCAAACAGTCCTTATATTGGGATCCGGTATATCGGGGCTTTTGAATATTCAACTTGCAAAGTTTAAGAATTGTAAGGTGATTGCAACAGATGTAAATGATAAAAGACTTGAACTGGCAAAGCATTTCGGAGCAGATTATGTTATTAATGCCCGGGCAGACGTTTTGAAAGAGCTACTTCAGATAAACGGTTCTAAAGCCGATACGGTTATCGTAACAACTTCCGCCATGCCTGCATTCAAGCAAGCCTGGGAAGCCGTTGACATGGGCGGCACAGTAGTTTTATTTACCGTCCCGGGACCGGATAAAGACGTAATTGTTCCGGTAAATGATTTTTGGAGGAAGGAAATTCGAATACTTACATCTTATTATTGCGGTCCTCCGGATATTAAAGATTCACTCGGTTTGATCTCCAAGAGGAAAATCAATGTTGATGAACTTATTACGCACCGGCTGCCGATAGAAGATACAGCCAAGGGATTTAAGATGGTTTTGGACGGAAAAGAAGCCTTAAAAGTAATTATAAAGCCGAACGAAAAATAAGAGGATGGTTAAATGGATTTTATCCATGCAGGCTTAGCTGCAAGCAGTGAAGAAAAGGCCGACCGTTTTTATGCCGGTATATTAGGGCTTGAAAAATCACCACCGAAAACTCTTGGTAAAGACCTCGCTCAAAATATCTTCGGAATTGATGATGAGCTTTTAATATTACATTACCGGGATAAGAATGTTCATTATGAAATACTGGTTTACCAAGATTACAAAGCGCCGGAAAAACAGATCGCTCATACCTGCATCCAGGCTGCAGGCTTAAAAGATATTGTTAACAAATGCAGTGGGGTGGGTCTTAAGGTAGTACAGGTACCGAAGGGTGATGTTGTTTTAACTTTTATATCCGATTACGACGGCAATCTCTTTGAGTTAAAAGAACAGCCTTCCAGTAGTTAATATTTTAGATATCACCGGCTGTTTTGTTTATTACACAATTATTAGAACACTCATAAAGATTGTAAGATGATGAAATAATTCTTACCGCAGTTGATTCCGTCCGAACATTGCACATGATTTCGCTGAAAATTGCACAGTTGAAGATACTTATTTTTTAATGGTTTTTGTCAAGGGCCATCTTATCCACATGGTCAGGGCCAATTTAATTCCCCACCCACCGCACTTAAAGTGATGAATGGGTCCCATCATAAGTAGAGTTACATAAGTATCCTACCCGCCAAGGTACTACATATATGGTGGATCAGGTCGGGCCTGAAATTTCTTGTTCTGAAAAATTAAGGATATAGAGCCCGTCGTGTAGTCAATCTTGAACCTAAAATACCTTCCAGTTACATTCTACCGACAATAGGGCTGTGCTTATGACTGGTTTACTTTCAAAAGGGAAATAACCGCCTTATGGCGTATAACATGCTGTGGATGGCGGGAAGACGCCATATGGCGCATAACGAGTAGTTAGCGGTAATGTATCATGAACGATAACAGATTCCTTTTCAAATTGAAAAGAGACTGTTGTATTTCAAGAATCAGGTGAGTGAACACTTCTCCTTCTTGAAGGACTTCAATTATTCTTTGAACGGAGAACAAAGTGGTCGGACCGAGAACTTTAGGGACTATTTTTCTGAGTTTACATTTGCAAACGGAGATACAGTAATTGGGATTCACTTCAGCACCGACATCATTGAAGGAATGAAAATATCATTCCCTAGGCAAAAGCAAGAAGAGCTGCCTGTCGTTGATAGTTCAATAACCTGTTGGATACACGACAAAAATGCATTGATGACCATCCATAGTTATATCGAAACGAAATTTCCTGACATCCCAACGGACGACTTTACAATTAGATTGGGCTCCCCCGACCTTGAGATAGAAATAGCGAGGGTAACCAGAAATTTTAGCAACTTTTTTAAGAACAATTTAAAATCCGTCTTAGAGAAGAAAGTAATCTATGACTGCTACACCGACAGGTTTTACGATAAAGTGTTCAAAGAAATACACTACCGCTAACAACCGAGAAGAAGACGCTCGACATCTGTATATACCGATCTCACTTCATGGCGCGCACATTCTATGAAGAAGGAACGTGCCACGACTTTGTTCCGTCATCCGTTATGCGCAATTTGCGAGTTTGTCGAGACAACAAAAATGGAAATGATATAGTATGAACCCTCTAATGAAGAACCCCACTCTTGCGCGTCTTCCGTACAAGGTACTCAAGAACCCAGATTTATCCACGATCAAGAAGGCTCTTGCAAAAAGGAAGAAAACTTTGAATATGCTTAAATACTTGATTTCGTTGGTCTTCGTGTGGGAAGTCATAAAAATCCTAATACCATATCAGCCTACACCGATTGACAAACTCACTTACTCGTACTTTTTTGCACTTGATATACTGATACTTGTACTTTGTCCCATCGCTGTTATAGCCCTTCATCACCAGGGAAGAAAGTGTGACATCCCCGACGAGGTAATTAATGGTCTCATTCAGAATATGGGTGCAAACAGCGCATAACATGCAAAAGAAAGATGCTCCACATTCTATCTGCAAAGTGGTCGCTTCATCCCGCTTCGCCGCATCGTGGATGCTTGTGTCATTAAGTTTGTAATGGTACACTAAAGTTATGGTACTTAGGATGGAAACTGGAGATTCGGAAGGACGAGGGAAGGTGCCACGCTGGTGGATCCATTGCCTTTTGTTCTTAGCGCTAGGCATCAATTCGCTCATCTACAGTCAAGTGGCAGCTAATTCTGAAATCAAACCATACTTGGACTTTCTGAAAACACAAAACATGTCAGCGAAAGAATATGTGCTCTCTCTCTTCAACAAATATGATTTAGTTGTCGTCTGTGAGAGAATTCATACAGAGATGACGCAATACGATCTTTATCTTAGCATTATCCAAGACCCTCAGTTCACGAAATCCGTGGGCAACATTTTCACGGAGATTGGTGGGAGTAATCTTACTCCCAATTTGGACGCCTTTCTTCATTCGGAAGGGCTTTCGGCAGATTCGGTGAATCGTGCGTTGATCCGCTTTCAGCGGAATTGCAGTTTCTATCCGCTATGGGATAATACCAATTACAATTACTTTTTAGATGGATTGTATAGGCTGAACTCAAAATTACCAAAGGAGGAAAAAGTCAATCTATATCCGTCGGATATCCCGTTTCAATGGTCCACCGTGGATGAAGAAAAGCTTAAAGACCTCTGGGAACACATGGGGAATCGGGACAGCATTATCGCTTCACAGATTATCGAGAAACTTGATAGTATAAGAGGATCTGTAAAGACAAGACAAAAAGCCCTTGTGATATTGAACTACCGACACGCTTTCAACGACAAGTTTCGATCCAATCCAAGTGTGAAAGCTGAGAATGTTGGCCGGTTCTTGTTCGAGCATTATGGCGGGAAGATCGCGAATGTTTACTTGAATTCCATTTCTTTGGGTTCCGCACGGTCAGACAATGATGTCAGAATTGCTTGCACAGCGGATGGCAAGTGGGATGCAGCATTCAAAGCTAACGGGTCAGACAACGTCGGGTTTGATTTTGCGGGATCACCATTCGGTGATGCCAACTTTGATATTTGGCCCTACAAGAATCCATTCAAGTTCAGTGAAATCTTCACGGGCTTTGTCTACTATCTGCCACCACAGGAATGGAACATAGGTGTTGGCGTTCCCGGTCTAGTTGATTCGTCGTTTGCCCGAGAACTTAGGAATAGATATAGGCTGTATGCAGAACTCCCAAAGTTTACGAGGTTCTCTGACGAAGCCGCGGCAAGCCTTGAGACTTTGCAGCAAGAACATGCTACCAGGAAAACCTTCAAGATAGACAATCTTGATTCATTGCAGATTCAGATTAACAAGTGGCTCGGAAGATGATCTATGGTGATGTACTCACATGAAACCATTAAATTTCATTTTGATCTAAAAGTCCGATAATAACTCATCATTGGTGCACGACATGGCGGCAGGTCATTCGGAAAGAAGAAGATCTAAACAACGGAGATATTAAATGGTTAGTAAAAGCAATTTAATGAACTGGGGAAAATTGTTTTTGGTTACTTTATTTATATTCCTGTCCACCCTACATTTTATTAGAATAGATTGCGTTTCCCACTCTGCGAGTGATACCCTGAGACCATTTTTCATCCAAACCGCAATCTTAATGATACTATTTCTACCAATCTATTTTTGGTTCACAAACAATAAAGCTTCAATTAAAAAATAAATAATTAAAAAAGCACAGCCCAACCGCCAGCTCAAGCTGACCAAAAGGGTTAAGTAGAATACCCATGGCGCATAGAGTGAACAAAATGGTACTCGGTTCGGGAAGTGTACATTGTCCTTATCACGCTCCCAATATCTGTTGATATTTCCACATTCTTAAGCCTGAAAAAGACGAGCCAAATTGAGCCTCAACTGAATCACCGTTACTTCAAGTCTCTTGGTGAAGAGGTACTACGATATAACCTGGTTCGCTACTTGAATTGCCGGAGGAAAATCGAATTCAATAAATTCTTTGGGGATGTATGAGCGCATTTAGACAATCATGCGTTGAGCTTGTATATTCTAAAGTCCAAAGATATCTTTATTCTGTCAGTCGCGAAAAAAGATGGGACAAGGGAAAGATGGTAACCGTACAGCCACAAGGCAATACTATCTCTCTAACAAGGCAGTTTAATATGCTTAGAGGTTCAGCATAAGGATTTCGGTGTAAGCAATTGACATATTTGCAAAAATGAAGGAGAATGTCTATGGGAGGAATCCGCGTGTTCTGGGTGTTGGGAGCAAACATTTTAACAATTGTTCTATTTGTGTATTTCCTTTACGTAGTAGGTGGAATTGCACAGAAAGTCAGGAAGATATTGGAAAAAATAGAAGCAATTGAGAAAAAACTCGGAGCAAGTTAAAGACAGAGGGTGAACCCACTGAGCCATCTTTTGATCTGCCGCAATGTTATGTGAATGTGTGGAAGGATAATTAAGGTTAGGCTGTCAGATAATCCAGAACATTTTCGCATTAAAATGCTTTTTGTCGTGATAAATCGAGGAATAATTTGAACGTCTTGCAAGAGCCTAAGAAACCGAAGAATATTTTATTCATTATTTTGTCAGTTATTGGATTGATTTATGGGATATATCTATTGGCTGACTACCTGGTTTTTACTCTATCAGCATCTGAGACTGAAGGACAAGTCATAGAAAGAGATGGAACCAGTTTCACAATTCAATATACTGTTGAAGGTCAAACGTTTCGAATTAAACACGATCTTCCGAGCACAAAGGGCATGAGTATATTAAGAAGGGAAAGATTGCAACCGGGAGCAACGGTATCTGTTTTATATGATCCTTTATCTCCAAGTAATGCAAGGTGGAACGCCGATAATTGGGTTTGGCCACTCATAGTCATGTTGTTGTCCATACTTATTGGACTTGCAGGTTTCTTTCCTAATCTTGCGAGGAGATCTTTTGGACGTGACAAGGATGTCGCAATATAATTCGAGGGCAGACTAACCAGCAACTCAAATAAGCGAACCGAGCAGAGAGCAAAATCCATGGCACATAAAGTAATCAACATGAAACTCGGTTCGGGATGTGGTACATCATGGTAACATCAGCTGGTTAGTTCCAGTAAATGAGGGCGGAAATAAACGTGAACAAATACCTCTACATAATAGCGATTGCCGCAGTTGCAATTCTTAGCTCATGCCACAAATCAGACAATTTAACTGGCCCACCATCAGTAATGGGGAAGTTCATCGTTGATAGTGTCGGAACAGATTTAGTTGTAAAAACAGACACTGTTTCAAAGAATCTGGAGACATTCATTGTATTCTCGTTAGTTTATCACTATGAAAATTATCTGGGGATCTTGGAGGACATTTCGATTGACATGGCAAACTCTTATGGAGTGTCAACGGAGATTGATTACGCTATCAAATATACTGGTCGAGAGAATATTCCCGCGCCAGATCGATTCAATAATATTTATGAATTTCCAGATAGCTTGAGCGGAAAGGACAGTGTCAAGATTTTCAGGAGATTAAGCGGATCGTTTTTTACCGTTGATTCAAGTAATGTTGTCCGATTTATTGGCCAATATTCTTGGAATGACAGTCTTTATGTCCGTGTTGAAAGGTAACTTTGTTTCTTCAATTACCTCCGCATATATTCTGTCGTGGCACGAAATAAGATGGGACACAACATTCTTACTGCTGGAATGTTATGCGTAAGTGTGGCAGGCTAATTATAGTTAGGTGGCTTCAACTAATCTTCAAGGAGGGATGCGGTTATGATTGCATTTGCCGATTGGTTCCCACTTCTAATCTTAGGCTGCACCTTTACGACATTTGGGTTTTCGAAGGTCTACGGATTCAAGCACAACATCGTAGGCGGGGGCGGCAAGCCCTGGCGTGATCGGTTTTTGGGTTCCTGTCCAACATGGAGTAAATACGTGAACGTTTCGATGACGACATTCTTCTTAGTCTTTGGGCTCTTGTGCTTATCAATCCTCGGTTGGCTTTTCCTTAGCTCGGCACTGCATTAAAGGATTGTGCATTTTGAGGGCGGCGTTTTCATTACTTCATGGATAAGTCCTTAAAGTCCCACGCGCTTTTTAAAAACTAAAAAAGACAATTGGGTAAAAACATTTTGGACAAATGTAGCTTTGCAAAAACATAGTTCTTTTTGATATTGATAATCAAGCGGCTTAGGTTGACCCAAAGGGTTGAGTACAAGAGCCATGGCACATAAATGATACGACCTGGAGATTGGTTCGAGAAGTGGTACATTATTGTTGTCGCAGCTTCCCACTAACCGTTAGGCCACTAAACCGCATATCAAATATAATTGTGAAAGGGTCAGAATGTGGAGTATTCAACTAAGGCCCAGCTTAGATTAATTCATGTAATTCTTTGGACAGCAAGAATATTGAGTATTGTGAGCATTGGCGTAGTACTATTATTCATGGTGGGTGAAGGATTCAACTATACACTGCTTAAGCCGACAGAATGGATTCTGTTCTTGTTTTTTCCTTTTGGGATTTCTGTTGGGATGTTTCTGTCGTGGTGGCGAGAAGGCATTGGAGGAAGCGTGACGGTTGGAAGCTTAGTAATGTTTTATCTCAGTCATTTTGTGACCGCCGGCAAGTTTCCAAATGGCTGGACTTGGGTGGTTTTTACAATCCCTGGATTCTTGTTTCTTTTATGCTGGTATCTGAAACAAAAGTTTCACAATGTCTTGGCCTAGCCAGCAGTTCAACATGACGGCATGAGCTTAAGTGCATAAGCGATGACACATAAAGTAAACAACATGGAACTCGGTTCGGGAAGTGGTACATTATTGTTTCAGTAGCTTAGCTGCAATACGTTATAACGCACGAATGACCCGCCACATTGGAAAATATAACATAATGCCCTCCAAGAAAGGTCCAGGCTAATGCCATCAATTTTCCTTTGCCATAGCTCCAAAGACAAAACCAAAGTGAGGAAGATTTGGAAGAGACTACAGACATATGGATTGGAGTGCTGGATTGATGAAGCCCGAATGAAGGTCGGGCAATCGCTTCGAGAAAAAATTGGTAAAGCGATATTGGGGATGGACTATTTTGCAGTTTTCCTATCGAAAAATTCACTTAAATCTGAATGGGTAAAGAAGGAGCTCGAGATAGCTCTCGATAAAGAGCTCAAAAGGAAGAAGGTTGTTGTTTTGCCAGTTCTTCTAGAACGGGTAAACGTACCCCCATTCTTGCGGGGAAAACTATACGTTGATTTTTCTTCTCCCAGGAAGTTCGAACAATCGCTTTATACGTTGATTAATTCCTTAGGCATCAGCAAGCACGATGTGCGAGATAAGAGGAATTCCGATTTTATCTGGCATGAACTGCATCACTACATACAAATCATGGATATCAAAGGAAGAAACACTCTCTGGATAAAGAAGACGATAGCTACACCTATCCGAAATGACGTCAGCATGTGGATAGACGATCAGGTTCATAGCGACGGCAAATTGATCTTCAAGAGCACCAACATGGGATCAATAGTTGATATTTCGAGAGACGGTGCAACCTATAGCGCCGTGACGTCCTTTTCCAAAGCTCTGCCTGAAGGCAAGAGAATCACCAAGACCATCGATATCCAAGTCCTCAATGGATATAATGAAAGAACGTGTTCAATCTCTTGGATTCCAATAGGAGATTTTGAAAAGCTCGCCTTTCATATTAAGGTTCCAATAGCGCGCCCAATTAAAGGCGTCCCCGAGTCGTTCTGTTATTTTGGAACTTCAAAAACCAGAATGGCTGGGTCGAGACTAAATCGAAATAGAAACCTACTCAATTGGACTATCAAGAAGCCGCAGGCGGGCATAAAGTATTTGTTGATATGGCAATGGTAGGCTCAGGGTAAGAACTGATACATCTGTGTTACTTGAGCATCCTACCGAATGCCTTCTAACCAGTCGCTCAAGCACACCGAATGACTGTGAGTGCAAAAGCCATGGAGCATATAATAAATAACATGGAAATCGATTTGGGAAGTAGTAGATGATTGTTGTGCTGTGTGACGAATAAGAGTGGGGCAGTTCACAATAGTAAGTTACTTTCATCTTTCAGGAATTCCTTCATTTGTTTTATTGATGGCGAGACATTATTGATTGTGCTTTTGGTGCGTTTGCTTTCAAGTTCCTTCAGTGCGGGCATAAGATCAAACAGGTCATCCCATGTAGCTCCTTCATCATTTGTAACTTGTTTTATGTAAGCATCCGCACCAAGAAGATAGTTTGCCATCGGCCAGTAATATGTATCGTACGTAGTCTGGATTGGCAGAATGCCTCGCTTTGAGAGCCTAACAATCTCTTCAAAAAAGTCCAGGACTTGATCTAAGGAATTATTTGCTTTGCCACCCAGCAAGGCCTTAGCTGCAACACGGCGAGCTTTGATCATCTGAACCGACAACCATTGTTTGTCAAGATGTCGGATTGATTCAAGTTCAGCGCTAAACTTTGTCAATCGCATTGTCTCTCTTGCACTGGCTTCAGCAAACTCTGACGCTTGTTTCATTTGGCGATATGCCACTATTGCCGTGGCTAGTGCCGATATTGCCGCGATTGCTCCGCTTATTGTGATAATCAAGTTCAGTATCATTTTCACCTCCCAATTGTTCTCAACTTCTTGAATATACGGAGAACAACCACGTTGGATCAACATGTGCCCAATTTTGATTTCGATTTGTCAGTATTGTCCAACACACCCCTGTACAACAGTCAGCGCTGTAAAAGATTGGGGCACTCGAATTATAACGACAGTGGGTACTGATGTGGACTTCATGCGACTAGGGTATTGATAAGAATCAAATTTTGATGTTATGAAGAAGTTTGTTTCTTCGGTAAGCTCCATCTAAATTCTGTCGTGGCACGAATCAAGTTGGAACAAGACCAGAACTCCGCCATTAGGCGGGTCAGTCTAATTTGAGTTAGGTGGCATTGCCTCCGGCAGATCAATCAACATACTACAGGGAATTATTCATGACTAAACATACTATGTTAGTTACCATCAGTACTTTACTCTTGATAAGTGTTTCCTCATTCATAAACAGGAGCTTTGGCCAAACAGAAATAATGGGAGTTCAAGAAGGAGTACATCACATGACGGATGCTGTTGTCCGAGATCTACACAACGATGGGCCGGTTGCATGGCTCCGATATTTCTCTCATTCGCAAGCATTCTTTATGGCCTCGAATGGGCAACTCGTTTTCAAGAACAATGATTCTGCTGCCATCTTCGTTCACGAATTTGCGAAACAAATACTCCGAGTTGATCTCATATGGAGTGACATGCGTGTAGATTCTCTAACACCACATTTCGCGGTATTGGCTGCTTCATACCATGAAATTCTAACTAGCGCTACTGGCGTGCAAGACGCAACTTCTGGTTATTTTACTGCTGTTGTCGAATACACTTCAACAGGTTGGAAATTTAGGAATGCACATTGGTCGTCCAATGACTCAAAGCACTAATGTGGCAATGCCAGCTAACCAGTCGCTCAAGCTGACGTGGAAAGCTCGTGTACAATTTACCGCACGAGCTATTATGTAAATTGAAAGTTCAGATTAACATTTTTGTGCGGGTTGAGTGTAAGTTGAAAGTTATCGTTGGCGCAGCTTAGCGCCGGTCGTTAGGCGGCATTAATATTTGGTCATTTGAATGGAGTAGAAATGAATCTAAAGTATCATCACATTGGAATACCAACTAATAAATCTATGGAAGGCGAATCTTATTTAAAAGATTATAAAGTTTATCACTGTGGGTATGAACAGAGTGAATACGGTATAGAGTGGATGCGATACGAAAAAGAATGTACGTTACCGGAAATCGTGAAAACAGTGCCGCACATTGCTTTTGAAGTGGACAATATTTATGAGGCAATAAAAGGTAAAAAAGTTATTATTGAGCCGAATAGTCCGTCAGAGGGAAATATTGTTGCTTTTATCGAAGAAAACGGTGCACCAATTGAACTTATTCAAGTGCAAAAAAAGCAAACTAATGCCGCCTGACCAGTCGCTCAGGCTGACGGGAAGAGCCAAAGTCCAAAGCCATGGCACGCAAGTAGACAACATGGAACTCGGTTAGGGAAGTGGTCTTCATGCAGAAAAGTTGTGCGGATGCGTGGCAGGCTAATTGTAGTTATGTTCCACTTTGTATTCGCGAATTCACATTAAGACGAGAATCGGAGGTGAACACGCCCGTTAGCCGATGTCGATATATGACCAGAAGTCATAGGAATCGAGTGGCTCTGCTTCAGGACAGCGTAATTATGAAGGATGCCGTTGGTTTGTAGTGTTCAAATTGCGCTGGGAGCCTGCAATAAAAGACTCATAGATTCGTCTTTATTAATAAAGATACAAATGGAGAAACGATGAGTGAAGTGAACCTATCCAGCGCTGTTGTCAAAGAAATATCAGATCGAATGAGAGACCTGCTTGATAGGGCTGAACAGGCCATCGGTCAGCTTGGGGAGTCTGATGTATGGTACCGAGGTAGTCCGAGTGAAAACGCCATAGGCAACCTTGTGCTTCATCTTGTTGGAAACTTGCGACAGGTGATTCTCGGTGGCCTGGCCGACACGCCCTACGCTCGCGACCGGCATGCGGAATTCAACACAAAGCAGAGCGTGTCGAAGGCTGAATTGATGAAAATGCTGAAGGAAACGGTTGATGCAAGTTGCCGCGTGATTGATTCCCTTCCAGCAGAAAGAATAACTCAGGCGTGGCGTATTCAAGACATCGACACAACGGTTACAAATGTACTTGTGGGGGTAGTGTCGCATCTTGGCCTCCATATCGGTCAGATACAGCTCATCTCCAAAAGCATACTAAAGGAGCGTTACCAAGCGTGGACGCCTACTAAAGGGAAATAAATGTCAGGAGTGGGGCGACGCCGAACAATGCTTCTGATCAATTTACCAGATGGTAGAGCCCACTATCCAAATGCCTTGAATTTGCATGCATAAGGAATGATGGGGAGGAGGCTTAATTCTAAGTTAGCAGGCAATGCAAACAAGGTGCGTTGTCAGCTCAGTAGTTGCTAAAGCTGACGTGAATGAGCGGAGCGCAGAAGTCATGGTACAGGCAATCTAAAAATCGGTTCGGAAAGTGGAACGTTATCGTTTTCACGCTTCCAATACCTCTTTATGTTTCCCCCATCTTACACCTGACAAAAGAGGAATCAAAATGAGCCTCAACCGAATCACCGGTACTTCAAGTCTCTTGACGTAGAGGTACTACGATTTACGCTGGCTCGCCGATTGAATTGCTGGGGTAAATTCGATTTCTAGAATTTTTTTTGGGAAATTTTTTGGGGTATTTAGGGCGAGGTTGTTTGTGGGGGAAGCTCCATTTAAATTCTCTGTGGGAAAAGAAAAATATGACGGAAACCACTAAGGAGGATGTCCTATGAGCACCAGTTCACCGATTCCTGACAACGCCAGCAAACGCTCCAAATTTGAGTCGTTGCATGCGAGTATGTTCTCGGTCTCACTGACCGTGAAAGATCTTACCAAAAGCCTTGCATGGTACAGCGATGTGCTGGGATTCACTATCGACCGGAAGATTGAACGCGAGGGAAAACTGCGATCTGTAGCCCTAAAAGCCGGGGACGTCCGGCTCTCAATTAATCAAGATGATGGAGCCAAGGGATGGAGCCGGATCAAAGGTGAGGGATTCTCGCTGCAGATCACCACAGATCAGAATATCGACAAGATTGCAACCCGTATCAAAGAGCTTGGTGGCACACTGGAGTCGGAACCCACCGATATGCCGTGGGGGTCGCGCTCATTCCGGTTGAAGGATCCAGACGGATTCAAGCTGACAATCTCTTCGCCCCGTCCGGCCTAAACAGCAACTCAACCCGCCGGGATGTTATACGGATGTGTGGAAGGATAATTATAGTTAGGTTGCACAACTGACTGATTGATGATCTTATGGATACACTCGATAATCAGAAACAATCTACGTTTGCTTGCAATATGGAAGCGCTCAATCCAAATGAACGACCACTCCACATTGCTGTGATAAGGGAACTTTTCCAAAATGTGCAAACAGTTTCCGAACTCAATGATGGGTATGCTTTCGAATTACCCAACAAGCCGGAAATGCTTGAAATGGTTACGAAGTTCATTTCAAAAGAACGATTCTGTTGCCCCTTCTTTGGTTTCGCGGTAGTTATAGAGCCAGAAAGTGCCAAGCTGTGGCTACAGATAAGAGGACGCGATGGCGTAAAGCCTTTCATTCGAGCCGAATTTGGGCGCCCTCTGATAAATGAGCTTGTCAGCAAGTCGGACAAGTAATTGAAGAACATAAAGTCTATTTTTCAGCATAACTGTGCGCAACCTAAGTCGCCTAAGATAAAGGAATGGCCAGAGTGCAAAAGCCATGGCACATAAACTGAACAACATGGGACTTGGTTTGGGAAGTGGGATGTTGTCCTTGCGGCTGCTTGGCCGCCATACAATCAATTATTAGGAGAAAGATTTTTCATGAAGACAGTCGATACTTCCGGCACCTTTAAGGATGCGATTGCTGGCGCCGACCCCGAAACGAAGAAACTTGCAAACGCGCTTCGTAAACTAATCTCTGAAGTATACCCAAAAGTCGTTGAGGTGCCATGGCCACGGTTACAAGTCGTTGGTTACGGAATCGGTCCAAAGAAATCGACTGAACATTTTTGTTATATTGGTCTGTACGGCGAACACGTCAATTTAGGATTTAATTATGGGCTGGTGTTGCCAGATCCTGACCAACTAATGGAGGGAGCTGGAAAGAAATTCCGACACGTGAAAATACGAAACATCGAGGACGTAAAACGATCCACGCTAAAGAAATTACTCCAAGACGCAGTTAAAGAACGAGAACATGCGTTAGACAAAAAATAAATCGTGGCTGCCTAAAGAGGCGCTCAAGTTGACCTATTCAGCAGCGGTACAATAATCGATGACACGCAATGTTCGCAACATGGAACTCGGTGGGAGAAGTGGTACATTATGGCTGCAGTAGCTTATTTGCGTATGTTGGAAGTCTCGTAATTACTGTTGCCAATGTGCAAATGCTTGACTGAGTTACTATCTTATCATTGATACAGAAACGCGCGTAAGCTTTAGGGAATTTCCCTTACGCGGAGTTCAATGGAATCAAGGTATGAACAATAGGTGAGTTATGAATAAGAAACGAACTATCTTCATTTGTTTAATGTTCTCGGCTGTAATGTTTACGGCGTCGGGATATTGTCAGGGTTCCAAGCCAGACAGCGCGAGTTCCATTCTGAATCGGGCTATTGAGAGTGCACGAACTACTCACAAAAATGTGTTCTTGATATTCCACGCATCCTGGTGTAAATGGTGCAAGAAACTAGATACTCTGTTGGAGCAACCAGATATCAGTAGGATAATTGATCAACACTTCGTGGTTACGAGAGTTGATGTATTGGAACAAGGAGACAAGAAGCAGACAATTGAAAATGCGGGAGCGTTTGAAATGATGAAGGAGTTCAGCGGAGAGAAGTCAGGATTACCATACTATGTGTTCTTAGACGAGGATGGAAAAATGATTGGAAACGCAAATACCATGCCTGATAGCCAAAACATTGGATATCCGGGCTCAAAAGAAGAGGATTCGACTTTTGTGGCACTACTAAGAAGAACTGCACGTGTTATGACCGACGATCAGTCTGAAGTAATAGAAAAGTTCCTTGAAGAAACCTCGCCGCATTAAGCAAAAGTATCCATGTCACCAAATCATAACGACAGCGGGTACCACTCTATACCACTCCGTACTTGTCTAACCAAAATCTAACCAGTGCTCGTCCAAAATGGAGAGAAGCTGTCGTCACGGTAAAAGAAAAGTGCTCAAAACAATTTAGAATTGAGCACTCTGCAATTGATAAACGTAGGTCAAATGATTCAGGGTCTAGTGGCCGCAAGGTTGTGCAGGTTCGAGTCCTGTCCCGGGCACGGTAATTTAAAAAGATATTGCGGATTTTTGAACCCCCTCATTTTTCACCCTCTTTCTTCCCATCTTCGAGGCACCATTTCGTTAACGGTGGTTTGCTTTTTTCGAGCCTCGTAGCTACGTTTTTAGAGTAAGAACTCTTGACGAAGTTTACGTTGATTGTTACATTATGGCAACAAATAAAATGGGTAGATAATCGTTCGATACTCAAGTGATTATTGGATGAACTAATCAACTTTGCAAATCCCATAAAAATGTTGACGGAGGGACAATTACAATGACGGAATATGTTGCTGGTGCCTGTAATATAGGGCCGTCGGAGATTTCACGCCGACGCAACTTTGGATGGGGCGCTCTCGCGGTTACTGCTGCGATACTTCTTATGTTGATATGGTTTGGCGCCAATCGATGGTGGAGATTGTTTTTGTTTTTTCCGGCGACAATGTCGGCATCAGGTTTTCTTCAGGCGTATTTTCATTTTTGCTCAGGCTTCGCCCACAAAGGAATATATAATTTTGGATCACTCGGGGAGTCGATTAAGATAGATGATCAACTATCAACGGCGAAAGACAAACGGCGGGGAAATCAGATAACCCTGTATTCTAGTCTGATCGGCATAGCCGTGGCAATATTTAGTTTGATGATTTAGACGGTTTTCGGAGATAGGATAGACGCAAAATCTTGGGCGAGTTGGGATCTGGATGAAACAAGCCGCTAGATACCAATCTGCCTCACGCTTGAGATTCGCAGACGAACGGGGCACCCCAAAAATAGTGGGAAACATCAATATCCATTGTTTTGATCGAAGCCGGTATCCACTTGATGCAATGATCGACGGGCATAAGTATTTTTCATCATCAGTTCTTATAAAGGCGCTCAAAACAACCCGGAATTAAAGGTCTATTACGGCCTGCGTATCTTATACTAGATTTAAGAAAATTTTATTTTTTCCGAATCAATTAGTAACCGGTTGATATTTCTTTATGCGTGAGGTAAAATAGGAAAGAACACCTAAGAGATTTAAAAGAACATGACAAAATGGCTTGCTCGAAAGCTTCCAATCTTTAGACCGCCTACTTATCCAGACCAGGAAAAAACGGAGGTTGCGAGATCAATCTATAATTTGTTGTTATTGTTGGTCGTGGCAGTTTTAGTTTTTTCCATTGTTGTATTGACCATTTACCGCTCAATCGCGATACGATATTTATATCTGGATATTTCCGTCGTTGTCATTTCGGGTGCCGGATTATGGATGAATTCGAAGAAACAGACAATAAGTTCTGTTCTTCTAGTATTAAGTTTTCTATGGGTACTCGTCACACTATTATCAATCAATACCGGCGGCTTAGCGTCTCCTGCGATGAGAGGTTACCTCTTCATAGTGCTGGCTGCGGGCTTGCTGATTGGCGGAGAGGCTGCCTTAATTACAGCGATTATATGTTGGTTAACCGAATTATCGTTTGTTTATTTGGGCGTCCATCAGCTTCTTCCAGCCTCCGATACCTCATATACAAGTATGAAGTTATGGATACTGCACGGTGGAATTTATTCCCTTGTTATTATTTTCCCTTATCTTACTACCCACAGAATCAGAAGATCACTTCGTAAAGCGAATTCAGAAATAGATAATAGGAAAAAGGCCGAGGAGAATTCTAAATTAGCCTTAGAATGGCAAGAGGCTATATTTGAAGGCTCACGCGATGCGGTCTTTATATCGGATTCCGAGTCACATTTTGTAATGGTGAATAAGGCGGCTCGCGATTTGACGGGTTACGAGAGAGAAGAACTCCTTAAGATGGGCATACCGGATCTTCACGAGGACATCGATTTGAAAGCTTACAACAGATTCCACGATATGATCATGGAGGGAAAGCCCGCCCTTACTGAGGCGAAGATATTACGGAAAGATGGAGTGAAAGTAGACACGGAGTTCAGCAACACGCGTGTGTCTGTGGGGGGAAAGTTCTATATGCATACAGTGGCGAGGGATATAAGTGAGCGCAGGCGCGCCGAGGAGGTGGCAAAGGAAAATGAAAACCGCATGCAAACGATCGTTGAAGGGACGCCGCACTTATTTTTCTACACTCAAGATACTCATAAGCGGATTACATATGTATCTCCGTCAATTGAAAAGATTACGGGCCGACCTGTAAATGAATGGCGCTTACAATCTCACTGGTTTGCGACGAAGAATAAAATAAATGACAATGCCAGGGAATTCACACGGGCCCACCTGCGTGGAGAAATCACGGTAAGTCCGGTTTTGGTAGAGGTGGAACATGCTGATAATCATCCAATTCTTTTAGAAGTGTATGAAAATCCGATCATCGTCAACGGTAAGGTCGTTGGTCTTCAAGGTGTTGCACACGATATTACCGAAGGAAAAAGGGCAGAAGCTGCACTCCGTGAAAGCGAATCGTCGTTACAAGCAATCCTGCGCTCCACCGGGGAGGGAATACTCGCTGTAAGAAAAGGGAAAGGGATACTTTTTGCAAATGAACGCTTCTCAGAGATGTGGAAGATTCCCAAAAGTATCATGGCGACAAATGATGACTCTGTGCTTCTTCGGTATGTCATTGATCAACTCGTTGACCCCGAGAGTTTTCTGAAGGCAACACGGGAGCTCTACGAGACGAGCGAGGAGAGTTATGATAAAATCGAGTTCAAAGATGGGCGGATGTTTGACCGCATTTCACGTCCTTTGTTGGATGGGATAGAAATGCTCGGCAGGGTTTGGTCATTTCTGGATGTCACCGAGCGAAAACAAGCGGAAGAGGCATTGCAAAACAAAGAGCGTTTTCAGCGAGCTTTGCTGGATAACATTCCGTTCGCGGTATGGCTGAAAGATTCGGAAGGCCGGTTCCTCGCGGCAAACCAATTGTTTGCAAAAACTTTCAACAAGCCCACTGCTGATGAGCTTGTGGGGAAGAATGATTTTGATATCGTGGAACGAAGCGTAGCCGAAGCATACCGTGCCCATGACCGCAGTGTATTAGAATCACGGCAGAAGGATATCGTTGAGGAAGAAATAATAGGTCTGGAAAAGGGGAGGTGGTACGAAACTTATAAGGCTCCCGTGATTGGGAAAAATGATGAATCGTTGGGAATCGTAGGCTTTCTACGGGATATTACCGAGCGTAAACAAGCAGAGGAATCTCTGCGCGAGAGCGAAGAACGTTTTCGGCAACTGAGCGAGGTGTCCCAGGAAGGAATCGCAATCTCAGAAAATGGGATCCTGGTTGATAGCAACGCCCGGTTCGCAATGCTATTGGGTTACGAATTGAATGATATGATCGGACGCCCCATAATAGACTTTGTCGCTCCGGGTAATAGAGCAGATGTAAGCAAACATATAGCCGAAAAATACGAAGGAAAATACGAACATTTCCTTTTGCGAAAGGATGGTTCTACAATCCCAGTAGAATCGAACTCGCGTTCCATTACATGGAGAGGCAAGACCATGAGGGTCACAGTCCTTCTTGACCTCAGTGAGCGAAAACGCGCGGAAGATCAATTGCAGGAAAGCCAATTACGATATCGCGCAACTTTCAATCAAAGTAACGATGGGATAACGATTGCTGATCTCGATGGGCGTTATTTAATGGTCAATCCCGCTTACTGCAAGATGACAGGATATACCGAAGAAGAACTGCTGAAGATGCGGATAACGGATTTGATGCCACCTCAAAGTTCGCTGCATTTATTTACTCAGGTGGCTATCGAACACAAGACAGGCCATAGAGAAGTCGAACTTCAGCGGAAAGACGGAGGAACATTCACAGCCTTTATCACAGGTTCACCGCTGCAAATTGGCAACGACCGTTACGTCCAGGGCATTGTGCGGGATATAAGCGAACTCAAGCGCGCAGACCAGCAGATTCGCAAGTTCTTCTCTGCAGTTGAACAGAGCCCGGCCTCGATAGTAATTACCGATATACACGGCAACATTGAGTATGTTAATCCCAAGTTCACAGAGCTTACGGGATATTCGTCGGAAGAAGTAATAGGGAATAACCCGCGCATTTTGAAGTCGGGCGAGACTTCTTCGGAGGAATACGAGAGGATGTGGGGGGCGATCACGGCAGGCAAGGAGTGGCGCGGTGAATTTCACAACAAAAAGAAGAACGGAGATCTGTTTTGGGAGCTGGCCTCCATTTCCCCTGTCAAGAACAAAGATGACGAGATTATAAACTTCATTGCTGTAAAGGAAGATATCACTGACCGCAAACGATCTGAAGATGCGTTGCGCAATGCACAGAGATTGGAGACTATCGGAACTCTGGCAGGCGGAATAGCACACGATTTTAATAACCTGCTTGGTGCCATGATGGGTCAAGCTTCGCTTGCAATTGAATTACTGCCGGAACATAGCAAGGCCCGGAACCACATCGAAAAATCTATCATGGCAGGAGAGAAAGCTGCTAATTTAACGAGGCAGCTGCTGGCGTATTCCGGTAGAGGAAAGTTCGTCATTGAGGACATAAATCTGAATTCTCTCGTCAAAGAAAATACCGAGATGCTGGGAGTATCCGTTCCGAAGAATGTTCAATTGCAATTTGAATTGAGTACGCCTTCACCATACATAAGAGGTGACGTGGGTCAGATTGAGCAGGTGATAATGAACCTCATTATCAACGCCGGAGAATCAATTGGAACTCAGCCCGGATTCATTACTCTTCGCACAGGTTTGATTGAAATCGGGGAGAATGATTTAGAGCACTGGAAGTATACCAATGATCCGCTATCGCCGGGAAAGTATTCCATATTACAGGTACAGGATAGCGGACACGGCATGAAACCGGAAGTACTCGCCCGCATTTTCGACCCATTCTTTACTACGAAGTTCACCGGCCGAGGTCTCGGACTGGCGGCAGTTCTCGGCATTATCCGGGGGCATCACGGCGGGCTCCACATACGTAGCGAAGTAGACGAAGGGACACAGTTCGAAATTATCTTCCCACTTGTAGAATCCAGTGAGACAGGAGAAGCTCCGGAGGCCCAACACACAAGAGTCATGGATGGGGCTGGCAAAACTATACTGGCGATCGACGACGAGCCATCGGTGCTCGAACTTCTGGCGGATGTTCTTTCAGCCGCAAAGTTCAAGGTGATCGGAGCTGTGAACCCCATAGAAGGGATCGAATTATATCGACAGCAAAAATCTGAGATCTCGTTGGTCATACTGGATTATTCAATGCCGGAGATGGATGGTAAAGCAACCTTTGATGAGCTTTTGAAGATCAACAAGGACGTGAAGGTTCTGCTTAGTTCAGGATATACCGAAGGAGACACTTTCTCTGCTTTTGGGTCTAAAAGGCCGGCAGGATTTTTCCAAAAGCCGTACAAGCCAGCCGAACTTACGGAGCGGGTATTTGCATTGATCTCAGACGATTCCGCGGGCAAAAACAAAGGGGAACTGAGGAAGTAGGATTCCAATAGCCTTGTTGCCTGTGACTTACCATAACACTGACTATTCATTGATACATAACATTTGGGGCAGGTAATTAACATTTCCCATCTAACTCTTCGAACAAGGTCGATATGTCTTATCAATTACAGCATAAGAAGGCATAATCAGATCCTAAGTCATCCATAATCTTTTCAGTGGATGGAGGAATATCAAAGCCGTTCCTGTCTTGACCATGGAGCAAGTCTGGTACCGGAGGTGTGGATTTTTACACAATATTGTTACGTATTGGTATCGCTCTCTAGCTCACCTGAGATCTGCGTGGAGATTTCGAAACATTTTCCCTGGTTATTTTTGGCCTGATTGTTGAGCTACTTATGCCGGAAGTATTCGGTGAGAGATGATCGGTTATAGGATCATTTCAGTGACATTCATCCCGAATCGGAGAGGCGGCCTGGAAAGAGCGCTTGCTTGAACCGGTCTCGATTGGAGCCCACAAAATATCAAACGGAGAACCGTGTGAGGAAGACACTATCTAAAAGGAGGACCCATGATTAAGAACATCCTTTCTTTTACAATTCTATTTGTTATATCTATTTTCGTCATTTGTTCCTATCAACTGGCTTACGGACAAATTAAGTCGCCTTCGAGCTACTCGTATTTGACGGCGGGGAACGACCAGGAGATAACATGGAACGTAAATGGCGATTCCGCGAGCATTGTGCTGCTGCAGTATTCGTCGGATGGAGGATCTACATGGGGCTATATTGCCTCTTGCGGAATGTTAGCAGGTTCATACACCTGGGTCATTCCAGTCAATATCGATTCATGGCAATGCATGGTAAGGATAGAGAAATACGTTGGAACGCGGTACGTGACCCTTGCATCGACAGGCATTTTCTCGATCAGGAAGATTGATCCGCTGATGAGTGTCCGGGGAGTTTTTTCTCATCGTGTTGTAGATATAAACACCGGTGTCGACCAGCCCTCTCAAGGGAAGCCCGTCGATCTCCCTGGAAATAGCTGGAAGTCCGGAAATCGGCGTTAAAACCGGGACGATCCGTTTCTCAAAAGATAGGCGAAGCAGCTGAAATCATATACCGCCTTTTTTAAACATGTGCATTTAGACACCCCCCTATCGCCGCGTTCGCATCCGCACACATCGAATCACCGTTCGCCAGACAATTATTCTCTGTCTATTGACCCGTTAATGCCGCCCCTGTAGTCGCGGTATTTATTCCGAGCACTGTCGCGGCGATTGCGAACGAGTTCAACAGGGCAAAGGTAAATCCCAGTATTTTATCTTTCGTCGTCGTTCCGGCGGGCTCACTCTGCCAGAAGATCAACATCCCGATGATGAGCGACAGGACAACAGGGAAGATATAGGACTCCAGCACTACCGGAAACATCAAGCCCACGACCTTCCATATTATTGTGACGAGAATAGGGGCCCCCGCGAATGTGATTGTCAATTGGTTGGAATTGAAAACTCCGGCAGACACTGTTGATTGTGTTACTTCACCGTCTTTCAAGATTGAGCGGCGTATGGGGGAAAGGATTCTGATATTGAACAATTTACTCTTAGCCATTCGGTTATTCCTTTCTTGTCACGTTATGGTTTGATTGGTTTAAACAGGAGCACCTTTAGGGCGCTTTCAAGAAACGCGTTTATTACGCTCTCTATGAATTCTTCGATTGCCGCTTCCTGAAACCCCTTCACCTGAAGAAGTTCCATCCTGGCAGGGTATAACTTTGAGTGTACTCCCGTTCGGTAATCTTCTTCGCCAATAATGCCAGCGGCTAACAAGAGAGAGTAGCTTCTCAAGTCGTCCTTTGTCTTGTCGAGGTAGTCGTTCATGATTGCCGAAGCTTGACCTGCAAGCCCGTTCAGATGGGACTCCGCAAGATCCGGTACGCTTCCTTTCACATCATCAAATAATTTTTCGAATATCGGCATCTTCTTCGCCTATAACGTTTAGTCCTACTTTTTGTTTCTCTCAGAGCTGGCGCCAGCTAAATCGCAAGCGATCGGCGGGGATATGTCTGTGCTTTTCTTTGGGATAATTAGCCTAAGGAACATTTGTTTTATGTCCATAAATGTTCGGCGGTGACTGCTGACCTTCGTGTTCCTCGTGAGTGGTGCTTGATGACTGGTGCGGTGGGATCGGATGTGACAAATGGATCGGGCTTGTAATTGGTTCCAGATTACCGGTTGCACCACCTTGTGAACTCATCCAATCTTTTTGGGCCTGTTTGAATTGGTCGACTTCCTGGTTATAAGCAGAAATTGCGGCATCGTGAACATTGACGGCTTGGTTGTAAGCTGCAACGGCATCATTGTGAGTAGCGTTGATGCTCAACATGGTATTCGCAAAATCGCGCCGGGCCTGTGAAACTGCACCAGGGTTGAGCGTTGACACGTCGAGGGCGATGGCTTGGGAAAGTGTAGACGTTGCCTTAGCTATGCTTGAATAGTAATTCTGGTTGGCGGACCAGTACGCGGTTGCCGCCTCCTGGAACGCTGCATTTGCTGCAGTATATGCCGCTACGGCCTCGCTAAATTTTGAACTGTCGGCGGCAAATTCACTTGCATTCATGTTGCCTCCTATTTTAATAAACATAATATTGCGGAGGCCTCGCGACCTCCGCAAGGTAATTGTTCTATTACTTCGCCGGTGCCGCCTGCGGAGTGTTTGTCGGCTGCGGCGGATGCTTGTGCCTGACGCCTGTCGCCTTCACCGGCCTGAGGAGACAATACGCATTGTAGAATTCCGGGTCGGAGGTTTTATAGGACACCATGGTATTATCCATGTCATCGAGAGCCGCGTCCGCTTCGATGAAGAGGTCAAACATGCTTGTCCTGACGGCGGACTGGTTGCCGGGGGCCGCTTCTCTCTCTCCGAGTTTGGTCCCGAAGGTGTCTATCCGAGCCTTGAAATCTGTGAGCGCTGCGTCGTCAACGCCGAAATCTGCCAGCGCCGCGGCGTTGGTCATGGCGATCTTGTAGATCGTTTCCGCGTACGATTTCTGCTCCGTGTCTCTCATCTTGGCTATCGCCGTGTAGCTGATGGAAGTCAGCTGGAGCGTCGCCTGGTCGTTCTTTTCGGTCGCAATCGATCTGAGGTTTGAGGCGATGCGGAATAGGACGTCGAGCATTGCCTCCTGCGCGTCTGCCTTATCCTGCGTTTTCCCCTTTGAAGATGAAATGTACTCTCCGTTCTTTGCTTCGATGGCGAGGACGAGACCGTGGAAGACGGCAATCTTCCGGGTCAACGCCGGTATCACCGGAGCAATAGGCTGCCTATCGATGAAGAACTGATCGACGGCTTTGTACATGGTGTTTCGGTTTTCATGATGCTTATCCATGCATCCTCCTTTTTGTTTGGTGAGTAATGATTATGTATCTGACGCTGTTTATTCATTTCGTCCTGCCAATGTGTCACAAACATGTGTCGATGATTTTGTTCCACGTTACGATGATTTCCTTCCGGGTGTCAAAGACGCCGGAACCATAGTCGCGGACATATTGCCGCGTCCCGATTCTTCTCCGCCGATGTCCGGTTCTACCGGACCAAATGCCGATTCTCCGTGAACAATGGCTGATGATTCCTGCACGTGCCACGATGCTTTCCTTCCAATGTCCCTGCGGAACCGAACAAATGCCGATGCTAAACAAGCGCCACCCGCGGACAAGGCGCAAATTGACAAGGTGTCACAAGCAATTGGCTCGGATTCAAGATCAAACACCTATGACGAGAAGACAAACCTGCTGGACTGAGGTTCAATTGCCGATGATTCAAAACCAAAGGCATTCGGGAATGTGCGAAGCGTTTTTTACTTGCGTTTGAGCGGCTTTCAGCGGCAGGGAATCGCGTTTGCTCAAAAACCAGGTCATAAATAGCGAAAATCAGATGGCAATACTGAATAACTGAAAGTGTTCGTGAAGGAGAGCGCCTTCTGTGTTTCGGAGACAACCTCTTTCCGCAGGGGAAGGGAAGCCGATAATTCCACTCTGTCCGGGGTTTTCCGCATTGCCCTATGTATTTATATATGCACATACCTTATGCGATAGCATACTTACTTAGGATTAGTGCTGAAGCCCCTGGCGGACTACAGGGACTTTTTTTCCATCTCGGTAAAGCAACAATGCCAAAGGTCAATGAACCTTTGGCTGAACTATTTTACTTCTCGAAACGGGATCCCACCCCCGGCGGGATTACAGTCAAAATCAACTTTCTATCTGAGTTATGCACGACCTTTTGATGCACGACTCTATTGGAAATTATGTCATCTAATTGGAGAAGTCAAGTGGAAAATGAAAGAGAGAAAATTTTGTGACGGAGCTTTTGAGGCATGGAACTCATTGACATTCTCGTCGATTCAGAGAAGCGTTCTATTAAATCAGGAAACTAGGTGAGATGCTATAGCCTAATTCGGCCATAATTCGTTATATTAAACCATGCAAACGGCAGAAGCCCGATCCCGAAGGGCAGAAGAACTATTCCTCAGCCAGCGACAGAAGCTGCATCAAAAGCTTGCTGGTGTAATGGAAGTAGCACATCAGCTGAATCGTAAGACCGTCAGCTTCCAGGCAAATAGAAACGAACCCATCTATCGTTGGTTTAAATATAGAGAGGGGTTTTCATCGGAGCTTGTGAAATATTTTTTGGAAAAATACTCAATGACACCGGGAAGAATTCTCGATCCGTTCGCAGGTGCGGGAACAACTTTGTTCGCAGCGCAGGAGGTTGGTTGGCAGTCTTACGGCATAGAACTTTTGCCTGTCGGTACGTTTGTCATGAAGACACGACAAGCGATTGGCGATCTCGATGTGAAGAAACTGTCACTGGTCGTCAAGAATTTATGGAACGAGCTGTCAAAGATTAAGAAATACGACACGCATATCAACCATATCACGATAACTAAAGACGCGTTCCCCGATGATACCGAAGTCTTGCTGAATAAGTACCTGACATACTGCCAATCAATAAAAGACAAAAGAGTCCGCGCGGTTCTGCAGTTCGCGGCCTTCAGTGTCCTCGAAGAGATCAGCTACACAAGAAAAGATGGGCAATACCTGCGGTGGGATTATCGTTCCAAGAGAGAGCTTTTGGGGAAGCCTTTTAACATAGGAAAGATCCTCTCTTTTAAAAAAGCGATATCCGATAAGCTTAACGAGATCATAACCGACCTGTCCTATGATGGATCGGACACTCTGTTCGACATTAAAAAGATCGACAATCAAGCCAAGCAGCCGATAAATATAATCGAAGGCTCGTGCCTTGAAGAGTTGCCGAAGTTGGAGGATGGATTCTTCGATTTCATTATGACATCCCCTCCTTATTGCAACCGCTACGACTATACGAGAACCTATGCCCTGGAATTGGTTTTCCTCGGGAATGACAACGATGATGTAAGAAGCCTGAGACAATCGATGTTATCGTGCACCGTGGAGAACAAGGAGAAGGTGGATCAGCTGAATAAACTCTACTCATCAATCAGGAGGTCAAAGACGTTTGATGGAGTTATGGAGGTCTACAATAACTCAGCGGCGATGAGGGAAGTGAATTCGGTTCTCGATGAGTTGAACAAATCGGAGAAGCTGAACAATAGCAATGTTCCACGGATGGTAAAGAACTATTTCCTGGAGATGTGCTTCGTAATAAATGAGATGGCGAGGGTCACGAGAAGAGGGGGATATTGTGTGATGGTGAATGATAACGTGCGGTATGGCGGTGAAGAAATTCCTGTCGATCTGATATTGTCGGAGTTCGCAGAAAACCTCGGCTTCAAGATTGAGAAGATATTCGTTCTGCCGAAGGGCAAGGGAAACAGCAGTCAACAGATGGGGAGCTACGGACGAACAGAAGTCCGGAAATGCGTGTATCTATGGCAAAAGGAATAAATCCACAAACAATCATAAAAAGCCCCAAAGATTTAGTAACCTCTGAAGAAGAAACGAGGGCAGGTTTTGTCAAATTAGCTTTGGAGAAAAACTATCTCGCTGTTCCCTTCGTTGAGGAAGCAAAGACAATGAAGGCACTTGCAACCAGAGTCGGTAAGCCAAAGGATCTTCTTCACGTTCAAGAGTTGAGAATGGGCCTGCTCACCGCATCGGGGCTTTCAGACAAATCGCTGAACTATCTAACCGAAGAACCGCAATAAGGCAACTCATCGAGAAGTTCTTAGAGCCTGCCGGTGAAGACTTTGTTGATGAACTCATATACAGATATTTGCTGACACGCGGCGATACGTTGGGAGGCAAGGCAAGAAACTTAGCGGGTCAGCTTGGCGAGCGAAAGTTCATCAGGTCTTTGCTCTCAGTGTTTAACCTCTCTGGTACCGATTATCAGTGGAGAGATTCTGCTTCCGATACCTGGCTTCAGAAACCTAACGACGATACCGATCTGGAAAAGAGGGTAAACGGTTTTTATTGGAAGATAGGCAAGACCAATAGACTGCTTATCATGAACACAACGGTTCCTGTTGTAAAGAAGAACGTGGATGTTTGTGTTCTTGATGGCAGGATAGACGACCTGAAATCTGATAGACATAACAAATCGATTATCTTTTCAAATGA
This sequence comes from uncultured Bacteroidota bacterium, assembly GCA_963808245.1. Lineage (GTDB taxonomy): Bacteria > Bacteroidota > Ignavibacteria > Kryptoniales > JAKASW01 > JAKASW01. Next base: position 95,876 of record CAWEES010000001.1, read on the forward strand.
ACGTTACATCGCATTAGGAGAATTGAAAGGCGGGCTCGATCCTGCTGGAGCAGATGAACACTGGAAAACGGCGAACTCAGCGTTGAGCCGAATAAGAAGTGGTTTTAGGAAAAAGAAGTTGGCCCCGCACACCTTCTTTGTAGGTGCAGCGATTGAAAACAGCATGGCAAAGGAAATCTTCAACCAGTTACAAAATGGAATTCTCGGCGGAGCAGCCAACTTGACTAAAGACGAGCAGTTGACATCGGTCTGCAGCTGGATTGTTCATTTGAAGGGCGGCAGTGTCATGGTGCGCGAAGAGAATGAACTTTATGAGGGAAACTCGTTTGAGTAATTTCCAAACCCTCAAATCATTTAACATCCGGGAGTCTTGACAAGGCTCCATTCTATTACTTAATTGTGATATTAAACTAGAGACTATAATAGGTTTAAATGGACGTGCCGAAAGTATACATTTCATACTCTCACGACAGTGAAGAATTTAAAAAATGGGTTGCCAGATTTTGCTCTCAATTCAGATTTAAAGGTGTCGACGCAACTATCGACCAATATGAAATTTTACTGACAAGCAGCATACCAGAATATATGGAGAGAGGCATCACTGATGCAGACTATGTAATATTTTTGATTACGAAACAGTTTGTCAAGAAGTACGAAGAACGGAAAGGTGGAATCGGTTATGAAATCAACATAGCCACAGGAGAAATATTTGTAAAAAATCTCAAAAGAAAATTTGTACCTGTCTTAATCAAGCTAAACTTCGACCAAGTCCCTCCGTTCCTTCTTGGAATTAAGGCAGTTCAAATCTCAGACTTAGATAACTACAACGAACAATTTCTTGAATTATATGCATACATTACAGGTCAAGATTTAATTGCTAAACCACCGTTAGGAGAAATTGTCCCGATTTCCGATCTAAAGAGGGAACTGGGCAACATCGATGTGAATACTATAGATGTTGAAAATTACAAATTGAAAACTAAAACTCGCCACCATCTAAAATGGTCATTAACGGTGCAAGATGACTACTTAAGTAATTTGGATTTCGCGCGAATCTATAATGGATTATCGAAGAGTTTCTTGAGACGGAAGGTCGAATTTGATGTCAGATACTTCCCCTTAGTATTCGACCCAAGATATAAGAGAGCAAATTCCCCTTCAGTGGTATACGAATCCGACAATTATACAGGAAATTACTCAAACTGGTTTATGTTTGAAAGAGCTGCATTCGAGAACAACAGGCTTCACTACAACTTCCTCGAATTACAAGATGATGAAAAACTCTTCTTGATGCACGTACGTATACCTTTGCTTTCTATGTGGTTCATCTTGGAGACTTATGTGAGTTTCCATGAAGCAAATGGTTTACCGATGAAGCTAGTTACTCATTTGGAGGTTACTACGTCGATTGACGCATCTTATGACTTCCAAAGCTCTCCGTTTCAACTTCAATTCAACGGATTTGAGAGATACGATCTCAAATCGCATAAATCAAAATTGGACCATGTATTTCAATTACTTAACGACGGAACTCTTTACGATTTTTTTCAGAAGGTACTCTCTCTATTTGTATCCGAAAACCCCAGGTCATATCACCCATTCTTAGAAATTGACAGTGAGGATTTCAAAAGGATATACACGGAAATTGTTGCGGGAAGATACAGCTACGATTACTGACAGCAATTGATTCGTGCATTAAGTTCGTTTAACTTTATGGAGTCATATTGATTCTTGTGAACATTTCGGAATGATAACCAATAACAATCTGAAAACCATAGCAAATGATAGACTACTTGATGCCGAGGTGTTGTTCAATGGCAACAGGTTCGATGGCGCGGTTTATATCTGCGGTTATGCAGTTGAAGTTGCGCTCAAATATAGGATTTGCCTTACCTTAAATTGGGCGGCGTTTCCCTCCACACGGAATGAGTTCAAAGACTATCATAGCCTAAAGGTGCATGACTTGGATGTTCTATTGTCATTTACAGGTCTGGAAAGCTCTATCAAGAGTAATTCCTTTGCCGATTGGTCCATCGTATCTAAGTGGGATCCAGAGAAAAGATATGATGTTGGCGGTTCAATTGTTAAGCAAGACGCGCAGGCAATGATTAATTCAACGAAGACGATCTTGAAAAATCTCTTATGATAATATCAACTGGAATTGATGCGATAATCGGCAAGCTAAGAGCAATCGAAAGGGCTACTTCATCAGAAAAAGGGGATTACAAGCTCTTCGGTTTGTTTCTTAGAGAGGATTCCCTCGACAAGTGGGACCTCTTGGTGGCGGCAGACTGGATAAGAACAGATGACCCAGAACCTGTGGAATACATTTCTAGTAAGATTCAGAAGTCCCTGACTCCATATGAAATAGTAAGCCTTTCTAGAGTCCTATTGATACCCGAAGACAATCCCGGATTGATAGCTCTACAACAGGGATTTTCCGTTGAAGGGGGATCCGTGGAAATAAAAAATTCTACTATCCTAGGTCTTCAGATAAAACATGCTTACATAATCACCTGTAGAAGGTGATTACTAAATTTATAGGATAACGTTCACCCCCCTTCCATTTCTCGTCGCACCCGATCCTTTCATTCTCCAATAACTCACCTTGGGGATCTGACGACTGCGAGCTGACAGCGGCGGCTATCTACGACCAGAAAGCGGCTTTCAGTAGTTGCCAAAGTCACCCAAACAAATCCCCCAGCGGACTGATTGCTACGAGTTACCGGCTCCCAGCGCTCAGTAATGAATTTCCAATTAGAAAAGTAATTGAGGGTCAATCACAGCTTAAATCAATATCTTCCTCTAAAGACCCATCAATTTAATCCGACAACAGTAGAGTAAGCCGAAGTCAATGGAATAAGTGTGTGAATAATTAGAAATGGCTATGAACGCAGAAAGAATGGAGATAGACCAGATGTTTCCGCAGTCCCTCACTTCCAAGGTTGCGGGAGAAGATTATGCCGTCCGCGAAGTTCAGGAGTTTAACAAAAAGGCGGATGTAATTGAAGTCCCTCTTTGGAAGGGCAACAGGTGACATTATAGCCTCTCGGAACCGGGCAAAGGGAATGAAAAAGAAACAGGGTTTGAGCGAGAGCGAAAAGTGCCTGGAACAATTTCAAAGAGTAGCTCGATTGGGTTATTACACTCTCGATGTCAACAGCGGCGAGTGGACGAGCTCAGAGATGATGGATGAATTGCTCGGCATCGAGAAAGGCTACAAACGGGACCGCGATGGATGGATCAATATAATCCATCCGGATTATCGACAGGAGGCATCGTCGTATCTTGTCGATAATGTTCTGAATGGGGGAAAAGATTTTGACAGAGAATTTAAGATAATAAGGAAGCGCGACAACGCCGAGCTGTGGGTGCACGTGCTTGGTGAACTCGAAAAAAATGAGGACGGCAAGCCGGTGAAACTTTTCGGTACCGTCCAGGACATTACCACGCACAAACGGGTGGAGGAGGAGTTGAGGAACAGCCGGGAGCGATTCAGGCTGCTTCACGAGCACGCGCCAATCGGGATCATACTGGCAAACCGGCTGGGCCAAATCCTGGAGGTGAATCCCGCCTCGCTAGAGATTCTCGGATCGCCATCCGCCGACAGGACAAAGGAAATCAACATACTGACATTTCCTCGTCTCGTCGATGCCGGGATCTCGGCTGCCTTCCAACGCTGCGTTGAGACGGCCCGACCCAACATCAGCGAGTACACATACGTCACAAAATGGGAAAAACCGATCCATGTCGAATTGCATTTCGTCCCAATTCTTGACAGCGCTGAACAGGTCGCGCTGGTGCACCTCATTCTCGAAGACGTCACCGAGCATAAAAAAGCGGAAGAGGCGTTAAGGCTTAGTGAAGAAAAATACAGAGCGATGTTCGAGAATGTTCAGGATGTGATATACATGACCGACCTTGAAGGGCGGTTGACGGATGTCAGCCCATCGATTGAACGGCATTCCGGTTATACTCGAGACGAAGTTATTGGAAAGCCCGCGACTATTTTTTATGAGGACCCCTCTGAAAGGCTGGGCTTCTTTAGAGCAATTCAAGAGAAGGGTGAAGTAATAGACTACATTACGAGATTTCGCACGAAGAGCGGCCGGATCATCCATGTCTTGTTGAACGCGCACCTGACCTATGATTCAGACGGTAAGCCGTGCGGTGTCGAAGGAATCATACACGACATCACCGAACGAAAGCGAACAGAGACAGCCCTTCGGGAAAGCGAAGAAAAATTCCGCGCACTCGTTGAAGGTTTGACCGCAGCCATCTCGATCAATGATGGTAAGCGATTTTTTTACGCGAATCCTGCTGCCGAGAAAATGCTCGGATATACGGCCGATGAAATCTCACAGCTAGCAGCGTCAGACGTTATTCATCCCGACTATAGAGAACTTGTGATGATGCGTTCGGTACAACGGTTGAGGGGAAAGAGTTTCTTGAAACATTACGAATGTCAGCTGATCACCAAAGATGGGAAAGCCATTTGGGTTGACTTTAGCGCGACGCTCATAAAGTATAACGGAGTACCCGCATTAATCACTTCGGCCTACGACATATCCGACAGAAAGAAGCTCGAGGAACAATTATTACAGGCTCAAAAGATGGAGGGCATCGGGAGGCTTGCAGGGGGTGTTGCGCACGATTACAACAACATGCTGGGCGTCATCATAGGGTACAGCGACCTGGTATTAGATAAGATGAAAGAAGACGATCCGCTTTATCAATACACCAAGTTGATTTCGTCGGCCGCGAAACGGGGAGCAGATATTACGAGACAACTTCTTGCTTTTGCCCGGCGAGAGATCGTTTCTCCGCGCGTGTTAAGCCCAAATACGATCATCGAATCTCTCCGGAAGATCATGGTACGCTTGATCGGCGAAAACGTGGAGTTTGTGTTCTTGCCGGCACAGGATGTCTGGAACATAAAAATAGATCCTACCCAGCTGGACCAGATACTTGTTAACCTCGCAACCAATGCCAGAGATGCAATAGACGACGTGGGGACAATTACTCTTGAAACTTCCAATGTCTCTATAGATGAAGCATACGCACAGAACCGCATTGATTTTTCTCCCGGGGAATATGTGGTGATAAGCTTTACCGACACAGGTAAAGGGATGAGCAAAGAGACGATGAATAATATTTTCGAGCCCTTCTTTACGACAAAGCCAAAAGGCGAGGGAACAGGTCTGGGGCTCTCGACCGTTTACGGCATAGTCAAACAAAATGGCGGAAGCATAAACGTCTACAGTGAGATAGGTAGTGGCACAACCTTTAAGATATTCCTGCCGAGGTATTATGGTGAAGTTGAAAAGCCGAGCTTTGCCGATGTGAATGACACGCAGGGCGGCAACGCGACCATTCTTATAGTTGAGGACCAGGCCGAATTGCTTGAACTTACCAGGCGCATCCTTGAGCGGAGCGGCTACAGGGTGCTTACCGCTTTGTCTCCGGACGAAGCTGTTCTCCTTTGCGAAACATGGAAGGAGGAGATAGATTTGCTGCTCACTGATGTTGTCATGCCCTTGATGAACGGCAAAGAGCTCCTGCAAAAACTCGAGACAGTAAAACCCGGGATCAAATCCATTTTTATGTCGGGGTACACCTCCGACGTCATCGCACAGCGCGGGGTGTTAGATAAAGGGGTCAACTTCATCCAAAAGCCGTTCACACCATCAGCGCTTGCAAAGAAAGTGCATGATGCATTGAAAGCTTGAGGGGTTACCACATGCTTTCAATTAAGTCAAAACATCTGTCAATACCCCGGTGTTACCACAAATAGATTTTTGACCGCTGCTTAGACCCTCTCTCTACAAACCTTGAACCTTTTGACCCGATGCAATAATTTTCGTGGAAATTCACGGACCACAGGATTGTAAGTAGGCATCAGGTGTACTTTAATCTTAAGTGAGTTCAATAATAACTCAAAGGTGGAAAGTAGGTAGAGTTTAAATGAAGAAAATTTCATGGGGAATTCTGAGCACATCGAAATTCGCAATAAGGGCGACGATTCCCGCGACGCAGAAAAGCAAATACTCTCAGGTGATTGCCATTGCTTCACGCGATATCGACCGGGCGAGGACGGTTGCAGCTCAGCTTGGTATCCCAAAAACATTTGGCTCTTACGAAGCTCTGCTGTCGGATCCTGAGATCGACGCTATCTATATACCGGTGCCAAACCACTTGCATGTGGAATGGACACTGAGAGCTTTAAAAGCCGGCAAGCATGTTCTTTGCGAGAAGCCTTTAGGGTTGAACTATCAAGACGCGCGCCGGCTGGAAGGCGCGGCCAAAGATTATCCGGATCTTAAGGTGATGGAAGCATTCATGTACCGCCACCATCCACAGTGGAAAAAGGTCAAGGAGCTTGTGGATGAAAATGCTGTCGGGGAACTCAAAGGCGTTCACACTCTCTATTCATATTATAATGACGACTCATCGAACATTCGCAACATCGTGGAAACCGGAGGGGGCGCCATGCTGGACATCGGCTGTTATTGTACATCGCTTTCGAGATTTATCTTCGGTCACGAGCCACAGCGCGTGTTGGGACGGGTCGAGTATGATCCACATACAAGAATTGACCGTCTCGCATCGGGATTTCTGGATTTTGGCGAAGGGTTAGGCACATTCACATGTGGAACGCAATTACAACCGTATCAGAAAGTGCAGATATTTGGAACCAGGGGGAGAATCGAAATAGAAATTCCTATCAATGCTCCCAACGACCGTCCATGCAAGGTACTGTTGCAGAAGGGAGGGTCGGTTGAAGAGATATTGTTTGACGTTTGCGATCAATACACGATTCAAGCGGACCTCTTCGCACAAGCAATAATGAAAAATGAAGAAGTTCCCACTCCGTTGGGTGATGGCATAGCTAATATGAAAGTCATCGACGCTATCGGTGAAAGCTCCAGACAAGGAGGCTGGCTCAACCTATAATTTGGGTAACAACATTGCAGTGAGCTACTTTGAAATTGATCAGAACCTGTACATTTGAATGTTACCCTGGAACCCCCGAAAAGGAAGCGCACTTGTCATTCCCGAATGTTTCTGTCGGGAATCCAGGGCAGAGCAACAACTGGATTCCCGCTAAGAGCACGCGGGAATGACAGATAGGGTTTTTTATGGCAACCCGAAATGAAAGTAATCCACTACCTAACAACATGGCCTTTTGAATAAAGTGTTCGGATCGGATATATTTGAGTCGCGCTGCGGAATTAAATTATCGAAAGGGAGCAAGTTCATGACAAAGGCAAAAGTAGTAGCGACCTTCATCGTGATTTTTTCAATGTTCATTCAAATGAATTCGATTGCTCAAACCGATTCCGTTCTCGATGCGGCAATCAAAGACAGGGAGGCGAGATTGCAATGGTGGCGCGAGGCAAGGTTTGGAATGTTTATCCACTGGGGGCCGGTAAGCATCGTGGGAACGGAAATAAGCTGGTCGCGTGGAGGATTGCGCCGTGGAATTGAGAAGACCGGGACAGGTGAGGTGCCGGTCGATGTGTACGATAACCTCTACAAAAAATTCAACCCCGTGGAATTCAACGCGAAGGAATGGGTATCGATAGCTCAATCCGCAGGGATGAAGTATATGGTTCTCACTGCGAAGCACTGCGATGGTTTTTGTTTATGGCATACAAAGGTCGATGACTATAACATAGGAAGCACGCCTTTCAAGCGAGATGTCTGTGGCGAGCTTTCTTCCGCCGCTCACGATGCGGGCATGAGGATCGGCTGGTATTATTCTCCGATGGACTGGCGTGACCCGGACTGCCGGACAGCCCGCAACAGCGATTATGTTAAACGCATGCAGACACACCTCTCCGAGCTCCTGGGGAATTATGGGCAGATCGACCTTCTATGGTTTGATACCGAAGGCGGACCGGCGGTGTGGGATCAGGAGCGAACGTACCATATCGTTAGATCGCTTCAGCCAAACATAATCATCAATAACCGGCTCGATATTCCGACAGACGGACTTTACGATGTAAAAACACAAATCGGCCCGAACGCCGATTACGCGACGCCCGAGCAACAGGTCGGCCTGTTCAACAACCGCATGCCGTGGGAAACATGCATGACTATCGGTACTCAATGGTCATGGAAGCCGAACGACACTTTGAAAACAGCGGCGGAATGTATCGGGATACTCATACAATGTGTTACGGGGGACGGTAATCTCCTTCTTGACGTGGGGCCTATGCCCAACGGTGAGATCGAACCTCGACAGGTGAGTGTGCTCAAGGAAATCGGCGCATGGCTGGGGAAATATGGCGAAAGCATATACGGAACCAGGGGAGGCCCGTTTCGAAATGGTGGATGGGGAGGGTCAACTTTCAGAGGAGCGACTGTATATCTTCACGTTCAGAAGTGGGATAATGACCGGATCACACTCCCGCCGCTGAAGAGCCGGATTCTTTCCAGTTCGGTCCTCACCGGCGGAAAAGCGACGTTCGAGCAGAATGAAGATGGTATGGTGGTACATTTGCCGGTTGAACAGCACGACTCGATAGACACTATCATAAAGTTGGACCTTGAAAATCCGGTGTCGGACCTCGATGTAATCGATTTCGGCAGCAAATCGGACAGTATTCATTCCAGGTAGCGACTTAAATTGGCCGTGCAACTAGTGTCGCATGGAGCGGATAATATCCTTTTCCGCTGTTACCTTGTAAACGGATTTTGCCTCAATTGATTTTGAAATATTAATAGAGAGGGCGATGCGATGAAAATAAGAACGTTTCTTTACTTTGTCTTTTTGATTTCGATTCAATCTGTGGTCGTAAGCGGTCAATACGCGTGGCGACCGTTCAATGCCGATAGTCCATGGAACATGAAGATTCCGTCGGACGCGGCAATTGATCCGCAATCAAAGGAACTGATCGATTCGTTGGCGATGGGTGGTCTCTACATTAACATCGAAGAATGGTCCATACCTGTCTACTACGTTAATTCCGATTCCACTCCGAAGATAAACGTAGTGAATTCAAGACCCGGCGTTTACGGAAGAGGGTTCGTCGAGCCGAATAATGTACCGCTTCTCCCTTCCTTCACGGCATCGCCTCCTGTCGGTGAAAACAGCGACAACCACATGTGCATAGTAGATACGACGAAGATGATGGAGTGGGGAATGTGGGCAACACGGAAGGACAGTGGGGGGAACTGGACTACCGGGCTCGGTGCTGTTACAGATTTGAAAGGAACAGGAGTTGAAAAGCCATGGTACGATCAGGAGCGTGAGTTCGACGCGCACCGTGCCCGGGCGGGAGGATTTCCTTTAATTGCCGGGCTCATAAGGCCCGAAGAAATCGAGGCGGGGAAGATCGAGCATGCTCTGGTGTTCGCATACCAACGTGGTCGATCTGAATTCTTCGTTCCTCCAGCCAGCACGGCTCAGGCGACATTCATGGAGATGAATAACCGGTACGGTATCCCGATGGGCGGCCGGATTCAACTCGATCCTTCGATCAATGTTGACACGCTCAAGGTTAGTCCGGCCTGCAAGGTGATTGCAAGGGCTCTTCAAAAGTATGGTGCCTACAACGGAGACTATGCCGGTGCCACGGTACTATACTGCGACAACTCACCTACAGCTTTGAAACGATGGAAGAGCGTTCTTGGCAAGGAAGATCTCCTCGGCGTGTTTACCCCTTCATTCATTCGTGATCACTTCAGGGTAATTAAGTTAGGAAAGCTATTGCCGGGACAAAATTTGGAAGGCGCACAATATGGGTTCATCGACTTCAGTTTTCCCGGTGCCGGGTCTGTGAATATCGATTGGCTCAAGAACAGGATCGATGTCTATGTGTCCGATTCTAGCGATCTCAAATCGGTTGTCCCGGTTTTCAAAACGGTCAAAAGGAATGCGGTTGTTACTCTCGGAAATGCAATCCAGGAAAGCGGGAGGTTTCTCGTGGATTTAACGTCTCCTGTTCATTACACGATAACCATTCCGGGTGGCGGCTCCGGAGAATGGACAGTCACAGCGATTAAGAAATAGTAAGCTCGCTCGCGACCCTTTTACTATTTATCGCAGTCCTCTTCTATTAACAGTAGGATTATTTATGTTAAATTGGCTTATGGTTTTTTCGACACTGTTTCCTGTCCTTTCTCTATTTGCACAAGATAATAAAGTTCCGCCGGGCAACCCGGCCGGAATGTACGATGAGTCTAAAATTCCACAGTACACCTTGCCTGATCCACTGGTCATGTCGGATGGTCGCCCGGTGATTGATGCAACAATGTGGAGTAAGAAGAGAAGACCGGAGGTACTGAAATCATTCGAGACGAACGTTTACGGAAAGGCGGCGATCGGTCGTCCGGAAGAAATGCATTGGGAAACCAAGTCTGTGAAGCAAGATACGTTAGGCGATTCGACAGTCAGAAAAACTATTACGATTTACTTTTCCAAAAAGAAAACGTGGCCCAAATTGGACGTAACCATCACGCTACCAAAGACCGGGAAACCGGTTCCAGTTTTTCTGGTTTCAACGTGGTTTCCGGACGCGCGAATACTTCTCGAAAACGGATTCGGTCTTGTGACATACGATGCCAGGGAGATCGAACCGGATGATAAAGACATCGCGTATGCAAAAGGAATCAGGAAGTTCTTCGATCTGCCGGATCAGAAAGAGCCGTCTTCGCAAGAATGGGGAAGCATCGCGGCCTGGTCCTGGGCTGCCCGGAGAGTAATGGATTACATTGAAACAGATTCTGACATCGATGCGAGAAGAGTCTGCATCCTTGGCTTCTCCAGGTTCGGGAAGGCTGCAATGTGGGCGGGCGCTCAGGATCAACGGTTTGCCATCGTTTTCTCATGCGAATCCGGGTGTGGTGGCGCGACTATCGTTCGCCGCTGTTTCGGTGAAACCGTCAAACTGATTAACGATCAATTCCCTCATTGGTTCGACGGAGAATTCAAGAGATACGACGATCGTGTGAATGACATTCCGGTGGACTGGCATATGCTCATTGCCCTGATGGCGCCACGGCCAGTCTACCTGTCGACGGCGGAGGAAGATTTATGGGGAGATCCGCGCGGAACATTTTTGGCGGCGATGGCCACGGAGCCAGTGTACAAGTTGTTCGGAGAACAAGGAATGGGGGTAACCATGACACCGCCGGTCGGAACTCAGGTCGGCGATTTTATCGGTTATCACATGAGGAAAGGTAAACATGATTTGACCGAATATGACATGGAACTATATTTGAAATTTGCAGAGAAGCACTTCGGAATGACCTCACAGAAATGAGTGTGTCGAACGGTCCGGCATTCATGCCGTGGACACTTCGAGTTCACACAACGAAGTGGCTCTGACAATTTACGCGATATTTCAGAAAAGTATTTTGGGCCTGAATTAGAACCGCGACAGTTTTCCGAAGTATAATGAAGTTTTACTTTGTGTCTATCGCGATGTCGGCTCCTTCCAAGCCCTCGGAGGTTGCTTCGAGGTTGATCTTTCCCGCCTTTTCAGTTGACTGGATCACCACCAGGCACAGGCCATTAAATGCTTTACGGTAGTCTGCTTTGAACGGGTCATGGTCGGTTTCGGAGCCGTTGTCAACGCCGATGATCGATCCTTCGCCGGAAATTTTAAAGTGGACCAGGTTATCGGCATAAGGAACAAGAGTTCCCTTATCGTCAAGAACCTTTACGGTCACGAATGATAAATCCCTGCCATCAGCGGTGATAGTATCTCTGTCCGCCTCGGCAACAATCTTTGCAGGAGCACCCGCCGTTCTAACTTCCCGGGTAAGGATTTCTTTCCCGTTTGTGCGGCCGACAGCTTTCAACGTGCCAGGTTCAAATGGCACACTCCACATCAAATGAAGCTCATCGCTGGTTTTTCTTTTGGTGCCTAGCGATTTGCCGTTGAGGAACAACTCCACCTCTTCACAATTAGTATAAGCCCAAACGTCGACTGTCTCACCTTCTTTCCAGTTCCAATTTGGAAAGATGTGAAGGACCGGTTTGTTAGTCCATTCACTCTGGTACATGTAATAAACATCTTTAGGAAAGCCGGCAAGATCCATGATACCGAAATAAGAACTTCGGGACGGCCAGCCGTATGGAGTCGGCTCACCCAGATAATCGAAACCCGTCCAGATAAACATCCCCGACATGAAGTCGTATTTCTTAACGAGACTCCATGCTTCCTCGTGAGTCGCGCCCCATGGTGCGCTGACATTATCATACTCCGAGACAGTGTTGTCAGGATTACCGTCGGTGAACGGCTTGTCCCACCTTGTCGGCCACCGCCGAATGCTGTCCGAAGGCATGTCGTAGTGTCCACGTGTTTCTAACGCAGATGTCGTTTCAGACCCGATCAATTTCTGGCCATGAAAAAGTTGGGGGTACTGGCCATAGCCATTTTGACCATAACTGAAACCGGTCAAGTCAAGCGCGCCGGATTTAATTATGGCGTTATTGGTATCGATGTCGTTGCAATTGGATGTTATTGGACGCGTAGTGTCAAGACTTCTTATGATTCCAGCAAGTTCCCTGGCGAGGATCTGACCGGAGTCATCTTTATTATCCCACTGCTCAGGGATTTCGTTGCCGATGCTCCAGATGAAGACGCTGGGATGGTTCCTGTCACGCAAGACCATGTCTTCCAGGTCTCGTTTATGCCAGGCGGCGAAATCGAGGTGGTAATCGTATTTTGTTTTCGCTACCATCCACATGTCGAAAGCTTCATCCATCACGATGAAACCCATTTTGTCGCACAAGTCGAGGAGTTCGGGAGCCGGCGGGTTATGGGAAGTCCGTATGCCATTGCAGCCCATCGACTTTAAGATCTCAAGTTGCCGCTGCAGCGCCCGCGTATTAATGGCCGCGCCGAGACAGCCAAGATCGTGGTGATCGCACACGCCCAAAATCTTCAAATGCTTACCGTTCAGGAAAAAACCTTTCTCGATGTCGAATGTGAATGTGCGGATACCGAAGGTCGTTTCATAATTGTCGCTAACACTGCCGTCGTATTCAATGGTAGTGACTGCCTTGTATAATGCTGGATTGTCTGTGGACCATAATGTTGGGTTTGAAATTGTTAAATCCTGATTTACCACACTCACGGAGTCCTCTTGGGCGACGGTCTCGGATTTTGCCGAAGAGACTTCCTTGCCGTTTCCATTAAGCACAACGGTCTTCAGGGTAATCGATTGATTTTGTCCGGATGCATTCCTGACGGTAGTTTTGAATTCAACCGTTGCCGATTGCCCCGACACTTCCGGGGTTGTTACGAAAGTCCCCCAGTGATCCACGAAGACCTTTCCAGTTGTGACCAGCCAGACGTTTCTATAGATGCCTGATCCGGAATACCAGCGCGAATTCGGCTGTTCGGAATTATCTACCTTGACGGCGACTACATTTTTTGCATCGCCATAATTCAGAAAAGGAGTGAGCTCGTACTCGAATGAAGAATAACCGTAAGGCCGCTTGCCGAGGTAATGACCGTTGATCCAGACTTCACTATTCCGGTAGACACCGTCGAAATCTATAAAAGTCAGTTTGTTCTTGCTGGAATCAGAAACGGTGAAAGTCTTCCTATACCAACCAATTCCGCCGGGCAAAGCGCCGCCGTTGACCCCGGCCGGGTTATCCTCACTGAATTTTCCTTCGATGCTCCAGTCGTGGGGGAGATTGAGCGTTCGCCAGTGCGAATCATCAAAAGCAGCGGCCTGCCCGTTTGCAACATCGCCGAGATTAAAATGCCAGTCATTGCAAAAAAGAACTCGACTCCTGTTTTGCGCAAAAGAAAAAGAACTTGATAAGATTAATAATGAGCCGATTATTAATGGAATAATAATCGGGAAGTGGATTCTTACTGCCTGATTTCGATTTTTCACTGTTTCTCCTTCTCATGCTATATTTTTGTTGATTACCTGACCAACACTACTACCTAATGTTTTTCATGATTGCAAAAGAATTCGTAAGCCGATAATTAATTTATATACTTTCTCGCGCGAGAAAAAGCTTTCTTCGTATCGGATTATTGAGCTTGCTTTCACCTTACTGAAAGGATAACTTTTAAAGTGTTTCGTCCAAAATGTTAGGGCATCTAAAAAAGTAATATCTAAAAAGAGAATTGTCACAGAGAAATTTGATAGCTGGCAAAAACACTCTCTGTGAATGCACGAATCAAATCTCTCAATTGAAGTTTAGACTAGAATGAAAGCCAAGGAGAAAAAGTCATGACGGTTGAACTCGATAAATTCCTTAAGGCCCGTGAATTCCTTCAAACACGCCGCGATGATTATGAATCGGCATATTATGGCTTTAAGTGGCCGGACGTTGAAGACTTTAATTGGGCAACTGACTATTTCGATAATTATGCGGAAGGCAATAATAGTATGGCTCTCTGGATTGTAGATGAAAAAGGATCTGAGTGGAAATATTCCTTTGCCGAGATGTCTGAAAGGTCCAGCAGGGTTGCTAACTTTTTGAAACGTCTCGGTGTGAATAGGGGAAACAGGATATTGCTCATGCTCGATAACCAGCCGGAAATCTGGGAAGTCATGCTTGCGGCGATTAAGCTCGGTGCCGTTCTAATACCATCATCTTTTCTTTTGACGAAGAACGATATTCAGGACAGGGTTCGAAGAGGAAGAGTAAAATTGGTCGTCGCGACGCCGGAGAATATTGGTAAGTTCGAGGGGATTGAAGGAGATTTCGTGAAATTAGTCGTAGGTCCCAAGGTCGGCGATTGGATTTCTTACGAAGATGCTTACAGCGCCCTCGTAACCTACAAGCCGGAAGTTCAAACTAAAGTCACAGATACTCTCTTCCTGTATTTCACTTCCGGAACGACCGCTCAGCCTAAGATGGTACTCCACACAAACGGTTCTTATCCGATTGGACATCTCTCTACGATGTACTGGCTCGGTGCTCAAGAGGGCGACCTTCATCTCAATATCAGTTCGCCCGGCTGGGGCAAACACGCATGGAGCTCTTTCTTTGCGCCATGGAACGCAGGAGCGGGAGTTTTTGTATACAAATATTCAAGGTTTGTTCCGAAGGCCTTTCTGGAAATACTGAGGAAGTATAAGGTGAATACGCTGTGCGCTCCGCCGACAGTCTGGAGAATGCTGATACTCGAAGACCTTAAGGAGAAGCCCGATTCTCTTCATGAACTTGTTAGTGCCGGTGAACCGCTTAACCCTGAGGTAATCATGAAAGTGAAAGCCGATTGGGGAATTACGATCAGGGACGGGTACGGCCAGACAGAGTCGACGCTCCAGATTGGGAACATGCCGGGTTCAATTGTAAAAGTCGGCGCGATGGGGAGGCCTGCGCCGGGGTATCGGATCGAACTTCTCGACGCCGACGGTGCGGAGTCGGATGAAGGGGAAATTGTCATGAAGCTTGATCCTCGACCTTTAGGGTTGATGATCAATTATGCTGACGATATAGCGAGGACAAGAACTGTAATGTCCGGCGGTTATTATAGAACGGGCGACGTTGCGACGCGGGACCAGGAAGGGTACTTCTGGTTCGTCGGCAGGGCGGATGATTTGTTCAAGAGCTCGGACTACCGGATCAGTCCCTTTGAGATTGAGAGCGTGTTGATTGAATCACCAGCGGTTGCCGAAGCGGCAGTTATTCCTGCTCCGGATCCGATACGTGGATTTATTCCGAAGGCCTACATCACTCTTGCGCCCGGGTTCGAGCCATCACATAAAACAGCGAGAGAAGTTTTCGAGTTTGTTAAGTCGAGAGTGGCCCCGTTCAAACGGCTCCGAAGACTTGAGTTTGTCACCGACTTGCCCAAAACGATTTCAGGAAAAATCAGAAGAGTTCAGCTTCGCTCCCAGGAAGCAAACAAGGAGATGAAAGGGGAGTTTGAGTTCCTGGCGGATGAAATGAAGTAGAGCACACTAGTTGCACTCTCCAATAAGCAAGTTTATAAGGAATGAGTTTGGTGCGTAGTGAAGAATATCTGAAATCCGTCAAACCTTTTTCTTCGGAATTCCCTTCGTGTGGCAATCCGTGCAGCCGACGAAATGAATATTGTACGGACTATTCATGTCAGCGAACGTCGTATTCATTTTGGTCACGTCGAGACCGCAGTTAGAAATGGCGGGATGGCAATTGATGCAGCTTTGTCGCGGGTCGTTGCTATGGCTGTCATGACAAGCAATGCAGGGGATCCCTTCGTGGACTCCCCGCGGCGTCCGGTCGTCGCTGGTTCCTGCAACATGAAACGCGTTAGGGGCATGACACGGAACGCAGACTCGCTGCCGCGGATCGTCCGAAACTCTTATGATGCGCTGACCATTTGATATTTTTATCGAAGCTAAATTGCTGGCTTCGATATGAATTTTCTCGTAGCGATCATAGAGGAGAACGTCTGAAGAGTCCTTCTGCTTGTCATAGAATATCTTCTTCGGGTCTGAATAATCCGGGGATAGAGCAGGAGATCCATAGCGATGAATTTCATGGCATGTCAGGCAGGGGATTACCGGTCGGAATCTTTCTCCCTCATCTTTCAACACCCAGGGGCCTTTTGTGCTTATCGGAGAGACCAGATCCTGGATTGTTCCCTCGAAATACATGCCGTGGCAGCGGAGGCAGTCGGGGTTAGGCTGTTCACGCGAGTTATGTTTTTCGTTCAAGAATATCGCGGCGTAGGTGGCTGAATGTCCGCCCGAAATCCATTTGGCATATTCCACGCCGTGACAGCGCTTGCAGTTGCCGAGCATATCGATGACCTGAGTCTCATCAAGCCTTATATTCTCCATTCCGGTTCCGGTGAAATGGTGGATCACCATGCTTCCTTTTTCAGCCAGGCTGTGAAAGCCGTTGCTGAATGCCGTGCCATGGCACTCTTTGCAGCTTAATGACCTGTGGCCGCTATGAGTCAAGGCTACAGAAGAGCTTTCGATCTCGTGGCAAGAAGCACAGGTGGTTTGAGGGGAAGCGGTATCCCAGAATATGTTAAAGCCAACAAACACAATCAGGAGTGAACCCACCACGATTGAGATGCGGTTGAATATCTTACGGGGATTTTTCATTTGCATGCCCTCATTCAGTCCCGGGCGTCCGCTTTTTCAAGCAAATCTATTCCCTCGCTGCCATTCGTTGGAGATATATTCTCCGATCCAGTATCCGAGAGCCATGATGGTAAGCGCGGGGTTGAATCCGCCGTTATTGACATGGAGACTCGCGTCCGCGACAAAGATATTTGGCGTGTCGTGGATGCGGCCATATTTGTCGGTTACAGAAGTTTGCGGGTCATTACCCATCCGGCATGTCCCGGCCTGGTGCTGTCCGCCGCTCAGTCCTTTTCCGCCGACGCTTTGCCAGGTGACTGACGCGCCTGCCTCTTTCAATATCATCTCTGCTTTGTTTGAAAGGAATTCGCAACCTTCAACGTCTTTGGGATGCCTGTGGCCCGACAGGCGGACTACCGGTATTCCCCACGAATCCGTAATCGATGGGTCAACCTGGACGCGCGAATCGAAGAATGGCATCTCCTGAATCGGTCCGACAAATTGAACATTTCGCCGGAAATACTTTTTCTGGAAATCCTTGTGAGCCTTTCCCCATGTGGGTGATCCGGGAGGACGGATAGCTGTAAAGAAATAAGGGAGCCTGGTAAACTCGTTTGCGAGTATTCCTCCGCCGATGATTCCTGTGTTATGATGACTGAAATCACTTATAGCTATTGAGGCACCGGGACCGACATCATCATAAATATCTTCTTCGAACAGTCCGAACGCGCCGGTGTATCCATGCCCCTGCAGATTTCGTCCAACCCAATCGTATCGATTACCGATTCCTGTGGGAAAATATTTTGATTTTGAATTCAACAAAAGTCTCGGAGTCTCGGTGGCGGAAGCTGAAACGACGATTACGTCGGCGGTCTGCTCTTGCTTATGTCCATCCTTATCGAAGTATTCAATCCCGGTTGCCCGTCCCGATTCGTTAACCACTATTTTACTAACGACACAATTTGTTCGGAGTTCACAGTTTCCGGTCGACAGTGCAGTCGGGATTACGGTATTATGCGTTCCGGATTTTGCGTTCAGAGGACAGGCAAATCCGCAGCATGATCGCCTTCGTACACATGATGGGCGTTGGTTGTAAGGCACGGAGTTCCTCAGCATCGGAATAGGGAAGGGATGCAGTCCCATCCGCTTCATCGTGGAGTCGAGCAATTGCGCTTCTTTATTATACGCAAACGGCGGCATCGGGTAAGGTTTCTTTCGTGGGGCGGCGAAAGGATTCAACGAAGCATCGCCGGCAACTCCGATTTCCCACTCTGCTTTCTCATAACAATGTTCGAGTTCCTCGTAGCTGATCGGCCAGTCGTCTAATGTCGAACCTTCGACATGACCGTAAGTAGTTCTCATGCGGAAATCTTCCGCCATGAACCGCCACGCCATCGCTCCATAACTCACAGTACCCGATCCGACACATGCTGCGACATTGTTGTAGTCGATCTCACTAGGCAGGACGACCTCAGTCGAGCCATCGTCGTTTACTGCAACCCTTCGGTATCTCTCGTCGTCCGGCCCGAACGCGTTTCCGAGCGCCGTCGTTCTTTGAGATATCAACTCATCAGTATCGTGTGCCTCAAACGAGACCCAATCTCCTCGTTCGAACAGAGTGACAGATAAACCGCCTTCGCTCAATTCCTTGGCGACTACTCCGCCACCCGCTCCGGCTCCAATGATGATGGCGTTCACGTGATTGTTGCTCATCGCTCAAACTCCATTACGGTTCTGTCCTACGGTTTGAATTTCATCTAACCCCATCATCCTGTAACTCACGAAGTCTTTATCACCCCCGTGACGCGGGCTCCCGTAAAAGCCCTGCATCGAGTGGGATCGCAGTAATTCAAAAAACTTTTTGGAGAAATCGTCTTTCCAAATATTCTCGGACAACTTTCCCGCCTCCATGTCCTGAAGAAATTGAGTCTGCCTATTCCAAGGAAGGTCCTCAAATTTCTTGTGGTATGTGTTCAAGCAAGAATCTTCGATCGCAGCGAGGCCTTTTCTATAATCCTGCTGAAACCTTACATACGGTCCCGCAAGCTGGATGTCTATGAAATTTGCGACTCCCGCTTCTCGACCGCCAGGCCATTCGTCGGTTGGAATAATCTGTTCTGCGATGGATTCCACCAGGGAATATTCGCCATTGGAAAGAAAACTTCTGCTGGAGCTTGTCGGGGTAGCGCATCCTTCAATCAGGCTTAGCCCTCCGACGTTCAGAGTAAGAGTGCCCGCACCAAGTGCCGCAATCTTTATAAACTTTCTGCGAGAGAATTTGTTGTTATCGTCCATTTTAGCGCTCGCTAATTGTTCTGAAGTTATAGACGCGTGTATTCAAATTCAACTGGACAAAGTAAAAGCGTTAAAACGGAAATCCAAAGTCGGTAGAAAAAGAGGAGTGACAACCGAAGTGGAACACATACCAACTATTTATTATCGGGGCGTTGTTTTGCCCATCTTCCGAATTAGCTGTAAGAAAATTTGTTCGGAGACTAAACTATCTTACGAGAGCGTATTAATTCTTGTAATTTCGAACTGGAATGAAGGAGATGCAAAATAAGGATTGGCTTCGATGTCTTTGCTATAATACCGGGTGTTGTATTCTGTCACTTGCTATTTTATGAGGCCCCCCAAAAGAATTACGCGGCTTTGCGTACACGACCTTGCTTGATACAGGAAGCGCAGATTCTCATCCGTTTGACCTTGCCATCCACTAAAGCGCGGACGCTTTGAAGATTCGGATTCCACCTGCGGTTGGTAATATTATGAGCATGGCTCACATTATGTCCGTAAATAGGTTTCTTGCCGCAAACCGCGCAAATTTTTGCCATTTAATTCTCCAAGATTTTATGTAATTTAACATCCTAGACTCTTTTTTCCAAAGCAGTAAGTGGAATTTTTGTATTGAAACTCCACATGTCGCGTGATATATTTTTTCATCACAAGTTGGCAATCAGAAGATATTTATCACCACAATTAGGAAGTCATTAAATGATCGACAAGAGTGACAATAGTAATGTCATTTAGCTTGAAAAGTGTACTTGTAACTGGAGGTGCGGGGTTTATCGGGTGCAATTTTATAAGGTTATTTCTCGATAAACATAAAGATGTTGATCTCGTAAATCTTGATAAACTGACTTATGCAGGCAATCTTGAAAGTTTGCACGGTATAGAGTCTAACCCGAAGTATCATTTCTATCGAGGGGATATTTCCGACGCGGCGTTTGTTAAGAGGCTCTTCCACGAATGGCACTTCGATGCGGTTATCAATTTTGCGGCTGAGTCGCATGTTGACAGAAGCATACTTGGTCCTCAGGTTTTCATTGATACCAACGTTCGTGGCACCATGACATTGCTCGAAGCCGCGCGCGAATTCAACTTGGAAAAGTTTCTGCAGGTGTCTACGGATGAGGTCTATGGCTCACTTGGGAAGACCGGGAAATTTACAGAGACGACACATCTTTCACCGAACAGTCCCTACTCCGCCAGTAAGGCAAGTGCCGACATGTTGGTCCGGGCATGGTTAAAAACGTTCAATGTCCCTACTGTAATAACCAGATGCTCGAACAATTACGGGCCATATCAATTCCCGGAGAAGTTCATTCCCTTGATGATCATAAATGCATTACAGGATAAGGGATTGCCTATTTATGGCGACGGTGAAAATGTGCGCGACTGGATCTTCGTTGAGGATCATTGCGAAGCAATCGAAACGGTACTCTTCAATGGAAAGATTGGTGAGGTTTATAACATTGGAGGGGGAAATGAGATAGCTAATATCCACATGGCAAAGTTGATATTGGACAAGCTTGGAAAACCTGAGTCATTGTTGAACTTTGTGAAGGATCGCCCCGGGCATGACAGACGGTACGCGATGGATTCATCAAAGATTGAAATAGAGTTGAAATGGAAACCGCGCAGGTCATTTGAGCAGGGTATAGATGAGACTATAAAATGGTACCTTGACCACAAAGAATGGTGGAAGAGGATCGTCTCAGGGGAATATCAAAACTATTACAAACTCCAGTATGAGGCAAGATGAATACCAATACAGAACAACTCAAGAAGAGAATAGTTGATAAGAAAATTAAAGTTGGTGTAGTAGGGCTCGGTTACGTTGGGCTACCGCTTGCCGCCGAATTTGCGAACGTTGGGATCGAAACATTAGGGATTGATTTGGATCAAAGGAAGGTGAATAGTGTAAATAAGGCTGAGAATTACATAGACGACATTGATAATGCGCTATTCACAAATATTGTCAAGTCGGGCAAACTGAAAGCTGAGAGCAACTACGATGAGATTGGAACATGTGACGCGATTTTTATTTGCGTTCCTACTCCATTTACTCCCAACAAAGAACCGGATATCTCATTTATCATCGATGCCGCAAAGAACATCTCAAAGAGTCTGCGCAGGGATCAGATTATTGTTCTCAGGAGCACGACTTTCCCGAACACAACTGAGGGATACGTTCAGCCTTTATTGGAATCGAACGGGTTGAAGGGAGGCAGGGATTTTTTCCTCGCGTTTTCACCGGAGCGCATAGACCCGGGCAATAAGAAATTTAAGGTGAATAATATCCCAACCGTCGTCGGCGGAGTGAACGAGATTAGCACAGAACTTGCGGCACTGGTAATTCAACACAGCGTAAGCAGCATTGTGAAAGTGTCAAGTCCAAAAGTAGCAGAAATGGAAAAGCTCCTTGAAAATATTTTTAGAAGTGTAAACATAGCTTTGGTGAACGAACTGGCGCAGCTCTGTGACCGAATGGGTGGAATAAATATCTGGGAAGTGGTCGATGCTGCGGCAACGAAGCCTTTTGGTTTCATGCCTTTTTATCCGGGACCCGGTATCGGCGGACATTGCATACTCATTGATCCATATTATCTTGAATGGCTTGCGAAGGCTTATGATTTCCAAACCAACTTTATTTCTCTTGCCGCAGAAGTGAATGAGAACATGCCCTTCTACGTAAAGAACATGGTACAGCGGGAATTAAGCTTCATGTCGACAAGTTTCAAGAAAGCAAAGATCGTTCTCCTTGGAGTGGCATTTAAGAAGGATGTGGACGATACAAGGCACTCACCGGCGTTAAAGGTAATGGAATTGCTCCTCCAGGATGGCGCGGCGAATATTTGCTACAATGACCCGTTTGTCCCGGATGTCCAGGTCGATGGGAAGAAATTCAAGTCTGTCGAGCTGACGTCCAAACTTTTGAAGTCTGCTGATTGTGTCGTAATCACGACCGATCATTCGTCTTACGACTACGATTCCATTGTTAAATATTCCGACCGCATTATCGATGCAAGAAATGCTACGAAAAATGTCAAGAAAGGGAAAGAAAAAGTCGTTCTCCTTGGTGACGGCAAGTGAATAAAAAATTGAAGTTCATAAGTGTTGTCGGCGCTCGCCCCAATTTCATGAAGGTTGCTCCTCTACATCGCGTATTCAGTGCTATGGATACCGTTCATCACATGATAGTTCATACGGGGCAGCATTATGACCAGAACATGTCTAAAGTTTTTTTTGAGGACCTGGAGCTTCCTAAACCCGACGTATACCTCGGTATAGGATCCGGAACTCATGCCGAACAGACGGCAAGGGTCATGATCGAGTTTGAAAAAGTTCTTATGAGTGAGAAACCCGATCTTGTTATCGTCGTCGGCGACGTGAATTCGACCGTAGCTTGCAGCTTAACGGCTTCCAAATTGTTGATTCCCGTGGCGCATGTTGAAGCCGGGCTTCGCAGTTTCGACAGAACTATGCCGGAAGAAATAAACCGGATGGTAACGGATATATTAAGCGACTACCTCTTTGTAACTGAGGAAAGCGGCGTAGTGAACTTAAAGAATGAAGGCGTCAACGAAAAGAAAATCTTTCTTGTTGGCGACGTAATGATCGACTCGCTCATCCTTTATCGTGAGAAGGCGAAGCTGTCCGATATCAAGAATAATCTTGGAGTATCAGCCGGAAAGTATACGCTGGTGACGTTGCACCGGCCGAGCAATGTGGATAATAGAGAAAATCTTGAAACAATATTGAAGATTTTCCGCGGCATTGAGGAACATGGCAGGATAATTTTTCCGATTCATCCCCGGACGAGAAAACGCATTGAAGAATTCGGACTTTCGCCACAATTTGCGGCAGTGAAAAACCTTGTGTTGACTGACCCGCTTGGGTATTTGGATTTTCTTAATCTCATGATGGATGCGAAGATCATTCTGACAGATTCGGGTGGAATTCAGGAGGAGTCGACATTTCTGAATGTACCCTGCGTGACATTGCGAGAAAATACGGAGCGCCCCATCACATTGGAGGTTGGTACAAACGTTCTGACTGGTTTATCAGTTGATAAGGTTGTGACTCTTGCTAATGAATGTTATGCGGGCAGGTGGAAGAAGAGCAAAGTTCCGGAGCTATGGGATGGAAAAGCAGCGGAAAGAATAGGGAAAGTACTCGTCAATTCTTGTAAAGATGCTTCATAAAGGATAGTTATGAAGCTGAATCTTAAACCCCGCCTTGTGGTGATCTTCTTACAGTATGATACTAAAAAATATCCGGGAGCATTTGATCTTTTGAAAGAGTATCTTAGCAAACTCAATCAAGAACGTCTTACTTACATTCTTATAAACAACAAGGACGAGGGAAATGGATCGAGGAATCTCGATGGCAACACAATTTATTTACAGGGCGATAATAATAATTGGGAATTTTCAGGATGGCAGAAAGGAATAGAGTTCGTAAGGAGTAGGGGTATCCCTTTTGATGTTGTTCTTTTTGCAGATGATGCCTTTGAAGCAGCGGAACCGAGCTATCTAAGAAATCACAATCTTGAATGGCTAATTCTAAAATGTCATCTGGTGAAAGCGGTTTTTGGATTAATTGGCACTCTCTGGGAGGGGGTACAAATTTATGGTAAAAGCAGTAGAGCCTGGCTCGGCACCAGTGCCTTCTTTGTTCCGAAGGAAGTTGTTGATAAACTTAGCAATGTGGTGAGTGTTGATGAAAACTCTATTAATACGTATTTACCTAAAGAATTTCCAAAAACTGGAGAAATATTTAATCCCGATGCTCCGATAAACCGAGCCTATAGGGATCACATTACCGCTTGGCTTACAGAAAGCTGGCATAGTAGATTCGTTCTTGATGAGTCAACATGGTGCTTTTTTCGTGCAAAGACCAAAGCAATACTCAATGAATCTCTCCTTTCTGTTCGCCTTCGTGATTTAGGATGTCTGATATTGCCGTATGATTTGCCGCTATTCGTTTTCCGAAAGACGAGGGGTATCTATAGAAAACTAAAAAAGATTGTCCAGCATAAACAACGGCCTAATATCGGAGATAGTGTCTTCAATCGATAATACCGTTTATGATATGATAGCTAAGCTAATTGTTTCATAAATAAAAAAAATATTGACATGTGTTTTACAGACGTTGGTTGCTTAAATAACAGAAACCAAATACTAAATTAAAGAAAAAGAAAATTAAGCATGAGTTCAACACAGGATAATGGTGAGGAGAAAGTTATGAGTGAAAGAAGCAAAAGCACCTTTTGGCAATTTCTTTATGTCCTCACGAAATGGAAGTGGTTCCTATTATCATGGTTCATGGCCATTATGATCGTTATCACGGTCTTAATCCTATTGATCCCACGATGGTATAAGGCGGAAGCATCCGTGCTACCTCCAAGAAATTCCAATCTCCTGAGCGGCTTATCCGGTATTTCGTCGATAATGCAAAGTGTTTCTCCATTGCTTGGCAGAACGGGATTAGGATCTTCGTCACCAACATTTACCTATCTCGCAATTCTGAATAGCCGATCTGTAATGGACTCGGTGATCGATAAATTCGATCTGATCAAAATTTACAAGATAAGCAGTTATCCGATGGAAACTGCTGAGAAGGAATTACGGGCGAATACGAATTTTGATATTGACGAAAACGAGGCAATAAATATTACCGTTCTAGACAAGGACGGAGACCGGGCTGCTGGGATGGCCAATTATTTTGTAACAGTTCTTAATGAGCTTTTTACAAAGGTCAGTGTTGAAGAGGCTCATAACAATAGATTATTTATCCAGCAGCGATACGAAAAGAATCTTGCTGATTTAAGGAGTGCTGAAGATACGTTGGAGGTATTTCAGGAACATTATAAAATTTATGATATGCCGCAACAGGCGAAAGCAGCAATTACCGCCGGTGCTGATCTAGAAGCGCAACGTATTGCGGCTGAGGTAGAGCTTGGCGTAATGCGGCAGCAATATGGAGAAGATGCGCCGCAAGTGAAACTAAAGGCGCTTCAAATTCAGGAATTGAATAAGGGTCTGGAGGACCTGCAAACCGGGTCGGGATCGGATTTTAAAGCAGGGGCAAACATCCTGCCTGCTTTTAAAAATGTTCCGGAACTTGGAATCGCTTACCTTCGATTGTACCGCGATTATGAAATCCAGACAAAACTACTTGAGTTTATACTACCCTTATATGAGCAAGCAAAAATTGAAGAACAAAAAGACACGCCTGCCACTATAGTCCTAGATAGAGCAATTGCCCCTGAAAGAGCGACTGTGCCGAAGAGGTTATTTATCGAAATCATTTTTGCTTTTGTTGTATCTTCTGTTCTGATTTATGTCGTTCACCTCTTTGAAAGGGTCAGATACCAGAAGGATGAATTGAATCCTTTGGAGCTAAAACTTCAACATTACGCTGAGAAATCCGGTCGGCTATTTAGAGTCAAAGAAGAAACCTTTTGAGAAAAGTCTATAAAAATACTTCATTGAACATTGGAGCACAAATCCTTGTGTTGCTCATTATGTTTTTTGCCATGCCCTGGATAGTAAACGGACTTGGAGAAATTGCCTTTGCAATTCTTTCATTGGTGTGGACCGTAATCACATATTTCAGCCTCTGGGATCTTGGAATTGGACGTGCAGTGACAAAATTTGTTGCGGAGAAGAGGGCCGCGGGAAAAACAGACCAGGTGGTGTCAGTTGTGCACATTTCCACAGCCATTGGACTTGCTCTTGGCATATTCTTTGGTCTATTGATATTCTTGTTTGCTCCTCAAATTGGGCGTTGGCTGTTTAAAGTACCGGCAGGGTTTAATGAAACAGTGTTGTCTGCGTTGAGTATAGTGGCTTTGTCGATGC
This sequence comes from uncultured Bacteroidota bacterium, assembly GCA_963808245.1. Classification (GTDB taxonomy): domain Bacteria; phylum Bacteroidota; class Ignavibacteria; order Kryptoniales; family JAKASW01; genus JAKASW01. The sequence continues at coordinate 122,035 of CAWEES010000001.1, forward strand.
CGGTACTGCTCCTTCAGAGCGTGTTTCGCGGTGTCGTGATGGGGTTTGACAGGTTCGATTTGTCAAATCTGATCCAGATCATGAATGGAATTCTGCAGTGGGGGGGCGCCCTTGTACTTGTTCTTCTTCACTTTAACGTCCTGTCAGTAATTGCATTTGTAATGATTAGCCGGTTAATAACGACTATAGTATTATGGTTAATGGTTTCTCATATAATTGGCTGGAAGGCCTTCCGAAGGAACTTTGAACTTTCGTTGTTGAAGGAGATTCTTGTTTTCGGGGGCTGGGCAATGGTCAGTCAGGTTGTAAGCCCGATCCTTCAATATGCCGAGAGGTTTATGTTGAGTGCTTTGATTGCGACGGGCATTGTGACTTTCTATGTAGTTCCTTATGAGGCAACATCAAAAATGTTATTCATTTCTATTGGATTAGTCTCAGCTTTGTTTCCGGCGATGAGCGAAATCCATGGGTTAGGAGGGGTGAATCAAGATTTTAAAAAGCTCTATACTCAATCAGAACGAATTCTTATCTTCGTATTTCTTCCAATTTGTGCTTTCCTAATAACGTTTGCGCCCGATATTTTGAAAGCATGGATGGGTAATGACTTTGCGCGGAAGGCGTTCCAACCATTCGAAATACTTTCACTCGCTTTTGTGATTAACTCTTTTGCTCAATTACCATTTACTATTTTGCAAGCAGTTGGTAGAGCAGACATAACCGGAAAGATCCACCTTATTGAGCTTCCGATTCATATCTTATTTGCTTTCATTATGATTCGGAGTTTCGGTTTAGTGGGAGCTGCAGTTGCAACCCTTTTCAGAATCGTTCTTGATGCAGGGCTCCTTTACTCGATGGCATCAAAAAAGCTTGGTCTGGAAGTTGGAATAGTGAAAGATTTCCGTAAAAAATTTGCACTGCCAACTCTTTGTCTTACTGTCGGAGTTGCAGGTTCATTTTTTTTCAAACAGGCGATAATAATCAAAGGGATATTCGCATGTATTTCGCTGCTGCTGTATGCCGTGGTAGTGTTTAGGTTCTCTCTTGAAGATAATGAGAAGCGAGTTCTCACAAGGTTAGTTCTAGGGAAAGCGAATGCCTGAGCTAACACTGACATTATATGTCTTCGTAGCAGTGGCTACTGTGTATTGTGGCGTATACGTTTATCGAAGATGGATAAACCATATAACAATTTATGGAATCATGTGGGGATTGCAGATTATCCTTTTTCAGATAAGGCTTATCAAGTACCCTGATTTATCCCTCGAGACGACCCTGTTTATATTTGGGGCATGGGTTGTCTTCGTTTTGGCCTCTCTCACGTTTAGAACCTTCTACTCAGGGCAGGAACGCCTGACCCAAGATAATCAAATTGCGACCGGCAATTTGATTACGGCAGTTCTTCTCGCTCTTACGTTGGTTGGAGCGATAGGAACGTTGCAGCATTGGATGGTTTTGATAAGGATGTTCGGCGGAATAAAGAACGCAATTATTAGTGGTAATCTTATTTATTCAATGTCCAAGCATGAAGGCGGAATCCCCGGGATGTGGCCTTACGTTGACAGCGTGGGTTTATCTGCTGACTTTTTGGGAGGTTACTTTGCAGGCTTGCGGAAGCGTCCCCTTATTTTGGGCATTATCCCCTTCGTGGTTGAACTGACAAACGCGGTCTCAGGCTTTGGCAGAAGTAGGCTCATTATCGGAGTAATCCTGTGGGGGACAGCCTTTTTTCTTCCTCAAGCCAAAAAAGCCGCCGCGGATAGGAAAATCTTGGTAAGGCGAGTAGTGATGATCTCTTCAATAGTCCTTATCTTTGTTTTCGGAATGCAAGCTATTTTAACATTACGGGGTGCGCGCGAGTCATTTACCGGTGAAACGACCGCCCTTTCACATGTAAAAGGTGTAGGGTTCATAACTCCCTCAATTTATATGTACCTAAGCTGTGATATCCCTGTTTTGAATAAATTCCTGGATTATGAGTTCTCAGGAAAGGTAGAACATACACCCACTGGGGGATTTACCTTTGCTCCTTTTTATAGACTTTTTTCAAAGTTCGGAATTGTTGACCCGATGCCAGTTTACGAAAAATTTTATAACGTTCCGGTCTACACTAATACAGGATCGTTTTTGCGTGAACTCTATGTAGATTGGGGAGTCGCCGGAAGTCTTTTGATAACGTACATTCTCGGAGGATTTGTTTCAACGGTTTATGAGATTTATCGGCGTAAGAAATCGTTAGTAGCCCTTAGCATCCTGGCTCACTTCTATGTCGTTGTGTTTTTTACTTTCGCACTCATTGCCACAACATTGACTTACTGGTTGATTAGTTTGGTTGCTTCAGTAATAGGCACTCTTATCATAGAAAAATTTGGAAATCGGAAAATTTTGCTAGTGTAAGCGTCACCCCGGCTTCCTCTGTTGAGACTGCGACGGAGAGTCGTCGCCGCCCGTTCCTAAACGAATCGTGAAGCTGTGACATGGGATTGGTATTTGTCGCTGTTTTATTCCTTGGTCCCTACGGCATAAATGCACCAGCCGTATAAGTTCCAAAATGCCGAAACAACCAATGAACGGCTGCCGGCTATTAGTCCCCCATGGGATAATTAGAAAATCAAAAGGGATTTCAAACCAATTTCTTGTGTTACTCAATTTCGTAACGTGGCACTTGCAGCCTTGTGATAGGAATTCGAAAAGGCCGTGTTTACTCCAGGGCTTTACATGTGTGTGATCGTCGAAGAAATTGAATGGGCTGTGCTGATTCCTTTTGAAGCCAAAAGATGGTACAAACAGAGTCGTCCAATTGGGCGACTCAACATATATCTTGGCGCCTTTTTTCATTACCCTCTCAAGTTCTTTGGCCAATCTCAGCGGTGAACGAAGATGTTCGATGACATGAGTGAAGAGTACAATGTCGAAGTAAGCATCTGGATAAGGTAATATACCTTTGTCAAGGTCGACGGATTCGTATTTGTAGGAACTTGAAACCTGATCTTCAGGAATAATGTCAACTCCGTAAACTTCGATGTCCTTGCTGACGGCTTTAAGTGCAATACCATTGTTCCCAGTTCCCCATCCTAAGTCAAGAACCCTGGCATACGGATCCACCATCTGAAAAAATATCGATCTAGGATCATGGCTTTTCAAAATCGCTTCAAAAGCTCTCTCATCTATTCTCCTTGAGTACAGTAAAGTTAATCCATGATTTGATTTAATGCGAGCAGGAGTTTGAAGGTGGCTTTATAAGATCAAGTCGTCACTTCCCTCCAAACAAACACAGAAGATTCAATCTCCAACCGAAGATATATACGTTGAATAAGTGTCTACCGTTGGTTATTTTTTTTCCCCGTGGAACAGTCAAGGCAATCGAGTATTCCGAGAATCGAGCGAACAACGAGAGTATTGATGCTTGATCCTTCCGGTTCAAGCTCGAACATTACCCATAGTCTTTGTAATGCTTTGTCCGAAATAAATTGCCGGGTTGCTCTGTTTACCGGCCCACATTGGACCCGCACTCAAAGCGCAAGTGAAAAAAGGGGATACGAAGTCAGGCTATGGTTTTATCGGTTTACCCAGATGCAATCTTATAGTTCGAAAGGCATTCGCAAATCTATATGGATGACGTTGAGGTTTTTTGGACATCTAATGACAATGTTTAGAGTTCTGTTTGTCGTGCCACAATATGACATAATTCACATTCAATGGCTGACCGTTCCGTCGATTGACATTCTGTGGCTCTGGATAGTCACAAGGTTTCGCCCCGTTGTTTATACCGTGCATAATCTTTATCCGCATACTTACAAGAGTAGACTTGTAGTACATTTCGTCTACGGTCAAATTTACAGGCTTTCAACCCGGCTTCTTGTGCACAGCGAGCGACTGAAAGAGAACATCATCTCTGAATTTGGAATCAAAGCAGAGAAAATATTTCAGATTCCACATGGAAACCTCGCTTATGTTTTGGACGGGGAACAAGGCGCCTTCAAAAATGGAAATGTTTCATTTAACAGTCCCAGCATATTGTTCTTCGGACAGATTCGAGAAAATAAGGGACTGGATATACTCCTGGAGGCGACTGCACAAGTTGTGAAGGAAATTCCTGCAGCAATGTTATTTGTGGTAGGAGTCCCGGATGTCAACATGGGTCCATACTATGAATTGGTCAGAAAGTTAGAGATAACCGATTCAGTACAATTCCGACTTGGTTACGTTGAAGAGAACGAAATTCCTTCTTATTTTCAGTCTGTGTCAGTAGTTGCGTTACCCTACAAGACGATTGGACAAAGCGGCGTCGCAGTCGCAGCATGCACATTTGGCAAGGCAATCGTTGCCACGCGGTGCGGGGGTCTTGAAGAGTTGGTTGAAGAAGCTGGTAATGGTATTTTGGTGCCGGTCGGTGATTCGGAAGGGATGGCGTCAGCAATAGTCAAAATAATTCAAGACGACGGCTTGAGAAAGAAGTATGAGGCAAATTCAAAAAGGTATGCAGAACAAAATCTTTCGTGGGATTTAGTTGCCGAGAAGACGGCCAGTGTTTATGAAGACTTACTTGTTTTCAAGGATTGACTCGAGCCGACATCCCCAAAAATCAATATTTAAAGGCGGGGATAAAATGTCACACAAGAATTATTTTCGTATGGTTGCATTTGTTGGTTGTACGGTTTTTCCCATTTTCTCACGGATCTCAATTGCGCAACAGGGGTGGTTTTCGGCGTCGGCGGGTGCTCAGTATAGCCATCAGGGGGTTTTCTTCGTGAATGCTGATACCGGATACGTTACGACTGAAAGCGGAGGTGTCCTCGCTACTCTTGATAGTGGAGGGCACTGGGCAGACGTCGGACCGGACAGTTACTACCATGGCCAGGATGTATTTTTCCTAAACGGAAAAATCGGTTGGCTTGCTCAGTGGGATATGAGAATCTATAAGACAACTGATGGAGGCAGGTCATGGAGTCTGCAGGTTTTTGACCCTATTGACCAGACAGGGAGTTACATGAGCGCACTCTATTCGGTATTCTTTGCCGATGATAATATTGGGTATGCAGTCGGATGGAAGTACAATAATGGCAATGATTCGGCCCTGATAATAAAGACAACAGATGGTGGCACACACTGGTCATCTCAGAAAGCTGGGTCACAGGATTTCGATCTATATGATGTGCATTTCGTAAACGAAGACACCGGCTGGATTGTTGGCGATGGCGGAAGGATTTTCAACACTACAGATGGTGGGAATCATTGGGTGCTCCAGGCTTCCAATACTAGCGCCAGTCTTACTTCGGTTTTTTTCCGCAGCCCTTTGGTCGGTTGGGTTGTAGGTTCTGGCGGTACCCTTTTGAAAACCACGGATGGTGGAGCAAACTGGGCCCAACAGAGCAATCCTTCCTTCGACGGATTGTATTCCGTTTCATTCCCTGCTGATTCTGTAGGATATGCGTGTGGAAACAACGGGACCGTTTTGAAGTCGACAGACGCTGGCGCGACGTGGCAGCGACAGACAAGCGGAACAACTGAGATGCTGCTTGCTTCGTGCTTTGTCTCTCCAGATACAGGATACATTGCAGGATGGGATGGCACCATTTTGAAGACTGTCAGCGGGGGACTCGGTCCCAATGCCGTTCGCAGGGGTGCAAGCGGAATCCCAAATACCAGCGAATTATTACAGAACTATCCCAATCCCTTTAACCCGTCAACAACAATCACCTATCAATTGTTGACCGGCAGTTACGTCACATTGAAAGTTTTCGATGTTCTCGGAAGAGGTATTGCGACTCTGGTCACCGAGCATCAGACAGCAGGGAACCACTCAGTGACATTTGATGCGCGCAATCTGTCTAGTGGAGTGTATCTCTATAGGCTTCAGTCAGGAAGTTACATGGAAACGAAAAAACTCACAGTCCTCAAATGAAAATGAAGCTAAAACTTAGGAAAACTACATGAAGCAAAAATTTTTATTTCTGCTGGCCTCCTTTTGGGCATGTACGAACATCGATTTAGCGTTCGGTCAATGGGTCCAGAACAAGGGCCTGAACCTCTCGTGGCCAGTCAGCAATCCTCAGGCAGGGATCAGATCTTCATGGCACTCAACAAGGTGGATCGCTGTTTCCGCAACACAAGATGGTTCAATGGATAGTGGTTTTGCGACTCAAGGTTTTGCGAGCATTCCCATTAATGGTGGAAATGGTTATGACATTTGTAACTCTATTGCGCTGCAGGCTGACGGAAAGATCGTTGCAGCGGGCTCGGATGCGGTCAGTAACCCTCATTTTGCAGTTGCTCGCCTCAAGAGTGATGGAACGCTTGATAATTCGTTTGGGACATCGGGTACCGTGTTGGTCTCTTCATTCGTTGGCGCAGGTAATTCAGTCGCCATCCAATCTGACGGTAAAATTGTCGTTGGTGGTGCATCGAATGGAGAATTTGCGTTGGTCCGGATCAACATAGACGGGACCCTTGATACTGCGTTCGGGCAAAAAGGCTTGGCAAGAACTTACATCGGCGGTGACAGCAGCCTTACTGGTGGATGCAGCTCAATCGCAATTCAGCCCGATGGAAAGATCTTAGCAGGAGGCACAAATGGACATGGTTTCTGGGAAAGCGAATCTTATGTTTACCATTCCTCATTTGCTCTGGCCAGGTTCAACACCGATGGGACTCTCGATGGAAGCTTCGGGACGAGTGGTACGACGAGTACTTACCTGGGGGATGTTGATGGCTACCATGGCCAAGGCAATTCGGTTGCCATCCAGAGCGATGGGAAAATTGATGTCGGATGCACACTTAATTCTTATTTCGCTGTGGTGAGATTCTTGTCTGATGGTGAGCTTGATGAAGCATTTGGATCGAACGGCTACGCTCTCGCTTCGATTAATGGACGGGATACTTATTATGATGAATGTCGAAGCATTGCGATCCAATCCGATGGAAAAATCGTGGGAGCAGGCGATTCCCAGGACAACTCATATCGTATCGCTTTTTCTATGGTGCGCTTTAACACTAGCGGGACTATAGACTCAACATTCGGACCAAACGGAAATGGTACGACAAGAGCATTTATCAACGGCGGAGTTTGGAATGATTTCTGCTATTCAGTTGTGATTCGGCCGGATGGGAAGATCATTACTGGGGGTGAGTCCTTGGGTTCGGCAGGATCATACGGTGATTTGGATGCATTCGCTTTGGCACAATTCAACTCTGACGGAGTTATCGATAGCGGATTCGGAACAAGCGGTTCAATAAGAGCTTTCAGGACGGACACAAATGGCACCACCGATCAATGTTATTCAATTTTGGTACAATCTGATGGGAAGATAATTGCTGGAGGGACCAGGGGCGATTGGAATAACAATGTTTCATTTGCCATCGAAAGATTTGTCGAGAGCCCGCTCTCTGTTGGTGGTTCGGGAAGTGTTACTAAGTCTTTCGCCCTCTACCAAAACTATCCGAACCCCTTCAATCCATCAACGGTCATCAACTACCAATTACTTACGGATGCCTATGTGACTTTGAGCGTGTACGACATCCTCGGAAGAGAGGTCACAACTCTAGTCAATGGATATCAATATTCGGGCACCCACTTTGCTAGATTCAATGGAATCAACTTGCCAAGCGGAGTCTATCTCTATCGGCTTCAGGTGGGAAATTGGTCTGCAACAAGGAAAATGGTTTTAATAAAGTGATTCATTATCTAAATATGAGAGGTGAATGTGAAAAGATTTTTCGTGTCCGGGATAGTAATTTTTTTGTTCGTTGTCCAGGCAACCGTAGCTGAGGCTCAATGGGTCCAGGTTGATGGCCCGTCTGAGGATGTCGTTTGTTTTGCCGGAAAGGGAACAGAGATCTTTGTCGGAACACTTGGCAACGGTGTCTATCTCTCATCCAATGCAGGCTCCAACTGGACGTTGGCAAATAAAGGGTTGACCGACTTTGATGTTCATAGCCTCGCTGTTTCAGGCGACAATATCTTCGCCGGGACTGATGGCGGAGTATTTCGATCAAGTGATGACGGTGCAAACTGGACGGTGGTCAATACCGGATTAACAAATACTCTCATTTACGCTCTTGCGGTATCATCTGATGGGGCTGGCGGAAGTGATCTTCTTGCGGGAACCTTCGGAGATGGAGTATTTCGCTCAACGGACAATGGAGGAAACTGGAGTCAACTCTTCACCGGTCTGGGGAACAAGTCAGTAGAATGTTTAGCGGTTGCAGGTAACACCATATTTGTTGGAACTTACTTGGACGGCGCCTGGTGCTCAACCGACAATGGAGAAACCTTTTACAATATCAGTTCGAGCGGCACGTACCCGGACGTTTATTCTATGGCAGTAACCATCAGTGCATCGAGTGGTATCAGCCTCTTTGCAGGTAATGAAAACGGTGTGTTCCTCACTACTAATTCAGGCTCGAGTTGGTCTAATACAGGCTTGTCATACGTCGACCCCTCACACATGCACCTCGTAAGCCCGCTTGTTATATCGGGCGCGACGCTTTTCGCCGGAACCAATGGAGGCGGTGTGTTCATGTCAACCACTAATGCTGGTTCAAGTTGGGATTCGGTTGGGTCCGGTATGACAGATGGTCAGATTACAGGTTTGTCTGCTGTTGGGAGTAACCTTTTTGCGGGCACTTTATTCAATGGTCTTTGGAGACGCCCGCTCTCTGAATTCACTTATGCTTGGCCGTCGCCTCCGTCCCTCAGCGGCCCAGCAAACGATTCAGTCTGGACGGGTGAATCGGTTCTGCTTCATTGGAACTCGGTAGCATGTGCAATGTTTTTTGAGCTGGAAGGAGCATATGATGGTGATTTCGTCAATGTGTTCCTCGATACAACTGGTTTGGCGGACACGTCCGCGCAAATAAGTTTTCATGAAAGTGGGGCCAAGTACTTTTGGAGAGTGCGCGCCTGGAATTCTGCGGGCACCGCGGGCTGGTCGAACATTTTGGAATTTCACACCCCCATGGGCGTGCGGCCGAACTCAAGAACGATAGCGGCGTACCGCCTTGATCAGAATTGCCCTAATCCCTTTAATCCCTCGACAGTGATCGATTATCAATTGCGTGAGAATAGTCTGGTGACAATGAAAGTTTATGATGTCCTCGGAAGAGAAGTTGCAACTCTGGTCAGTGAGCATCAGATAGCAGGGAACCACTCAGTGACATTTGACGCGCGCAATCTGCCCAGTGGGATGTATCTCTATAGGCTTCAGGCAGGAAGTTATGAACAAACAAAGAAGCTCACGGTTCTCAAGTGAATGTGAACGGGTACAAACGGCAAGACGGATAGGAAAAAATCTATGAATATTTGGCTTGTTCAAACAAGCGAAACCTGGCCTATTGAAAGTAACGTCCGCAAAATGAGAACCGCTCTTCTCGCAGATAAATTGGTCGAGAGAGGGCACAAGGTCTTGTGGTGGTCGAGTGCCTTTGACCATTACAAAAAGGATTGGATTTATAGGGAGGATAAGGAGGTCACTTTACCGAACGGAGTGACGATGAATCTATTGAAAGGAATTGGGTACAAAAGGAACATTTCATTGTCTCGATTTATTGACCACAGGATTGTTGCAAAAAAGATCCGCAAGTTCGCTCCGAGCAAATCTAAACCGGACGTTATGGTGGTCTCTATGCCCCCTCATGATGCCGCATATTCGGCAATCAAGTATGCAAAGACAAATGGTATACCTGTTATAGTGGACATAAGAGATCCATGGCCGGATATTTTCTTGAATCACGTACCTGGAATTCTTAAGCCAGCATTAAAGAATTTGCTCCACAAAGATTTCGATATGAATAGATTTGTTATGAAAGAGGCTGATAGTTTGGTCGCAGTCTCGAACACATTCCTAGAGTGGGGATTGAAATATGCACAGAGGGAAAGGCTATCATATGATCAGGTTTTCTATTTAGGAGCGAAGAGGAGCTCGTCCATAAAGGATAGCAGCAATAGGATCGATGATCTTCTGGTTCGATTGAACAATAAATTTGTCGTCGTATTTATCGGGACATTTGCACATTATCACAATCCAAAAATCGTTGTGGATTGTGCTTCAAAAATTGGTGACGAGCATGTGCATTTTGTCCTTGCGGGGAAAGGAGAATTTTACAACTCTGTTAACAAAGAGGCAAAGAATTTAAGAAACGTGACACTTACTGGATGGCTGAATCAACCTGAAATTAATTCTCTTTTACAAAGGGCTCAGGTTGGCGTTTGTCCAACCACTCAAGAGATCGATTTGTTTCCTAACAAAGCTTTTAGTTACCTTTCTGCCGGTCTCCCTTTGATATCGGCATTTCAAGGAGACCTTAAGGAAATCATTGAAAAGCGTGACATCGGGTTATATTATCCTCCCAATGATGTCGATTCTTTTGTAAATTGTGTAAGAACGATGCACGATAACGTGTCGATTTACGCTACGATGGCAAAAAATGTCAAGGAAGTTTTTGGTGAGATGTTTGATGCAGATAAAATTTACGAACAATATTCCGAGCATATAGAGAGAGTTTGCCGTGGTTTTTCGACAAGATAATCAAAGGTGGGGTAATACTGAGACCGAAAATCGGTTTGGAGTCGGGGGTTAAATAAAATGGTGAATAAGCAGATTCCATTTCATAAACCTTACATAACCGATGATGAGAGGGTTGAAGTCCTCGACTCCTTGAATTCCGGCTGGCTCACAATGGGGCCAAAAACTGTAGAGTTTGAGAAGAGGTTTAAGGAGTATGTGTTCCATGGATCAACGATAGCGCCTGATGCTCAATATGCTATCTCCTTCAATTCCGCCACGGCTGCTCTTCATCTCGCGTTGAAAGCCATTGGCATCAAGCGTGGAGACGAAGTAATCATTCCGACTAACACTTTCGTTGCGACAGCAGAAGTCGTAACGTATTTCGGAGCTATCCCGGTTTTGTGTGATATCGAAGAGGACACATTTAACATCAATGTGTCTAAGATCGAGAGACTCATAACCGTGAAAACTAAGGCGATAATTCCAGTCCACTTCGGTGGACAACCCTGTGACATGGATGAGATCATTGCTATTGCGAAAGCTAACGGCTTAAAGGTCATTGAAGATGCTGCGCACGCACTTCCCAGCAAATATAAAGAAAAAATGATAGGTACCATTGGCGACATAACTTGTTTTAGCTTCTATGCTACGAAGACACTTGCGACAGGCGAAGGCGGGATGGCGATAACTTCAAACCAGGCGTTCGCAGAAAACATGAAAAGAAACCGTCTTCATGGAATAAGCAGAGATGCATGGGACAGGTACACGATGAAAGGGAGTTGGTTTTACGAAGTGGTTGACAATGGATACAAATACAATACAACTGACATAAACTCCGCCTTAGGACTGGCACAGCTCAGGAAAATTGAATCGATGCTCGAAAAAAGGAAACAAATTGCCGGTAAGTATAACGAAGAGTTCAAGGGAACGACTATAAATTGTCCGACGGTTAAGACTAATAGGGAAACGAGTTGGCATCTTTACGTCGTTAATGTGAACAATAGGAACGATCTTTTTGAGAAGTTGAAAGATGTAGGAGTCGGTACTTCGGTTCACTTTATTCCTGTACACAAGCATCCATATTACAGAGACACTTATGGTTATCAAGATGCAGACTTTCCGATTGCGAATCGAGTGTTTGAGCATTCGCTTTCCTTGCCAATTTATCCCGGCATGAGCGAGGAAGATATTTCTTATGTGATTGAAATGGTGAAGAAATATGCGAAGTAGTTTCTATGTCCTTCATGGGAAACGAATTCTTGATATATGCGGAAGCGTCATCGGGATATCAATACTGAGTCCTATCATGTTGTTAATCGGAGTAGCTATAAAGCTTAGCGATAATGGGCCCGTTTTTTTCAGTCAAACGAGAGTCGGAAAGAGGTTTAAACCTTTCAAGTTCATTAAATTTCGTACAATGGTTGAGGAAGCTGAATCGATAGGACCGCAAGTTACTAAGGGAGACGACTTCAGGATAACAAAGATCGGCAGATTCCTGAGAAAAACAAAGTTTGATGAGCTCCCACAACTCCTAAATGTCCTTACGGGTGATCTTAGTTTGGTTGGGCCTCGACCGGAGGTTCCCAAATATGTGGATATATATAGGTTTGACTATGAAGATATTCTTACGATAAAACCCGGAATCACAGACTATTCAGCGATTGAATTCACAGATGAAGAGGTTCGATTGAACAAATTCGTTGATCCACAAGAAGGGTATATCAAAGAGGTGCTTCCGCAAAAGATTAAGCTGTATAAGAAATATTTAAACGATATGTGCTTTTGGGTCGACATCAAATTAATTCTATTGACTATATGGAAGATCGCATGATTAAACTTCGTTTGATGAGGCAATTGTGAGTGAAATAGATAACCTAGAACAGAATAGTGGTCAAATTCAGTTCGCCCGTTTTAAGAGGTCTTTGTTTTTTTTACTATCTGATTTCTTTGCGATCGCAATTTCACTTTATCTTGCCCTCCTTTTTCGTTTTGATTTTTATCTACCGGGAGAATATAGAGGGGTGATCTTAAGTTTGATCCCTTTTTTCGTCGTGATTAAGTTAATGTCTTTTGTGAGTCTCAATATTTACAAAACTCCATGGAGATATTTCGGGCTCACGGACCTTCTCCATATTGTAAGTGGGCTGGCAATTTCAGAGATCATTCTATTTCTCCTCTTCATATGGTTGCAAACACGGTTCACGATTTCTTTGGGACCTTCTAACATCAAGTTTCCCAGTAGCGTCTTTATCTTGGATTTTACTAATTCTTTGGTTCTGATTTCAGGATTGAGGATTTCAAAAAGAGTCCTATTGGAAGTTGTAAAGAAAAGACATCCACAGATGGATAGCGTAAAAACAATAATAATTGGTGCCGGTCAGACAGGCGAGATGATATTGAGAGACATGGGCAAGAATAGTTATGCTGAATTCTATCCGGTGGGGTTTCTTGACGATGACGAGAAGAAACATGGCTCATATATACACGGTATTCCCGTTTTAGGAACAACAGAGCGACTAAGGCAAACCTTATCAAAATACAGGGCGCATGCGGTTATTATTGCAATTCCCTCTCTGCCGTTTACAAAACTTAGAAAAATATATGAATTAGGCAAAGAGTCTGGCATTCAAACCATCAAAGTGATACCTCGTATTTATGATTTTCAAAAACCTCAAGTCAACTTGAAAAATCTCGAAGACATAAGCATCGAGGATCTTATAGGTCGTCAAATAGTCAATGTCGACACAACAGAAATAGCTAGGCTTCTGCAAGGGAAATCCATATTGATCACGGGTGCAGGTGGTTCTATTGGATCTGAAATTACAGTTCAAGTATGTGGGTTTGGACCTAGTAACGTGATTCTATTCGACATCGATGAAACTTCACTTCATAATATGCAGCTTCGTTTAGAAAGAGGCTTTCCAGATTTAAAAAACAAGGTGCATTTGATCGTAGGGAACATCCTTGACGCCCAAAGACTTGAATCTGTTTTCCTGAATCTGGAGCCCTCCGTAGTTTTTCATGCCGCTGCATACAAGCATGTCCCAATGATGGAATATAACCCAACGGAGGCGGTGAGAACAAATATATTTGGTACGTACAACGTGGCAAGCATGGCAGTAAAGTATAAAACTCAAAAGTTTGTCATGATATCAACAGATAAGGTGGTACGACCGACGAGTGTAATGGGCGCAACAAAGAGAATTGCTGAGGAAATATGTATATCATTGAATGATTCTAATGAGACAGGCGACTCAAAGCCTGAATTTGTTGCAGTAAGATTCGGCAATGTTCTAGGAAGCAGGGGGAGTGTGTTGCCCCTGTTCATGGAACAGTTGAAGCGCGGAGGTCCACTTACCGTAACGCACAAAGACATGAGGCGATACTTCATGACCATTCCAGAAGCAGTGTCCCTCGTTTTGCAGGCATCCGTGATAGGTAGAGGCGGAGAAGTGCTCGTGCTTGATATGGGTGAACCGATGAGAATTGTGGATCTTGCAGAGGAGTTAATTAGGATTAATGGCATGCAGCCATACAAAGATGTTGGGATTGAATTTGTCGGGTTGAGACCTGGTGAGAAATTATTTGAGGAAATATTGACAGCTGAGGAAGGGACGACCGCAACAAAACATCAGAAAATCTACGTAGCGAGAAATTCGGGCCGTATACACTCGTCAGATATTGCAACACTTTTGAGTGATTTCGAAGCTGTTTCAAGAAATCAATTTAATGATAGTCCCGCGAATATTAAGATGCTACTCAGAAAATATGTGAAGCATTTTGAAGGGGTTGGAGATTGAATCAAGAAAGCCATAGCCACTCTTTAAAATTTTACACGCTTGTTGTAAGGATGTTGGAGAAGGAACGAATTGAACACTCAGCAGATCAAGACACGACTGATTAAGACAATCGGCGAGAGACCGACTGCTTTTTTGCAAGCTTTGCGTTTCATATATCTTCTTTATATAAAACAAAGGACAGATCCAGAAATTGCACTTCTTCCAAAACTGTTGAACGAAGGTGACACGGCGATAGATGTCGGCGCTAATGGAGCCAACTGGACTTATTGGTTACATGAGAACGTTGGTAGAACCGGTTCGGTCTACGCTTTCGAGGCTGATCCTTACTATGCCATCGCTACGGACCTCGCAATCAAACTTCTTCGGCTGAGAGGCGTTCGCTTATTTCCATATGGTCTTTCCAATGTAGAAGAGAAGGTTGTGCTTTTGGTTCATGACTCCAAAGGATTAAGACTGACAGGGAAATCGCATATTGATAGAAATGCAAATGAATGTGGTGTTGGCGCTAAGAGTGTGAGATTAAGACGTCTCGACGCCCTTCTTGATGATCTTCCTAAACTTGCCACCACTAAGTTGATTAAGTGTGATGTTGAAGGATATGAACTGTTTGTTTTTCGTGGCGCGGTGGAGATCATCGAACGTTCGAGGCCATTCATCATATTGGAGACTGGCAATTTTGAAATTCAGGGCTATAGCAGTAGAGACGTTTACGATTTCTTTGACAGCAGAGAATATGTCTCGCTTGCGATGGTCGGGGACAACACTTTGGCGAAGACTGATGCAGCGATGGAGCACAGAGAAGCTATTAGCGTCAATAGAGTGCTGATACCAAAGGAACAACTCAGAAACATACAGGCTGAAATCAACGTCCTGAATTGATGAGCGTTCTATGTTTGTCTATTTGACGATATCAAATCGTTATGGTTCAAGTCTGCTAGTTCATGCTTCCTTTAATACATTTGGCGAACTATTTTGAAGCATTTGTATTTCCTCGATCAATTTTAGAAAGTTGTCAAATTGTTTGACCCTTATCTCTTAATTGTTTCCACACAAATTTGTTTCTCGTTTTTGAGGGTGGAATTTTTTATCTTAGTGGAATGATGCGAATCATCTCTCCAATGACTGCAGTTAGAGGAATTGTCAGGATTTTGCTGGAATTCCATGTCCAAGTTGTTTGCCATTCTCGAAATCTCGCTATTGAAAGGTGTATCATCTTTGGTCGTCCTCTAAAAATCGCTTCAGTGCGATCATAAGCAAAATGGGAACTATTGAAAAACTGATAACGAGACGTGGGGAAACCCTAGTACTTCTTCTTATCGATTTCTTTTCCGTCTTCTGTAGCAATTCAATCTATTATTATTTTCGAGTTCACGCGGGACTCTTCAGAGTAATTGCTATTCCTGATTATTGGGGCCCTGTATTTGTGTTGACACTTTTTTTTATGTGCCTTTTCTGGTTTTGGGGACTCTATAAGTTCTCGTATCTTAGCTCGAGGTTGGAAGAGTTAGTCGCAATTCTCAAGGTATCCATATTCGGAGTCCTGATCCTTTTTTTCTCAATATTCTTCAGCGATGCTGCTTTGGGCAGAATACCTGATCCAACTATTTTCGTTTTGATGTATTGGTGTGTACTGGTATTTCTTGTTGGCGGATCCAGGATTACCTTCAGAACAATTCAAAAACGATTGCTTCAAGGCGGAATTGGTCTGAGGAATGCAATAATTGTCGGAAGTGGTGAGAGAGCCCGTTCAATTTTTAACCTAGCCAACAAGTTCAGAACACTCGGCTATAAACCACTCGGGTTTGTTGAAGTTAGTAAAGAAGGAAGGAGTGAAGGTCTGCCAGCTCCACTTCTGTCCGGTCTAACCGAACTATCCAATACGATCAATCGATTGCACGCGAAGGAAGTTATAATTGCTCTTGAAGAAAATGAAAGAGAAAACCTACATGAGATCATTTCCAGGATCAATGGGGCGGATGCTTCAATTAAAATAGTTCCCGATTTGTACGATTCAATTGCTGGTCAAGCACACACATCCCAGCTTCACGGGTTCCCCTTGATAGACGTTGTACCGCAAATCATTCCTCAGTGGCAGGTAGTTACCAAGCGTTTGATTGATGTAGTTGTCTCATGTTTGGCATTAGTTATCGGGCTTCCTATTTGGATAGTGATAGCGGTTGCAATAAAACTAGATTCACCTGGATCTGTAACATTCTTACAAGAGAGAATTGGCCTGGACGGTAAACCATTTATCCTTTACAAATTCAGGTCAATGTATGAAGATGCTGAGAAGCAAACGGGGCCCGTATGGGCGTCGAGAAACGATCCTCGTGTTACACGAGTGGGGAAATTTCTAAGAAAGACCCATTTTGATGAAACTCCGCAATTTGTAAATGTACTGAAAGGTGAGATGAGTCTTGTTGGACCGCGGCCTGAGAGGCAATTCTTTGTAGAGAAACTCTTGAAAGAGATACCCCTCTATAAGAGAAGACTTAAAGTCAAGCCTGGGATAACCGGTTTAGCAAGAGTCAAATTTGAATACGACGAAAACATTGAAGACGTAAAGATAGATTTACAGTATGATCTTTTCTATATAGAAAATATGTCCCTTAGACTAGATTTCCAGATACTCTATAAAACAGTGTTTCATGTCCTTCTGGGAAAGGATTATGCCTAGTGAAGTTCCAACTTCTGTATCAACGAATTTTTCAAAATGTTAAATCCAAATGTTGAATAATATGTCGCAAAAATCTCCGGGCAGGACACTTATAATTATTCCGACTTATAATGAAGCTGAAAATATTGAGATCGTTATTCCACAGGTGCTGAATTCTTGTCCGGAAAGTGACATTCTTGTTGTGGATGATAATTCTCCTGATGGAACATCAAGAATCGTTGAGGAGATTTCCAAAAAGGAGACCAGGGTTCGCTTACTTTGCCGAAAAGGGAAGGGTGGACTTGGAACCGCTTATGTGGCCGGATTTAAGTACGCGATCGAAAATGGTTATGAGTATGTCGTAGAGATGGATGCGGATTCATCGCACGAACCGTCCGAGATTCCAAAGTTTCAGAAAGCTCTTATGAATCACGCGGATGTTGCAGTAGGTTCTCGGTATGCGTTTGGTGTTTCGGTACTTAACTGGCCGATGAAGCGACTCCTGTTGAGTTACGGCGGAAATATTTTTGCGCGTGTTGTCACTGGTGTTCCAGTAAATGACATGACAAGCGGATTCAAGGCTTTCAAGATCGACGTGCTAAAATCAATAAACCTCAATTCGATCCGATCCAACGGCTATGCTTTTCAAGTTGAGATGAACGCACGGGCCTATCGAAGAGGGTTCAAGATTGTTGAAGTGCCGATTGTTTTTACGGAACGGCGCGTCGGTACGAGCAAAATGTCCAAGAAAATAGTCTTTGAGGGAGTAAAAATTGTCGTGATACTCGGGATTGGGCGGATTCTGAAATTATTAAGAGTGCGCAATAGTTAATGATGAAAGTTTCGGTAATAATTGTTAGTTACAACGTCCGGGGCTTCTTGGAAAATTTATTGAGTTCTTTGCGGGGTTCGCTTGTAGGTATTGAATCGGAAATTATTATAGTTGACAATTCCTCGGACGACGACAGTGTCGAATTCGTAAGAAGAGAGTTTCGCGAGGTGAAGCTCATCGAAAACCGTACTAATGTCGGATTCGGTAAAGCAAACAATCAGGGAATAAAAGCTGCTACAGGGGAGCATCTTCTAATAATAAATCCTGATGCGGTTGTCCAGGAAGACACTGTTAAAAAGATGATTAATTTCATGACCACGCATCCTGATGCCGGTGCAGCGAGTTGCAAGGTCTTAAATGCAGACGGTACTTTGCAGAAAACATGTCGGAGAGGATTTCCGACGCCGTGGGTGGCATTTACAAAAATCTCGGGGTTGAGTTGGCTTTTTCCAGGGACCAAAATCTTCGGTCAGTATAATCTCACCTATTTGAACCCTGAAGAGGTCCATGAAGTGGACGCAATTGGCGGCAGCTTTATGTTTATCCCGCGAAAAGTTTTCGTGGAGGTTGGAGGGTTCGACGAAGACTATTTCATGTATGGTGAAGATATCGATATCTGCTATAAGATTAAGAAAGCCGGATATAAAGTTTACTATACACCGCAAACAACCGCGATTCATTTCAAAGGTGAAAGCACGAGACGAAGCAGTATAAATCACACGTATGAGTTCTACCGTGCGATGAATGTATTTGTGGATAAGAGATATGGCGCAGGAACTCTACTTTCCCGTATGCTGTACGCCGCAATCATAATCAATCGTCAAACACAATTATTCCTAAAATTTGTCGGAAAAATATCTCCGGTGATAGTTGACTTTTGTGTCAGCATTATAGCGGTTTTCATCGGGGAGTTTGTCAAAGCCCACAGAATCTTCGAGATACCAGGCTACGGCAGACCATATTTCTACCTGGCGCCCGGAATTGCTTTTGTGCTTTTTGGTGTCGGATTTGGTATCTACGGTGAGAACAAGTTCTCTTTCAAACTGTCATTTCTAAGCACTCTTCTTACTTTTTTACTCTTCTCATCGTTGACTTATTTTTTTAAGGAGTTCGCATTCTCCCGACTGATTGTTTTGATCGCCTGTTTCATCATGGCCATCATTCTTCCCGGCTGGAGATTAGTCTATCAGTTGAAGAGTTCGGTGGGATCCTCGAGGCATCCGGTATTTGGAAGAAGGACTCTCGTTGTAGGAACGGATGATCGGGCGATGGAACTGATCAAGAAAATCCGCGGGAAGATATCTATGGGATACGAAATTATCGGGATCGTATCCGAACAACCGCATCAGGAGGGGAGACTCCTTGGAATAAGAGTCGTAGGAGTCTTATCAGATCTGCCACGGCTTATCCATGATAGAAAAATAGATGAAGTGATTTTTGCCTCCGGAAAAGTATCGTATTCGCAGATGTTGCAGGCAATTTCCAGTGTAAATAAGTCCGGTGTGAGCTTGAAACTTGTTCCGGACACAATAGATGTTATCGTCGGAAAAACTTATGTAGATGGTTTGGCTGATGTCCCCTTTGTCGATATTGATTATAACATCAACAGGACACGGAACAAGGTGTTGAAAAGAATATTTGATATTCTATTTGCGCTTGCCGGAATTGTCGTGTTGTCTCCTTTTATATTCTCTAAAAGAGATAATCCGGTTCGAAAAGTTTTTGAGAAATGTCCCGGCGTTGTAAGAGGAAATCTGTCGGTTGTGGGGCGATCTGAATATTATTCGCGGGGGGGCGAGGATATCTTCGGAAAAATCGGAATAACCGGAATAGTTCAATTAAACCGCGGTCAGTCTCTTTCCGATGAAGAAGTTGAGAAACTTTATGTTTATTACGCGAAAAACCAATCGTTCTGGTTAGACCTGGAGATAATTGCTAAAAGTTTCCTGCAGTTATTCAATTGAAACTGCAGCAGCTATTCGTTGTTAGGCAGCGCCTCTTCAGCAATTAGAGAATCCTTCCTAAAACATCTTTTTTCGCAAATTTATCCTTGACATTGGAAACTCAATACACTAAATTAGTTTCCATGGTACCAAACGAAAACGAGCTCAGGCAGATCATCATCGATTTAGCTTATAAGAAGTTCAGCCAATACGGATTCAAAAAAGTATCAATGGATGAAATTGCGGGTGAACTTGGAATAAGCAAAAAGACGGTTTATAAGCATTTTGAAAGTAAGGAAGCAATTCTTGAGGAGATAGTGAATCAGCGGCTCAAGCGCGGAGAGTCAGCTCTTAAAACTCTGCTCTCTGAAAAAGGACCGTTCGATGAGAGGATAAAAAAAGTTGCAGAAATATTTCCTAGATTTGTTGATCCTGATTGGCAAAGATTTATAGGCGATGTCGTACATACCGTTCCATCGATATCAAAGAAGATCCAGGGAATTTTGACATATTTTATTACAAAAGTTGCTCCCAGTATTATTCGAGAGGGTCAGAGGGAAGGAACTGTCAGGAAAGACCTCAACGTCGATCTATTTATGATTGCTTACCTGGGAGCAGCGAAAGAACTTTTTAATTCGGATTTTTTGATGAAGCATCCTGTGACAGAAGAGGTAATTCCAAAGCAATTATTCAAGATTTTTATGGAAGGAGTTTTAATAAGAAAATGAATTATCGGATTTTAAGAACGATCGGAGTGATATTTGTTTTTGGTGGATTGCTGTTTGAGGGCTGCGGCATTAACTCCAACAAGAATGATGTGGCTGCTACCGGAACTATAGAAGCTACGGAAAGCTCTATTGCGGCTCAGGTCCCCGGCAGAATCATCAAGATGAATTTCGAAGAAGGTTCAATTGTGAAGAAAGGTGATACGCTAGCGGAAATAGATCATCGGTCGATAGTCCAGCAAGTCAATCAAGCGCAGGCCGCTCTAACGATGGCAAAACAGCAGTATGATTTACTTGTGAAGGGCGCGAGAAGCGAAGACTTAAGAGTCGGTGAAGAGGGCGTCAAACAAGCAGAAGCGAATTTTAATCTTGCAAAGCTTGCACTTGACAGGACACAAAAGCTCTTTACCGATCATAGCGTATCCCAATCGCAGATGGATGCTGCCCAGGCACAATACGATGTAGCGTCTGCTCAACTCCAATCAGCCCGGCAAAATCTTGAAAAGCTACAGCATTTTGCGAGGCCGGAAGAGATCCGTACCGCCGCAGCGCAAGTTGAACAAGCTCAAGCAACCCTGGATTATTCCACGATTTCACTTGAGCATTCCTATGTAATATCGCCTATCGACGGGACTGTTCTGGAAAGGCTAGTCGAGGTTGGCGATTACGCGAATGTCGGAACTCCGATTTACACGGTGTCTGATCTTCGAATGATGAAGATGACTGTCTATGTCAGCGAAGTTGACCTGGCCAAAGTAAGATTAGGTGATGATGCAAAAGTGGTCCTCGATGGAATGCCGGATCATCCGTTCGACGGGAAAGTAATTTATATTTCTCCCACGGCGGAGTTTACGCCAAAGAATGTTGAGACAAAGGAAGATCGCATTAAACTGGTTTTTGCGGTAAAGATCGGTATAGCGAATCCCCAGAATTATTTGAAAGCGGGTTTACCCGCCGATGCGTCGATCTATACGAAATGATTATACAAGTAGAAAATCTTGCAAAAAAATATAAAGAACTTGTCGCGGTTGACAGTGTGTCGATGACTGTTGACCGCGGCGAGCTAGTTGGAATAATAGGTCCTGATGGTGCAGGCAAAACGACTTTTATGCGGATGCTTGCAGGAGCGTTGGCGCCCACTGGAGGGAACATCGTAATCGATGACAAAACTTTTGAGAAGAATCGCCAGGAGTTGAAGGAAGAAATCGGCTATTTGTCTCAAGTCAGTCAGGCTTACGGTGATCTGACCGTCTGGGAGAATATCGAATTCTTCGGGAAGATACGTAAGGTTAAAAACTGGCAGGAAAGAGGAGAACAACTTCTCGAATTCGCCCGGCTGAATAACTTCAAGGATCGTCTTGCCGACCAGCTCTCAGGCGGGATGAAACAGAAACTTGGCGTTTGCTGCGCAGTGATTCATCAGCCTAAAGTTTTGATTCTGGATGAGCCGACAACCGGAGTCGACCCTGTTTCTAGAAGAGAGCTGTGGCTCATTCTCGCAACTTTCTTGAAAAATTCAATGACTATTCTCGTAGCTACGCCATACCTCAACGAAGCCGAGCGGTGCAACAGGGTCGCTTTGTTCAATCAGGGAAAGCTTCTGCGGTATGATACGGTGTCAGCGCTGACTTCTGAAACTTCGCTTCATGTTTTCGAAATACACTCGAGGAATTTGAGTGAAGCATATGCCGTCGTATCAAAATTTAACTTTGTTGAAAACGTCATAATACTTGGCGATAGAATAAACTTCGTGACGAATCATTTGTCCGAAAGAGACGCTGGATCTGTTTTAGAGAAATTGAGAAAAGATGTGGACAACGACGCCGACATGAAAGAGATCGGAGCGTCACTTGATAATATTTTTACGAGTTTAATTAAATCCTAATGTGATAAAGAGATATAGTGAAAAACTAAGCAGGAGGAAATAAAAAGTGCATAAGATATTTGTGGTAATCGGAATAATAGGATTAGCTGTTTCAGTCTATGCTCAGACACCGCTCAATCTGCAGGATGCAATTCAGATTGGGTTAGATAATTCCAAGTCTCTTAAAATATCGAATCTTAATGTCGATGTTGCTCAGGAAAAGTCCAGTGAAGCTAATGCGAGCCGGTGGGCAAATCTGGCTTTCAAAGGCGGATATACCAGGTTATCAAGCATTCCTCCTTATCTACTTAATATTCCTGTTGGGACCTTCGGCAATCCGCAACCGTTATCCTTCTCGCTTTATCAGAACATTTACAACTATTACAATCTTCAACTGCAGCTCCAACAGCCGATATTTACAGGATTCCAACTCGAAAACTCCGCCAAGGCAGCAGAGAAAACTGCCGAGGCAAGTGCTTATGATTCTAAGGCAGACGAATCTGACTTAAAAGTACAAATTGCTACTTCATACTGGAGCCTATATCAGGCATTCCAGGCAGAACAGTTCATGCAGGAAAATTTAGACAGAACAAATTCGCACTATAAACAGGCACAGGACATGTTGAACCAGGGGATGCTGACGCAGAGCGATGTGTTAAGCGCGAAAGTGCAAGTCTCAAATGCGCAATTGATGCTTCTCGATGCGCAGAATACTTTAAGGTTGACCGCGGTGGCTTTAAACAACGTCCTTGGTGTCCCATTAAACACCGAATACAAAATTACATCTGTTCCGCAAACCGGCGACACGACCATGCAGGATATCAACACACTGCTGAAAGCTGCGCTCGACAATCGGAGTGAACTTCAATCATTAAAGTTGAAGGAGCAAGCTACGGACGCAGCGGTTGCTGCCGCTTGGGGGGCTTACCTTCCTCAGATATCTGTGGTTGGCGATTATTATTACCAGCGTCCGAATCAGCGAATACAGCCGCCGGTTGATGCTTTCAACGGCACATGGGATGCAGGAATAGTCATCAGCCTCCCGATCTGGAATTGGGGGCAGACGGAATCCAAAGTCAATGAGGCTCGCGCCCAACGCGAACAGGCACAGCTCGCTGAAAAGCAAACGGCAGATGTGGTCTATCTCGACGTGACACAAAGTTTTCTGAACTTCAAACAGGCAAAGGACAAAATCGCTGTAGCTCAGACTGCCGTCAATGATGCCGAAGAGAGTTATAGGATTTCAGATCAAAAATTCAAGGTGGGATTGGTAACGAATACCGACCTGATGGACGCGGAGATTGCATTGCTGCAGGCAAAGTTGAGCTACACACAGGCTCTGACAGGGTTGGAGATCGCACGAGTGAGTTTGGAAAAAGCAACCGGACAACTATAAAAATAGAAATTTGAAACTAGAAGTTTAAAATAAAGATGTCTATAGCAATTAGGGCCACAAACCTTACAAAGAAATTCGGCGGCTTCATTGCGGTAAACTCTATTTCCTTTGAAGTCGAAGAAGGGAAGGTGGTCGGGTTCATCGGTGCAAATGGAGCGGGCAAAACCACCACGATAAAAATGTTATGCGGGTTGACTGAACCAACATCCGGGGAAGCATTAGTTGCCGGCCTTGATGTGGCGCATCATCCCGAACAGGTGCGGCAAAACATCGGTTATATGTCTCAACGGTTTTCTCTTTACGGCGATCTCACGGTGAAAGAGAATATCGAATTCTACGGAGGAGTTTACGGATTAGACAAGAACCAGCTTAAGGGAAGATTAGAATGGGTCGTTGAAGTTGCCGATTTGAAAGGGAGAGAAAATATTTTGACAAGGGACCTCCCGCTCGGATGGAGGCAGCGACTTGCCCTCGGGTGTGCGGTTTTGCACCAACCGAAAGTTGTGTTTTTAGACGAACCGACGAGCGGGGTCGATCCGGTAATTCGGGATAAGTTTTGGGGACTGATAGGAACGCTTTCTCGCGAAGGGGCTACGATTATTGTTACCACGCATCATCTCGAGGAAGCCGAGTTTTGTGAAAATATTATCATGATGCATTTAGGAAAGATAGTAGTAAGCGGCTCGCCGGAAGGAATTCGAAAAGAATTTGTTCAATTACCACTGTTCGAAATAGAGAGTCAAAGTTCAGTGAAGGTTTTCAATCTACTAGAATCCGAAACCTGGATAACCGAGGCCGCAATCTTAGGAGGAAACGTTCACGTGTTTGCACAAATAGATAATCCCGTCTCGGCTCTCGAGGACTTTTTGAAAAGGAACCGGATTGAAAATTTCTCCATCAAGAAAGCCCAACCCACGCTTGAGGACATTTTTATAAATGCGAATAGGGAAGTGCAGAAATGAAAGAGAGTGAAGGGAAACAAAGTCGTTTGATGGGCAATCCGAACACAAATCGCTTTTCCAGTAAACCTATTTGATCATCTTATTTTAATAAGTAATCGACATGCTTGAAAATATTCTGACAATTTACACGAAAGAATTCCGTCAACTCAAACGCGATAGACTGACGTTGGCCGCGGTCATTCTTGTGCCGACGATGATGCTTTTACTTTATGGTTATGCACTCAACTTCGATGTCAAGCATGTGAGATTAGGAATCCTTGATGAATCAAATACTAAGCAAAGTCGAGAGTTGATTCAAAAATTCTTCAGCACGGAATACTTCGACTTCGCCGGAGAAATCCCGAGTGAGCCTGCCATTGATAAGTTTATGCAAGACGGTAAAGGGTCCGCGGTTCTGGTTATTCCTCGTGATTATGCCAAGGAGATATTGCTTGGAAAAAGCGAGAGCGTTCAATTGCTTGTCGATGGCTCTAATTCCAACAATGCCACTATTATCATGGGCTACGTGGAAGGAATAGTCCAGAATTATTCTTCGGACTTGACCATAAAATACATGAACGAAAAAGGCTTTGCGATCTCGACCGGTGCAATAGATTTCAGACCACGGGTTTATTACAATCCAGAATTGAAGAGCATGAAATATTTAGTTCCGGGCCTGGTTGCCTTTATTCTCGTGGTACTTATTACTTTGATCCCGACGATTTCAGTTGTCCGCGAAAAGGAGCGTGGAACGATGGAGCATATACTCCTCGCTCCCGTCAGCCCGCTCGAAGTTATTCTAGGAAAAACTCTCCTATATTTCATGCTGTCATTACTTGCAAGTATAATGGTACTGGCTACCAGTGTGGTACTGTTTGATGTGCCCATCAACGGGAGCATATTGCTCCTTTCGTTTGTGATAGTATTGTTCTTAGTTGCAGGGTTAGGAATTGGGGTATTGATTTCGACGTTCACAAATTCACAAGCGCAAGCGTATCTCGCTGCGACCAGTATATCGAACCTGCCGAACATGATTTTGTCAGGGTTCGTCTATCCTATCAGCAGTATGCCTGTCTGGCTCAGAATTCTGACATATTTTTTCCCGGGGAGATATTTTGTTTCATCGCTAAGAGGAATCCTGTTAAAAGGAGCCGGGGTGATGGATCTCTGGGATCAAATTGTGCCTCTGATATTATTTGCAATCATAGTGCCTGTCCTTGCATCGCGCCGATTGAGCAAAAAAGGAATTTGATATGAATAGAGTTTTTCACGTGGTGAAGAAAGAATTCCTTCAAATGCGCAGAGACAAACGGATGGTCGGAATGCTTTTCGTCGCGCCGATCCTTCAACTGGTTCTGCTCGGTTATGCGGCGACGTTAGATATTAAGAACATACCGATGGTGGTGTGTGACCAGGACAACAGTCAACAGAGCAGGGAACTTATAAAACATTATTCGGGATCGTCATACTTTAATCTTGTCGGCTACACGCAAAATGTTAATGATATAGATGGTTATCTCAGGAGCAGTAAAGCGGGAATTGCTCTTATTGTCCCCGTTAATTTTGGCCGTGATTTATTGGCGGGAAGAAATCCACAGCTCGCGGTTGTCGCCGACGGATCCGATTCAAATACCGGCGGGATAGGACTCAGTTATGCGAGCAGCATTGCCCTTGGTTACGCACGGAATATTCTGGTTCAGCGTGCGGAGAAGGTCAACCTTATAAAAAATCCCGATGATTTACCTCAGGTAACCGCACAAACAAGATCGTGGTTTAATCAAGACTTGAAGAGTGTGTATTTCATGGTCCCCGCTGTCCTTGTAATGGTACTGATGTTGGTCATGACCATCCTCAGTTCCATGGCGATCGTAAAGGAAAAAGAATCGGGTACAATTGAACAGATAGTCGTGACGCCATTGCATGATTGGGAGTT
The DNA here is from genome assembly GCA_963808245.1 of uncultured Bacteroidota bacterium. Taxonomy (GTDB): domain Bacteria; phylum Bacteroidota; class Ignavibacteria; order Kryptoniales; family JAKASW01; genus JAKASW01. The sequence continues at coordinate 148,627 of CAWEES010000001.1, forward strand.
CATACTCGGGAAAATGATCCCCTTTACGATTACAGGGTTCATTCAGGTATTCCTCGTACTTATAGTAGCTGTTTTCTTTTTTAGGGTACCATTGACCGGAAGCCTACCCGCTTTGCTCACGCTCAGTATTTTGTTTGTTATCGTAGGGCTTGGTCTCGGAATATTTGTTTCTTCGATCTCACAAACCCAGCAACAGGCAACGATGACTGCGCAGTTCCTGCTGCTTTTTCCCATGATGATATTATCCGGGTTCATCTTCCCAATTGAGAATATGCCGAAGGTATTTCAGTATTTGACTTATTTCATTCCTATAAGGTATGCGCTTGAAATTGTACGTGGAATTTTCTTAAAAGGTGATGGCTTCAGCGATCTCATTCCACAGACAGTTGCGCTTCTCGTAATCGGGACAATCGTTTTATCTCTAAGTGTAAATAGATTCAGGAGGTCATTGAGGTGACTTGGACCTCATGCTCCTTCTCGCTCTGTCGTAGTTCTCAGAGTCTTCGAGCGAATGTTAAGGACGTCCTCGGGAAAATATTCGGAAAGAAATGCAACCGCGTCCTTTATTGATACTACTCCTCTCGGCTCATTCTTTTCATTGACTATCGGAATATGACGATAACCGCCGACGTGCATGAGGTTCAAAGCGTGCCCTATGCTGTCATTCATTTGCATGCTTTCAGGATTGTGCGTGGAGTAATTCGAAACCGGAACAGTTGAAAAGTTATCGATTTTTCCAATTACTTTATATAAGAGATCTCTCTCTGTAAAAATGCCGGTAAGTTTTTTTGATTCCACCAGAAGGACACACCCTACTTTGTGTCGCTGCATTTCCTCAACCGCTTTCTGAACTGTGACCGAAGGGGAAATCGTTATAGCTTCCTGAAGCTTTAATACTTTTATCGGAAGCCGAAGGACTTCGTTTGATAAAGTCTTCTCGCGCCTCTTCGGATCTTCGTACATTTCCTGAAGTTCATCGTCTAGTTCTTCCGGCATTGTATACCTCCTTTTAAATACGAAATTCAAAATTCAAAGGACAAGAATGAGCGTTCTGAATTTTGCCTTTGAATTATCTGAAACATGTTTGCGCTCTTCCGCCATCAATGCTGTAGCTTACTCCGGTTATCCACTTTGCGCTATCTGATGCGAGAAACAAAATAAGGTCGGCGATTTCCTCAGCGGAACCTGCACGTCCGAGTGGATGAGTCGACTTTGAATGTTCGAGAAAATTTTCATATTGCCCATCATTCATTCCGCCGGCTTTGTGAAGATTTGTAACGACGACTCCCGGATTGATTGCGTTGATTCTCACTCCCTTCGGGGCCACTTCAAGAGCGGCGCAGTGAGTTAATTGATCGACGCCTGCTTTGCTTACACAATAGGCGAGAACATTTGGAAATGCCCGGATGCCGGTCACACTTGATACGTTCACCACATTTCCTTTTTGCTTGATGAGATGTGGCATCGCGAGCTGGATCATTCTGAAAGTCGATTTCAGGTTTATGTCGAACATCTCATCCCACTGAGATTCTGTGGTATTCTCAATCGTTCCATTAGCAATTATTCCGGCGGCATTGACGAGAATATCGATGCCTGCGAAATTTTCGAGTGCGGCATTAATCAGTTTTTGCCTGTCCTTTTCCTTTGTCACGTCACCGGACTGAACAAATAAGCTCGGCCCATCGTTTCTTTTATGACCTATGGCTTTACCCGGTCGAATTTCCTGGTTGCATTCGTTCTTCAACAATTCGAGATGAGACAAGTCGCGAGCGAATGCGATTACGTTTGACCCAGATTTAAAAAACGCCTTTGCAGTTGCTCGTCCAATTCCGCTTGATGCGCCGGTTACAACTGCCGTTTTTCCCGTAAAATCTTCCATGTCTGTTTCTATCAGGTTTCTAGTGATTAAAAAATCAGTAAATAAGAAAAGCGAGTCGACTTAGTTTACATTTTAAAAGCTAAAGAATTCAGAAGTGAATTTCAATTATGATGGTTCTAGAATCCAAAATTTTAAATCAATGCTGCGGTACACAAATAATTAGAATTTATTGGAGTTCCAAGTATTGCCCTTAGTTAATCTTAGGACAAATCCGAATATTACCATTTCCTTGATTTTCTTTCCTTTCTTCGTTAATATTTTACTCATTTAGTCCGCTTGAAGGCGGATTTTTAGTAGGTAATCAAATGCTCCTACCCACATGTTGAGGTTGTAATGGCACAGTTTGGCGGCGTCGACTATTTTAATACTGAAAGTCTTTTAACCGCAGAAGAGAAACTTATCAGGGACACCGTACGTAACTTTGTTTCCCAGGAGGTAATTCCAGTTATTGAAGAACATTACAGCAAAGGGACGTTTCCGATCCATTTCGTAAAGAAAATGGGTGAGCTTGGAATCCTGGGCTCCACCTTTCCCGCCAAATACGGATGCGCGGAACTCAACAGCGTGGCGTACGGTCTGATCATGCAGGAACTTGAGCGCGGTGACTCGAGCATAAGAGGTTTTGCTTCCGTTCAGAGCAGCCTCGTAATGTATCCGATCTTTATGTTTGGCTCGGAAAGCCAGAAAGAATATTGGCTCCCTCGTCTTGCGAAAGGGGACGCGATCGGGTGTTTTGGTTTGACCGAGCCCGATCATGGTTCGGATCCAGGAGGCATGATAGCACGAGCTGAGAAAAAGGGAACTGGGTATGTATTAAATGGCGCAAAGATGTGGATCACCAACGGCACAATTGCGGATGTCGCGGTTGTTTGGGCGAAGCTCAATGGAGAAATAAGAGGATTTCTCGTCGAAAAAGGAGCGGCTGGATTTTCTGCGCCGGAGATGAAGGGGAAACATTCGCTACGTGCATCGGTTACGAGCGAGCTCATTTTTCAAGACTGTGAAATTCCGGAAGAAAATATTTTGCCAAAGTCCGGCGGATTAAAATCACCGCTGATGTGTTTGGATCAAGCACGGTACGGGATTGCGTGGGGCGCGGTGGGTGCGGCCATGGCTTGTTATGACACTGCTTTAAATTATGCGAAGACCAGGATACAATTTAATAAACCGATCGCAGCCTATCAGATGACTCAAGAAAAATTGGTTTTCATGTTGACGGAGATAACAAAAGCTCAGCTCCTTAATCTTCAATTAGGAAGATTGAAGGATCAGGGCAAAAGTAAATTCACACAAGTTTCTTTGGCGAAGCGTAACAATGTTCATATTGCGCTTGAAGTTGCCCGGGCTGCAAGAACCATCCTAGGCGCGAACGGAATCCTGGATGAGTATCCGGTCATGCGGCACATGGCAAATCTCGAGAGCGTTTACACCTACGAAGGAACTCACGATATTCATACTTTAATAATTGGAAATGATATTACCGGAATTCAAGCTTACACTTGATGGAGAAGAATAAAATGAAAATTGATAAAAAGGTTACCGGCGATGCTTTGACATTTGATGATGTTTTGTTGATTCCAAATTATTCAACCGTGTTGCCTCGCGAAACAGATTCAAGAACCAGGTTAAGCACGAAAGTCCGGCTTAACATACCTCTTGTCAGTGCAGCAATGGACACTGTCACGGAAGGGGATCTTGCTATCGCGCTAGCGCGTGAAGGCGGAATTGGAATCATTCATAAGAATTTTACCATTGAACAGCAAGCTAATGAGGTTTCTCTGGTCAAAAGGTCGGAGAGCGGGATGATTGATGACCCTGTAAAATTAGAACCCGACCGGCCTGTTCATGAGGCAATTGCCCTGATGAACAAATATCATATCTCGGGTATCCCGATAGTGAATGGAGAACGGCTTGTTGGTATGCTTACGAATAGGGATTTACGATTTGTCGATGACCATGATCGTAGCATCAGCGAATTCATGACGAAGGAACATCTCATAACGGCAAAGGTGGGCACAACGCTTGAAGAGGCAGAGAGGATTTTACAGAGACATAAAATAGAAAAGCTTCCCGTGGTGGATTCATCAGGCAAGTTGCGGGGCATGATAACCTACAAAGACATTCAAAAGAAAAAAAGTTTTCCCAATGCATGCAAAGACGACCGGGGAAGGCTGCGTGTTGGTGCCGCGGTTGGAGTTAAGTCGGAGACGATTGAAAGGGTTGAAGCTTTGGTCAAAGCGGGGGTTGACATTGTGATCGTTGACACTGCTCACGGGCATTCTCGCGGCGTAATAAATATGGTTAAGACATTGAAAAAGAAGTTTCCACAATTGCAATTGATTGCCGGAAATGTCGGGACGAAAGAAGGGACTGTTGAGTTAATCAAAGCCGGCGTAGATGGGGTGAAAGTTGGAATTGGACCCGGAAGTATTTGCACGACGCGCATCGTGGCCGGCATCGGGATACCACAAATAACCGCCGTGATGGAATGCTCCGCGGCAGCGGCTAAGTACGATATCCCGATAATTGCTGATGGCGGTATTAAACAAACCGGTGATATTGCCAAGGCTATTGCAGCTGGAGCCGACTGCGTGATGATAGGGAATTTATTTGCAGGAGTGGAAGAAAGCCCGGGTGAGAAAGTCCTTTACGAGGGAAGAGCTTACAAGACTTATCGAGGAATGGGCTCGCTCGAAGCGATGAAGGCGGGAAGCAGTGACCGATATTTTCAGGATGTCGAAGATGATATAAAAAAACTTGTACCGGAAGGAATCGAAGGACGCGTTCCGTATCGCGGTCCATTAAGCGATACGGTTTATCAAATGGTTGGCGGACTTAGAGCAGCGATGGGTTATTTAGGTTGTAAAAATATTGATGAATTGAAGAAAAACGGGAGATTTGTAAGAATAACTTCCGCCGGACTCAGCGAGAGCCATCCACATGATGTTGACATAGTCCAAGAGGCTCCGAACTACCACGTATGACAAACTCGGACTTGCAAAAGCAGTCGTTGGCGGCAGTAAAGAAACTGCAAGTATATCTGCGCAAAAATCAATTAGACGCTTTCTTTGTTGCCGATCTTTCAAATGTCAGGTATCTAACTACGTTTAGCGGCAGTTCCGGATTTTGTCTCGTATTTTCGGACTCGTCGTATTTTTTGACCGACTTCCGCTACGAAACTCAATCAAGACAAGAGATAGTTAGTTGTGAGATCAAGATATTTAGCGGCAAACTCTTCGATTACATTGGCAAAAAATTTTTACCGAAGACCATCAGAAGAAATTTTTCAATTGGAGTAGAAGATAATCTTTCAATCGAGGCTTATTCGAAACTCAGTGAAAGTTTGACGAATTGCAAACCTGTTAAGACAAATCAAATAATAGAAAGACTCGCTTCGGTCAAATCAAAACCCGAAGTTGACAGAATTAAAAAAGCATGCTCGATAAGCGGAATTGCCCTCGATCTACTTGTCCAGGAGAACTGGCTGGGAAAAAGAGAAAAGGACTTGTCGGCGGCTCTTGAGTTTAATCAGAAGGTTCTCGGAGCATCAAAGGAATCTTTTGATACAATTGTTGCCGGCGGCGTTCGGGGTTCCTTACCGCATGGTGTTGCGTCAGAAAGAGTTATTGAAGAAAACGAATTTGTTACGGTAGATTTCGGATGTTTCTACGATGGCTATGCATCGGACATCACGAGAACGTTTCAAACCGGTTCGCAAACCGGACAAAGACTTAACCAGATTTATCAGGTGGTTTTCGATGCGCAGAGAAAAGGGATTGAAGCTGCACGGGCGGGTGTAGAGGCAAAGAGAGTTGATGCTGCTTCCAGGAATTATATCGACAAGAAGGGCTACGGCAAATATTTCGCACACGGCTTAGGACATGGAGTTGGGCTTAGAATCCATGAACTGCCAAGAATATCGAAGATCAGCGAAGATATCCTGGAGGAAGGAAATGTTATAACGATTGAGCCTGGAATATATATTCCTTCCCTGGGAGGCATTAGGATCGAAGATGATTTCCTCGTTACAAAAGACGGACTGGAACAGATTTCTCATTTCTCAAAAGATAAGGACTATTATGTCTTGGCATATGGCAGACATTAATTTTGGAATGTCGTCAATAATTCGATTGCGTAAAGGACTTTGGACGAATGGTAAATAAAGTACTTGTAATAGCCTATTATTTTCCGCCGATGGGATTGAGCGGTGTCCAGAGAACGCTAAAGTTTGTGAAGTATCTACGAAATTACGATTGGGAGCCCACCGTTTTAACAGTAACTCCGACGGCATATTACGCTCTGGATTACAGTATGCTTCGAGAGCTTACCGAAAATAATATTAGAACGATCAGAACCAACTCGCTCGATCCGACCCGTCTTTTCGAAAGCGGGAAGCCTGTGAAGATGCCTCATGAGAGACTCAGGAATTTTTTGAGCGGAATAAGCCAGGCAATTTTTATACCTGACAATAAAGTTGGCTGGAAGCGTGAAGCAATTAGGGCGGGAAGAAAACTTCTTCAAGAGGAAGACTTTAATGTCATTTTCTCAACTGCACCGCCTTATACCTGTCATCTTATCGGGACAGCATTATCTAAGGAGTTCAACATTCCTCTTGTCGTTGATTACCGGGATGCATGGGTTGATAACCCACTGCATTTCTACATTACGCCTTTGCATAGGTTGATGCATCAAAAGATCGAAAAGAAAGTCTTAAAAACTTCTAATCGTATAATTACTATAAATCGCAGAATAAAAGAGCTGATGATTCGCCGCTACCGGTTTCTCAGTTATAACGATATTGCAATAATTCCTCAGGGTTACGACCCCGAGGATTTTCATCTCGATAAAACTTCCAAGCTCCCATATTCCGACAGGATGAGGTTTACCTATGCCGGGACTTTTTATCGGAACAGAACGCCAAAATACTTCCTGCGTGCTTTATCGGAAGTCATGAAAGAACGTCCTGACCTCAAAGACAAGATAGAAAGCGTTTTCATCGGTACTTTTAGAAAAGAAAATCTTGCGATGATAGAATCACTTGGCTTAAGTGGCGTTGTTAAAGTTTTTGGTTATCTTGATCACAAATCCACGGTCAGATATTTAATGAGCAGTGATGTGTTATGGATGACTATTGGTAACGGAAAGGGTGAAGATCAGGTATCCACGGGCAAACTCTATGAATACTTAGGAAGTAGAAAGCCGATAATCGGTCTCGTTCCTGACGGGATTGCAAAGACCACGATACTCGAATCCGGTGCCGGAAAAGTATTGAATCCGGACGATGTCCCTGGAATAAAGAATTCGATCCTCGAATATTACGATCTTTGGAAGAAAGATCTCCTGCCTGAAATTCCATTCGAGTTCGCACAAAACTTTGATCGAGTAAGGTTGACGGGAGAACTCGCTCGGGAATTATCGTTTCAGCTTGATTACAGGGGATCTTATGTAAAAGTAGGAGTCGAAAAGTGAAAGTACTCGTCGTGGGAAGTGGAGGGCGTGAGCATGCAATCGTCAATTCTATAGCGCGCGATAAAGACGTGCAAATTTATTGCGCCCCCGGAAATGCGGGATTGGCAGAGCAAGCCGAGATAGTCGAGCTGAAAGCAAGCGATACTGCAACCTTGTTCAAATTTGTCAGGGATAACAAGGTCGATCTTACTGTTGTCGGGCCTGAGTTGCCGCTCGCCGCAGGAATGGTAGATGCATTTCAGGACAATAAGAAAGTTATTTTTGGACCTCGCAGGCTCGCGGCGCGTCTTGAGACAAGTAAAGTATTTGCAAAGGAGTTTATGAGAAGGTGGAAGATTCCCACTTCGGAGTCTAAATCTTTTTCAGCCCGGGATCGCAAGGCGCTTTCGGAATATCTTTCGAGGAGCAAATATCCGTTGGTATTAAAAGCCGACGGCCTTGCAGCGGGTAAAGGCGTATCAATAGTGGATTCTATTAAAGAAGCTGAAGGTGAGGTTGAAAGATTTTTCGTGAAGAGAGTCTTCGGAGAATCCGGGGATAGGATTGTGGTTGAAGAGTTCATGGTTGGGATAGAGGCATCTGTATTTGCAGTCACAGATGGTACCGACTATGTTGTGCTTCCTGCGGCACAGGACCATAAACGAGTTGGAGATGGCGATACAGGAAAGAATACTGGGGGTATGGGTTCGTTTGCACCCACTCCTTTTCTCAACGAATCCATGATGCAAGTCGTGAGGAAAGAAATAATTGAGAAGGTAATTGAAGGGACTTCAGAAGAAGGATTTCCATATACGGGCTGTTTATATTGCGGATTGATGTTAACACAGGACGGTCCCAAAGTAGTGGAATTCAATGCCAGGTTTGGCGATCCGGAAACTCAAGCAGTCCTCCAGCTTATCGACTCATCTTTTCTTGACCTCTTGTATTTTTCCGCAACGAAAAGGATCCAATCTTATCAACTTCGTGTTAATCACGCGGCAGCAGTTTGTGTTATAGCCGCGTCGAAAGGATATCCCGATGAATATGAAAACGGGAAGATAATTACAGGCCTGGAAAAGAAACTTAGCGGTACAAAAGTTTTTCATTCCGGATCAATATTGGCCGGAGGAAAATTTGTTACTGCCGGTGGAAGGGTTTTGGGAGTTACGGCAATTGATAAAGGGGGTAAAGTATCGACCGCGGCGCAATTAGCCTATGCTCGCCTGAAAGAAATAAATTTTGACGGCATCTATTACAGGCATGATATAGGAAAGAGTGCGATAGAATTTGAAAGGAGGGAAAAGATCGTTAAATGAAAATCCTCGTCACAGGCGGCGCCGGATATATCGGGTCCATCTGCACCGAAGAAATATTAGAAGCAGGACATCAGGTTGCAGTTTACGATAATCTATCGGAAGGACATCGATCTGCAGTTGATCCAAGGGCGCATTTTATATTCGGCAAACCCGAAGAGACAGGTGACATCCTAAATGCGGTTAAATCATGGCAACCCGATGCCATCATGCACTTCGCCGCCAACGCGTTAGTCGGCGAATCGATGACAAATCCGAAGAAGTATTTTCATAACAACGTCGTCAACGGTATCAAGCTGTTGGATGCTGCGGTCGAATGTGGTGTTAAGAAATTTGTATTTAGCTCGACATGTGCCACTTATGGGCCGCCTGATCGAGTGCCGATGACCGAAGACTTACCGCAGCGTCCCATCAATCCTTACGGCGAGTCGAAACTAATATTCGAGAAGATACTTCAGTGGTATCAACAAATCTATGGCCTGGAGTTTATCGCATTCAGATATTTTAATGCCGCAGGCGCCAGCGAAAAATATGGCGAGCACCATCGTCTCGAAACTCATATTATTCCCAACGTGCTGAAGGTTGCACTAGGCCAGAAGTCGCATTGCGAAATCTTCGGTACAGATTATCCGACTCCCGACGGGACATGTATTCGTGATTATATCCATATCATTGACCTTGCTCATGCTCACATACTTGGTCTTGAAACAGGGAAAAAGGGATTCTATAATCTCGGAAATGGGGGCGGGTACTCTGTTCTTCAAGTCATTCAAACCTGCGAGAAAATTGTCGGCAAAAAGATTCCGACTGTTGAAAAACCACGACGGGAGGGTGACCCACCGAGACTGGTTGCATCCGCAGAAAGAGCGATTCGGGAGCTCGGTTGGAAACCAAGATATCCCAAACTTGATGACATTGTCGCTACAGCTTGGGCATGGCATAAGAAATTTCCCGGTGGTTATTCGGACTGATGATTGAGGATGTTTTCCTGCAGAAATTATTTGCGGCCGAAAAACTGACGGTTGCTCGTGCGATCTCGATTGTAGAAAATCAAGATGAGTTGTCTTCAGAATTACTTGAAACAGTTTATAATAGATTAGGTAAAGCCTACAGAGTGGGAATAACTGGGCCACCCGGTGCCGGGAAAAGCACTATCGTCAGCAAACTTGCGAGATACCTGAACGAAAATGGGAAGAAGGTCGGAATAATTGCGGTTGACCCGACGAGCCCTTTCACCGGCGGAGCGCTTCTGGGCGATAGAGTCAGGATGATGGAACTCAGTTCGCGAGACGGAATTTTCATAAGAAGCATGGCGACCCGTGGTGCCATGGGTGGATTGAGCAGGACCTCTCAGAATGCTGGTGATATTCTCGATGCCGCCGGATTTGATTTTGTTCTTTTTGAAACCGTCGGCGTCGGACAAGCGGAGCTTGACATCGTGGAGGCTGCCGACACAACAATTGTCGTACTTACACCGGAATCCGGGGATTCTATTCAAGCGATGAAGGCCGGCTTGATGGAAATTGCAGATTTTTTTGTTCTAAATAAAGCGGATAGACCTGGGGTTGATCAATCATTTAGTGCCATTACGACCATTCTTCAGATTTCATCGGGTCAAAAAAAGCCGAATGCAGAGAACGTATGGCGGCCATTTATTGTTAAATCAATGGCAAGTGAGAACAGAGGCATCGATGAAATTGCAAAAGGAATTGAGAAGCACAGAGGTTATCTGCAGAAAACTGATCGGCTACTTGCGCAGCGTAAACAGCGCGTTAAAAAAATGATCGTTGAAATGGTTGATCAAAATCTTCGTGATCGGTGCTGGACGAGAGAACGTCTTTCGGAACTGGATGAAAAAATAGAGCTCGTGATATCACACGAGTTGTCTCCTTTCCAACTTGCGCAAAAAATCATCGAAAGGTCGATTCAGAAAAGTTGACTTGGCCCACAAGGTCAAGGTTTTCGTTGAAAGGAGGAATTGACGATGGACACCAGACCCACGCCGGAAAACCAGCAAGTGCGTCAATTTGCAAGAGAATTCTCAGAGACGGAGATAAAACCATCCGTGATGAGATATGACGAAGCACAAGAATTTCCGTTTGATGTTATCCGCAAGTTAGGTGAGCTTGGCTTTATGGGGGTAACGATTCCTGAAAAATACGGAGGTGCAGGCTTTAGCTTTGTAGATTACTGCATCATCGTTGAGGAAATTGCGAGGATCGATCCTTCCGTAGCTTTGTCTGTCGCTGCACATAACGGACTTTGTACGAGTCACATTTATAATTTTGCCAGTGAAGAGCTTAAGCAGAAATATTTGCCCGACTTGACATCCGGTCGAAATATCGGTGCTTGGGGATTAACGGAACCGACCAGTGGGAGTGACTCGGGTTCGATGAGGACAACAGCTCCCAGGGATGGAGACTACTTCATTCTGAATGGAACAAAACAATTTACCACTCATGGGACCGTAGGTGAAATTGCGGTGGTAATGGCATTAACAGACCCTTCTAAAGGGAAGAGAGGGATCAGCGCTTTCATCGTCGAAAAAGGAACAAGAGGCTTCTCGGCAGGTAAAAAGGAAAATAAGCTCGGAATGCGGGCGAGCGACACTTCCACAATGGTGTTCCAGGATGCGGCAATTCCTAAAGAAAATCTTATTGGAGTTGAAGGTGAGGGTTTAAAGCAGGCTTTGAAGGTGTTGGATGCGGGGCGTATCGGCATAGCTGCGCTTGCGGTAGGTGTCGCACAGGGAGCACTTGATGCAAGCCTGAAATACGCGAAGGAACGCGTACAGTTCGGGAAACCGATAGGTGATCATCAGGCAATTCAATGGAAGTTATCTGAAATGGCAATGAAAATTGAAGCCGCAAGATTGCTGACGCATAAGGCCGCATTTCAAAAGGATCACGGCAAAAATATAAGTTTGGCATCGGCAATGGCAAAATACTATGCAAGCGAAATCGCAGTAAAGGCAACTGAGGAAGCAATCCAAATTCACGGAGGCTATGGCTTCTTAAAAGATTTCCCTGTTGAAAAACTTTATCGCGATGTTAAGCTGTTGACGATCGGCGAAGGCACCAGTGAAATTCAGAAAATGATAATTGCAAAAAATATCATCAAGGCATAACCGGTTTTAAGTCGGTAGCGGTTTAATGATTATTCATCGATGAGCTTGCGCTCCAAATTGCCTGGAGCTGATGGGGTAAATTACCACAGCACGAGAGGAATCCAGATTGAATAAAACCGTATTAATAACTAATTTAATTTCCAATGGAGAAATTGATGACACGCGACGAAATATTCAATGTTCTTAAAAACATAAAAGATCCGGACCTTCATAAAGATATAGTTTCACTGGGATTTGTAAAAAAAGTTGACATCGACGAAAAGGGCATTGATGTAGAAATTCAATTGACAACTCCCTCATGTCCTGTGCGGGACGAGATGAAGTCTCAAGCGGTTGAAGAAATCAGAAAACTTGGTTTCAAGGGACCTGTCAATGTCCTAATGACTAGCCAGGTACTCAGCCACGCGAATCAGATCAGGGAACAGATTTTGCCGGGAGTTAAAAACACGATCGCGGTTGCGAGCGGAAAGGGCGGAGTCGGGAAATCAACAGTCGCGGTGAATCTGGCGGCTGCTTTAGCGAAAGATGGTGCAAAAGTTGGAATCGTTGATGCCGACGTGTATGGTCCCTCTCTTCCATTGATGCTCGGTGTGACGGAGAAACCGGAGACCGAAAAGATAGATGATAAACGATTCAAGATTTATCCTGTCGAGAAGTTTGGGATAAAAATGATGTCGATTGGATTTTTGGTAGATACGGAAACACCCATGATCTGGCGCGGTCCGATGGCAAGCGGTGCGGTAAAACAGTTTCTTACGGATGTTGTCTGGGAGGACTTGGACTACATGATCTTTGATTTGCCACCTGGAACCGGCGACGTTCAGTTGACTCTCGTGCAGACAATACCGTTGACAGGCGCGGTGATAGTGACAACACCTCAGGATGTTTCTCTTGCCGATGTGAGGCGCGGTGTACGGATGTTTCAAAAGGTCAACGTTCCAATTCTAGGTGTCATAGAGAATATGAGTTATTTCATTTGCTCTCACTGCGGTCAGAGGGAAGAAATTTTCAGCCACGGCGGCGGAGAAAAAACTGCCGACAATTTTGGCGTTCCGTTTCTGGGGGAAATTCCAATTTACACTCCCATCAGAATCGGTGGAGACACAGGAAGGCCTATTGTATTTATGGAGCCGGAGTCCGAGCAAGCTAAGTTGATCCAGGGAATAGCGAGGCGGCTTGCGGCGCAAATAAGCATAACGGATCTTTCTGATCAAGGGAAACAGAAGATAGAAATAGCATTGTAATGAGGTCGGATTTTATCGGCGAAGAGTCGTAAAAAAAGGGCGGAGAATATTTCAAAGATGAATTCTCAAGAAGAAGTAATTGAAAAAATCAAAGTGACGTTGGCTGATGCAAATAAATTTCTGTCAATAGATAATGGCAGCGTAGAATTCGTAGAGCTAGAGGAGGACGGAATTTTGCGAGTTAAGTTTTTGGGATCATGCGCGGTGTGTCCTCTCCGTCCTATGACGCTCAGGGCTGGGGTTGAACGAGCGGTCCTGCAAAAGGTCGCAGCAGTGAAGAGGGTTGAACTCGCAATCAATTGATTTGGATTGATTAATAGTCCATGTCGCATTTTAATAATGGTAAATAGGGCCCCACTTTTAGTCAACTGAACGAAGCATTCCTAGTAGTTATTCTTTGGCGTAATGAGTAGTTCCCGAAGTCCCGCCCTTCATTCCGATAAGTAATCCGCCGTAACCGATAATACAAATAATTTGAATTCTCTTCTTAAAAAGTCTAGAATTCCGCGCATCCCCCCTCTGCTGATGAAAACCGTTTGAAACTATTTAAAGAACATTTAGGTTAAAGAAATTAGCTAGGAATGGGAGGCGGATGGGTTTAGGAAATTCTCGAATTCTTCCTCCTTGAGTGATTCGCTCTCGTTGTGAGATTATGTTCAGTAAGAGGAGAAGTTGGTAAAGGGAGAGATTTGTAGTGCGTGGTGATGACAGTGCTGGAACGAAACAGGACATTGTAAAAGATATTTCCCTTCATTATGCGGCGATAATAGAATCATCCGACGACGCTATCATAGGTAAAACTTTAGACGGTGTCATAATAAGCTGGAATTCAGGGGCAGAAAGAATTTTCGGCTATTCGGCGCGAGAAGCGATTGGTAAACCCGCGTTGATGCTTTTCCCGGAGGACCGCATGAATGAAGAGACTGCAATCCTGAGACAGATTGCTCTTGGGAAAAGAGTCGATAGCTTTGAGACAGTTCGCCTGCGCAAGGATAGGATGCCCATCCACGTATCAGTATCGATTTCGCCGATCAAGGATTCATCGGGACGCATCGTGGGAGCATCGAAAATCGCGCGCGATATTACTGAAAGGAAAAATGCGGAAGAAAAACTAAGGAGAGCGGAGGATCGCTACAAATCAACTTTGGATCAAATGCTGGAGGGCTGCCAGATTATTGATTTTGACTACCGCTACATCTACATCAACAATGTGGCCGCTGAACAGGGCCAGAAAACTAAGGAAGAGCTATTAGGACACACCATGATGGAGATGTACCCCGGGATCGAGAGCACCGAGATGTTTCTAGAAGTGCGGCGTTGCTTGGAAGAGCGTGTACCACATCGTATGGAAAATGAGTTTGCTATTCCCGATGGTCCGATCCGGTGGTTTAACTTAAGCATGGTTCCTGTTTCCGAGGGCGTATTTATTCTTTCGTTGGACATAACAGGACAAAAGCTGCTACTCGCAGAATTGGATAAAAATCACGAGAAACTAGAACAGCTTGTAAAAGAGCGCACGGTGCAATTGGAAGAAGCCAACAGGGAACTTGAAGCGTTCTCATATTCGGTATCGCATGATCTCCGCGCACCATTACGACATATAGACGGTTTCGTTCAACTTCTCCAGAAAGGGGCGCATGCTTCTCTTGATGATAAGAATCGAAAATACCTCGAGATAATATCTTCTTCAGCGAGGACAATGGGCGTTTTGATCGATGAGCTCCTCATCTTTTCGAGAGAGAATAAAATGGAGTTGAAGAAAACAAGAATTCAAGTCAGAGGTCTCGTAGACGAAATTGTAAGCAGCTTGGAAAATGAGATGCAGGATCGAATGATAGATTGGGACGTGAATATATCCTCCGAGGTGGAAGCGGATGCAAGCATGCTTCGGCTTGTCTTCGTGAACCTTCTTTCTAACGCAGTCAAGTATACTGGCACACGAGAGAGGGCAGATATATATATTGGGGATTTCGAGCGAGATAATGAAACGGTGTTCTTCGTACGTGATAATGGAGTAGGCTTTGACATGAAATATGTCGATAAGCTCTTCGGCGTTTTTCAAAGACTGCACAGGTCGGAGGAATTCGAAGGGGTGGGCATCGGACTTGCCAACGTAAGGAGGATAATTAACCGGCACGGTGGAAAAACCTGGGCGGAGGGAAAAGTCAATGGGGGCGCAACAATATATTTCTCACTTCCCTCCAACTTGAGCGGAGACAAATCGTGAATAATCTAAAGAGGATTTTACTGGCTGAAGATAATCTGAACGATGTCGAACTAGCTCTTGCAGCTTTATCGGAATATAATTTAGCGAACGAAGTGGTAGTCGTCCGTGATGGGGAAGAAGCGCTGGACTACCTTTATCGGCGTGGCCCATATGAGTCAAGGGAAAAAGAAAATCCTGCAGTGATTTTACTCGACCTCAAGATGCCAAAGATCGATGGTTTGAGTGTTCTTAAGGAGGTAAAATCTGACGAAGTTCTAAAAACAATTCCAGTGGTTATGCTGACTTCTTCACGACAAGAAAGTGATCTTATAGAAAGCTATAGGTTAGGTGTAAACGCATTTGTGGTTAAACCCGTCGGATTTCAGGAATTCGTAAATGCTGTCAAACACCTCGGAATATTTTGGGCAATTGTAAATGAGCCTCCACATGGTTCTATTCAGAAGTCTAAGTGACATGTCTCAAGGTCTTCAGGGTCAGATTAATAATAATACACTCCGCATCGTTCATCTTGAAGACGATCCCTTGGACGCAAAATTGATAAGTTCGACAATTGAAGACTCCGGTATTGTTTGTTCCATAGTGCGAGTTGATACCGAAAATGCATTTAAAGAAACGCTTGCCCAAGAAGGATTTGATTTGATCCTTTCGGATTTCACATTGCCGTCGTTTGACGGGAAGTCCGCCCTTGAATTTGTTAAAAGGAACTATCCGGATATTCCCTTTATTTTCGTTTCGGGCACAATAGGAGAGGATTTTGCGATTGAAAGCCTTCTAAGCGGTGCCACCGATTACGTTCTCAAAACGAAATTAACCCGCCTCGTGCCTGCCGTAAATCGAGCCATCAGGGAAGCCGGTGAAAGAAAGAAATTGAGAGAAGCAGATGGCTTACGTCTGCGTGCAATGGAATCTCTCAGGTTAAGCGAGGCTAGATTTCGCGGTTTCCTCGAATCTGCCGCAGATGCCATAGTGATTACCGATCAGAGCGGAAACATTACTTTTGCAAATAACGAGACACAAAATGTGCTGGGATTCAGTCCTAAAGAATTATTAGGTAAATCGATTACTCTTCTTGTCCCGAAACGATTTCGGAATGCACATGATGATCACGTAAGTCATTTTATGGGGCATTCAAAACCGCGGGGCATGGGGAGTGGATTGGAGTTGTTTGCTCTACGAAAAGACGGCAGCGAATTCGCAGCCGATATTATCCTGTCACCATTGAAGATGGATGATGGTGTCGCCGTCCTCGCAATTATACGCGATATAACTGTCCTCAAAAAGACTCAAGACGCTCTGAAGGAGAGCGAGCAGCGTTACAAGTTAATGTTTGATGCTAACCCGATTCCGATGTGGATCTACGACAGCGAAACGCTGGAGTATATCGATGTCAATGACGCGGCTATCAAACACTATGGGTATACCCGAGAAGAATTCTTGAACATGACGATCAAAGATATCCGTCCTGCCGAGGATGTTCCTCTGCTTATGGCTGATATTGCTCAACCGGGAATTAGGATAGAGAAGAAAGGAGTCTGGAGGCACCGCAAGAAAGATGGGTCACTCATTAACGTCGAGATTATTACAAGTAATGTTTCAATCAACGATAAACCGTGCACACTTGCCCTTGCAAACGATATTACCGGACAAAAGAAAGCCGAAAGCGCGTTGAGCGAAAGTGAACAGCAAAATCGAAACCTCGTTGATGGTGTGCGGGATGCGATTTTTAGTCTATCGCCGAATGGAATGATCCAGAGCTTGAATCTGGCATTTGAAACAATGAGCGGATGGAAATGCGAAGATTGGCTGGGTAAGAGCTTCACGGACCTTGTGCAGCCTGAAGATAGGAAAAAGGCCAGTCAAATTTTCAAACGTGTTCTCGGTGGAAAATATTCGGGGATTGATCGGTATAGAATTGTGACAAAATCCGGAGACTCACTCGTAGGGGAATTCAGCATGACAGCACGGATTCAAGACGGAAAACCCGTAGGACTATTGGGGATACTACGAGATGTGACCGTGCAGCGGAATCTTGAAGCTCAACTTCGCCAATCTCAAAAAATGGAAAGCCTCGGAACACTCGCAGGAGGCATTGCTCACGATTTTAATAATGTCCTCGGGATAGTTATCGGATATGCCGATCTCATTACGAGAAACAACGATGATCGGAACGCATTACTGCGAAATCTTGATGCCATAAGAGCCGCTTCCGATCGTGGAGTTGGACTCGTCCGACAGCTTCTTACGTTCGCAAGGAAAGGAGATCGCGATTTAATCCCTCTCGATGTAAATGACATGATAAATGAAATCTACAAGCTCATAACTGAAACCTTTCCAAAGATCATTACGATTCATCTCGACCTAGCCGCAGAACTTCCTCTGATTATTGTTGATCAAACGCAGTTGCACCAGACGATACTTAATCTTTGTGTGAATGCAAGGGATGCGATGCAAAACCGCGGCGATGGGAAATTAGATGGGGGCGTGATATCGATTAAGAGTGGCGTAATTCCGCATCACTTACTAAAGGAGAAATTCTCGAAAGCAGCGTCTGAACAATATGTGTATTTTTCAGTCACCGATACCGGCATCGGTATGGATGAGGCAACGCGGACCAGGATTTTTGAACCTTTTTACACGACGAAGGGGCAAGGCAAAGGAACCGGTTTAGGGCTTGCGACAGTATACGGTATTGTAGAAAGTCATAACGGCTTTATAGATGTGTCCAGCGCAGTTGGAGTGGGTACCACCATATCGGTATACTTACCGTCTCAGCTCATAAGTTTTGAGGAAAACGTCGGAACTCAAGGCAACATAGCCCAAATAGTTGGGGGGGATGAAACTATATTAGTTGTGGAAGATGAGCAAATGTTGCGGGATATTTTAGATCAGGTTTTAACTAATAAAGGGTACGAAGTGTTGACATCAGGAGACGGACAGGATGCATTAACTGTTTTTTCGGAGCACATGGATGTCGACCTGGTTATATCCGACTTGGGTCTTCCAAAGCTCGGCGGGGCAGATCTACTTATAGAACTGAGAAAACTGAAACCGGATTTGAAGGTAATATTTGCGAGCGGATTCGTCGATTCGGAGGAAAAAAAGAAAATTACTCGAGGCAAATTGAGTCATTTTATCCAGAAACCTTATAAGATGAATGAAATGCTCAGGAAGGTTCGTGATATTTTGGATGGAACGGATGTCACAGATTCAGTTGCATAAAAGATCAAGTTCCGGGGCTTTGCAGGGGAAAAGGCTGCAACGATAAGGGGTCTAATTCCTCGCACTTATAATTCCTGATTATAATTGTTCTTGCCGGAAATTTTCTTATCACTTCATAGTTGTGAGTGGAAAGCAAAATGGTTGTTCCACCGAGATTAATTTTTTTTAGCAATGTAAAAATATCTGCGGTAGTAGCAGGATCTAGATTTCCGGTGGGCTCATCTGCAAGAACAGCCACGGGGTCCTTTGCAATTGCGCGAGCAATTGACAGACGCTGCTGTTCGCCGCCCGAAAGTTCGCTGATGGGCGAATTCCTTCTGTGAATCAGTCCGACCTGAGTCAATACTTTTGTTGTCTGCATTTTAATGTCGTGGGTGGGATATCCGACGGCGTGTAATACAAAAGTAACGTTGTCGAAAACCGATCTGTCTTCGAGAAGTTTGTAATCCTGAAAAATTACACCGAGTCGACGTCTGAGGAGATAAAGTTTTCTCCGTTTAATTGACTTCGATGACAATGAGTCAACTGTGACGATGCCTGAAGTAGGAAACAAATCCATATAAAGGAGGCGCATTAGGGTTGTCTTGCCGCATCCCGTTTCGCCAACGATATAAACGAATTCACCTTTCTCTACAGAAAGGTTGACGTCCGAAAAGATAAGGTGGTCGTCATAGGCAAATGAAACATCGTTACATTTAATCATTGGGTTGTTTCGCTAAAATGAAATGAACTCGCTCTGAATCTTCATTCACTTCAAGCATTGTAAAGTCGCCCGCAGCAAATGTTTCTTTGAAGCCAGCGCTTTTCAAAGACCTTCGAATCGTCTCGAGACCATAGACGTATTCGCTATGAGTTTCCTCGAAGATTTTAGCGTCTCTTTTAATCCTGACGCGTGTCGTGTGTATCTTTGTTTTGGGGTCGTATAAAGACTCCCTTTGGTAATATATTGTTTTATACTTGCCTCGCTGGGTGAACAATGTCGGATCGTTCATAGAATTAGGTTCAAGACTCGCATCAAAAATAAACAGTCCCGTAGGGTTTAGATTAAAGAAAGCGTTTTTAAAAAGCGATTCAATGTTTTCATTCCCTAGAATATAATTAATACTGTCGTAAACACATATTATAACGTCATATAGATTTCCTGTCCTATATGAGACCATGTCTTGGTTATAAAAATCTATTTTCATGCTACTATGAGTGGAAAGTTTTCTTTGAGCGATGTCCACCATTTGCTTGGAACTATCGATACCTGTTACTTCGAAACCATATTTCGACATTTGAAAAGCGATGTTACCCGTCCCGCTCCCAAGTTCGCAGAGTTTCTTACCCTTTAGTTTTGAACGTCTTGTATCAAGGCCGCCGACTTGCATTAGCTGGACTAAGTATTTAGCCCATCTCTTATAATCGACATCTTTCATCATGTGATCGTAAATGACTGCAGACTCAGTGTAGGGGGGAACCGATTGCGCTTCGAGTTCAAAAAGGTTTTGGCGTTGCAAGTGGAAAGATAAACCTGTTCGGTTTTGTGAAATTAATTCCTCGCTGATTTGCGATTCTTGGAAATTTCAAGCGCGAGTTTGATTGCTTCTATAGTGCTGGATGGGTTGGCAATCCCTTTTCCGGCTATGTCGAACGCGGTTCCATGGTCCGGAGAAGTTCGAATAATGTTGATGCCTGCCGTGAAATTTACACCCGTGCTAAAAGATTTCATCTTGAGCGGAATCAGCCCTTGATCATGGTACATGGCCAGAATCCCATCGTAAAGTCCTTCACGATAAGTCCCGAAGAAAGCGTCAGCCGGAAAGGGGCCGATAGCGTTTATTCCCATTGATCGCGATTTTTCAATCGCTGGTTTTATGGTCTCGTTTTCTTCTTTTCCAATCAAGCCGTTCTCCCCAGCATGTGGATTCAATCCGAGCACGGCAATCTTCGGAGACTTAACTCCGAAATCCAGTATTATCGACCGGTTAAAAATATTTAGTCTTTCGCAAATAGCTTCTTTTGTCAAAAGACAGGAAACTTCGGAAATTGGGGCGTGTATAGTTGCGAGAGCTATTCTTGCAAATCCCGATGCCATTACCATGATGGATCCTTTGGATTTAGACAAAACCGTCACCATCTCGGTCTGTCCGGGATAACTATAACCCGCAAGCCTCAGTGCCTCTTTTGATACTGGCGCAGTAACAATTGCGTCGGACTGATGCTGGGTACAAAGCTCAACACCTTTTTCGATCGACCTTCCCGCCCAGGTCCCGCTTTCCTTTGTTAGTTTTCCCGGTTTGATCTTGTCTTTGAAGTCCGGGCAAATGTCTAAAATCGTTATCTCGCTTCTTCCGATTGCGTCTTCAAGAGAATTCACCTTGAGAATTTTTCGCCTGAGAGAGAATTTATTTGCGTAATATTCAAATGCCTTGAAGGGACCGACAAGGAGAGGTGTGCAATTCGAACGGATGGTTCGGCTGGCTGCAGCCTTGAGAGCCACTTCGGGTCCGATCCCGTTAAAATCCCCGATGGTAATTGCTATGACGCTCACAGATTCTCCGTTCGATAAAGAATGAAATTGCCCGGGTTCTCTTCTTTGAACACCAAACTCTTTTTCTGGCTTGGGTAGTACCATATTTCATAGGTACCGTCGTTACGAAATTCACGTTGGACTTTCACCGGTTTCCCATAGAGGATATATGCTTTTCCACGGTCTGTAGCGTCTCCATCTTCTGCCGAAATTGTTCTGAAATGATCGAAAGCGTAATCAGCTCTTTGATAATATTCCGCCTCAAGCTGGTTATATGCAGTCAAGGGAGTCGGGTCATGAGACTTCCAGAATTGATCGAATTTTTCCCGCTGTTCCTTGTCATTTCCTGAATTTAAATAGGAGAAAACAGAGTCCGGCACTAAGTATTTTAGAAGGGTAAGAGCAGTTTTGAAATTCCTTAACGTTAATGGTTTATCAAGCCATAGGTAATTAATATGAAACTTTTCAGTCTTGCCATTCAAATTTGTCTCGATGTTGTAACTCCCTTCGGAAAGAGAGTCGATTTCGAATTTTGCCAAATAGAGCAAGTGGTCTGAGCTCGGTGTGATATGAAGCGAAACATTCCCATCTGTGTCAATAGGAACCAAGGTAGCTCTTTGTGGCGAGACGGAATCGGACTTTATAATTTTGCCGGTGGCTGTTTCTAAATTTAAGGAAATATTTTGTCTCAAGCTATCGGATAGTATAAGCGCGCAAACGATGGGGTATGGGAACGGGGCTGTGTCATTCATGAAGACAGGATAAATCTCATCCACTGATGACGAGTCAGCAAGTATTATTGAATTCAAATCCGATAAAGCGGAGAACCTCTTTGTTTCAATCTCAGACATGTAGGAGATTTGCTGGTTATCGTCCCGGACTTCGGCAGAAACTTTATAAACCGATTTGGGGAGGGTTATTGTTGTAATATCCGAGGCAGCGCGATTCGCATCCTGGGTAATTAAAAAATCTTTTGCAATGATATTAATTGACTTTGACTTTTGATGGTTGATTCCTGTCGCTGAGTCTGCAGCGTCAATCGAAAATGATAAATTAGATACAAACGCTCTGGATCCAACAGGTCTCTCGGAAATATTATCTGCCTTTGTAAAGATGAGCCGGTTGTAAGGAATAGCATATGTGAAAGAAACGGTTACGCTGTCTTTAGTTGAACTCAATACCCACGTAGTAAGATGCAATTTCCCCCTCTGAGTCACTGGTTGGGCAAACGCGGCAGCCGCGAAGATGAAGATTACCAAGAA
The DNA here is from genome assembly GCA_963808245.1 of uncultured Bacteroidota bacterium. Lineage (GTDB taxonomy): Bacteria > Bacteroidota > Ignavibacteria > Kryptoniales > JAKASW01 > JAKASW01. The sequence goes on from CAWEES010000001.1 coordinate 170,858, forward strand.
CTTGTAAATTGTTTTATCTGACATGATTATAAAGTTAATCAGCCTATGAATTTTTATCAAAACAGAGATCCGCGAATTCCGTAATTAATTTCCCGACTGGTTTTTGTTGTCGATGCAAGTCAGATGGAGTTCCGACAATAGCAGGTTCAAACATAAATAAGAATAGCGTACTGCGATTGATCTATATGACCGAATCAAAATTTGTTATCGTTACTGCTTCTGTCGTCCAGAATGGTTCCGCATACCTGACGCCGGCTTGTCTTCCGTGGTATCTCATTCGACTGAAAAGATACTCGAGGAACTCGGGCGTTGAAAGCATTGTCTCCGGATCTTTGCTAGACGGGTTAAAGAACTGCGACTTGTGGGCTTTAATGGCAGCGACTTTTGTTTCATAGTCGTTTGAGATATCGACGTAAATAGTCGGGGCAAAAGTTCTGTGCTGCATGTAGTAGAAAGCTCGCTTCGGTCTGTGCGCGGAAAGGCTTCCGGTTTTCAATTTCATGAGTCCTGAATAGAAAACAGCATCGTTAACAAGTTGATGAGCGTGGACGTGGTCCGGGTGCCTCTCCGCTTTGTAGGGGGCAAAAACAATTTCAGGCTGGTATTTCCTTATAACTTCAATGATCTTCAAAAGATTTTTACGCGAGAGTTCAATACCGGAGTCCGGGATTCCGAGATTGGTACGTACATCCGCGCCGAGGATTTTTGCAGCATTCTTCGCTTCATCGGCTCTTATTGCGGCATTTCCGCGCGTTCCCATCTCTCCTCGAGTCAGATCGACAATCCCAAACGGTTTTCCGTTTCTGGTCAACATTGATAGGGTACCCCCGCAGCTCATCTCAACGTCGTCCGGATGAGCACCGAAGGCAAGTGCATATAATTTCATATCTTTTTTATCCTTAGAAATTTTGGTATGAGTTTGAACAAAGCTCTTATCCTGCCTGAAATATGTTTCGAAAATAGAAAGTCCGTGGCAGTTTCAAAAAACGAAAGCATATCTTTATCGTAGCTGTACCACCATAATTTTTTTAAGCGTGGAGCACGTTCGATTTCATAATACTTCGGGTAAACCATCTCGGCAAGTCCCTCTTTCCCATGAACCCGGCCGTAACCGCTCTCTTTAACGCCCCCTACAACAGCGTCGCTTATTCCATAGTAACTTATCACGTCGTTCACAATCGCTGCGCCGGCTTGAAGTTGTTTTGCGATCTCCAGGCCACGATGTTTGTCGCTGGTCCATACGCTGGCAGATAATCCAAACCGCGAAGCGTTTGCAAGCTGGATAGCTTCTTCATCCGAACTGAACCTAACAATTGGGAGAACGGGTCCGAAGGTTTCCTCGTTCATTAAGAGTGAATCCATCGGTACATCGACCAGAACTGTCGGCGGAATGAAATGGGCAGCTCTATCAGAAAAAATTCCACCGGTGGCGATTCTTGCGCCTCGCTGAACGGCATCGTTCACGTGCAACTTGACTATGTCGAATTGGGCGTGGTGAATCATTGCGCCGATATCAACTCCGTCATTCATTCCTGGTCCCACCCGGAGACCTTTTATCTTCTCTCGCAACAGTTCTAGAAATTGATCGAAAATCCTTTCATGGACGAAGCAACGTTCAATAGATACGCAAGTCTGTCCCGCATTCATAAAAGCACCCCATATTGCACCGCTTGCTGCTGATTCGAGGTTTGAATCATCCAGAACTATCATCGCGTCTTTACTCCCAAGTTCTAGTGACAAGGGGGTTAAATTTTTTGCTGCGAGTTCTGAAACTCTTTTACCTGTAGAAGTACTTCCGGTAAAGAAAATTTTGTCTATACCGGAGGAAACCAGAGCGGCTCCGACATCGCCTGTGCCTTGAACAATATTGAATACCTTTCGGGGGATTCCTGCTTCCCAGATCAACTGTGAAATCATTTCGCCGATGATGGGCGTGTATTCGGATGGTTTGAAAACTACTGAATTACCTACCAGGAGTGCAGGGATTATTTGTCCAATAGGGAGAAGAAGAGGATAATTCCACGGGGATATTATCCCAACAACTCCATAAGGTTCGTTGACTACGAAGGCTTTCTTAGTCTTTAGGAGTGGAACGCTGATCCTGACATGCCGATGACGTAAAATTCTCCGTGAATTCTTTAAAAAATAATTTATGATATCAAGACTGGGAATGATTTCGGATGTATAAGCTTCTACTACAGGCTTACCATTTTCCTGACTAATCAATTCAGCGATGTTTTTTTTCTTAAGAAATAACTTGTGGCCGAATTCTCTGACAAGTTGAACGCGTTTCCGATGGGGTACTTTAATCCAATCTTGTCCCGCCCGGCGAGCTTCTTCAACAATTTGGGGAATGGCTGTCGCCAGCGTTGCTTCGACTTTTCCGACTAATTCAGCCGTAGCTGGATTCGTAGATTCAATCAACACGAATGAATTTAAACTTTAACTCGTTGTATTTCAAATGTTTGGGGCATTCCTTTTAATTTTTACTCGAAATTTTTGTCTAATGACAAATTGGTAATATTGGCTTAATTTTATTATATTTTACGCAAAATGATTAGATGTAAGCGCGACCTGTCCTAGATTCTTCAAATGAACGAACAACCAAATAAGCCAGTAAAACGATACGTGTTTGACGATATCAGCTCAGAATATTATGCTGAGTTTGATGAGCCGCAAGTTGCGCGGGCAGAGAAGGAATCTGTCCGTCAGCAGCAGCCGGCTAAAGCTCCTGAGCCACAGAGAACTTTCATCCCTAAGAAAGATGGACCCCGATTCAGTATCATCGATACTTTTTATTTCAAGCCTGAGGAACAGTCTCCTGCGGAGCCGCGGGCGGAATTTCATTCGATTCTCCATAAACTTCTGGAACTAGTCCAGGAAGTTTTGTTTGCAAATACGACGGTCCTTTTCTGGGTGAACAAAGATAGGAAATTACTCGCGGTCGCCGACAAGATGACAAACTCAAGTATGTTTACAAAAGAATTACGGCTTCCGATAGATAACGACGTCATAAGCAGGATTGCATTAAGCGGTAAACCTGAAATAATCTCGGAGATAAATTCCGCAGCTGAGGTTGATGTTGTACCATATTATGATTCTCCTTGTGGCGTGAAGAGCCTTATCGGAGTTCCTATTTTTTATCATGATGATGTCATCGCAGTTTTAGTTGCGGACAGCCTGACTGACGAAGGGTTTGGGAGGGAGACTGTACCACTTCTTGGGAACTTCACGCGGTTGTTCTCGGCAATCTTAAGGGCGTTAACCGACAAGTATGATTTAGCCGTTACAAAAGTCGCCTTCAGCTCTCTCAAATGGCTTGCAAACGAATTAATGTCAAAGAGTGATCTTAATTCAATCCTTACAACAGTCGCGACTGCGGTATCAGATACTGTTGACGCCGAATTTGTTACACTGATTTCCCAGGGAGATTTACATTCATGGTCGGTTTCGCGTGTCGTGAAACGTTCAGGTTCGGAATACGTAGAGGAAGGTTGCAAGGTTGGATTGAACGAAACGCTAACAGGAAAGGCAATCAGAGAGAACAGATCGCTTTATATGGAAGACCTTTCAAGAGTCGAAGAACACAGGTTTATTCAGAGTGAACCGTCTGGAAAGGGATCATTCGTGGCGATGCCAATTTCGGGTCTGAATACCTGCTTCGGTGCAATAACAGTGGAAAGCCTCACTCCGGCAAAGTTCTCTTCGTTGGAAGTCGACGGGATGAAGCAACTCGTGAATCTAGGTGCCTTTGCGGCGGAAGTCAATTCGGCAAACCAACTTCTCGAAAAGTTTGTTGTGTTTGACAGAGTTACCCGGACATTGAATAAAAAATTCTTTCATGAAAGACTTGAAGAAGAAATCGGAAGAGCGGCCGATCTTGGGATCAAGAGTGTTTTGGTTTTGATGGGATTGGATAGAGTTGACGATATACGCAACCGGTTTTCAGTTGAAGGAGTCGATTACATACTTTCTGATGTTGCGGAGATGGTTAGAGGATGGTTGAAGCCTTATGATGCAATTGGTAAAGTTTCCGCTCATTCGTTCGGTGTAATACTCGAGGGTTTTTCTCAACATGAAGCTCTTGCCTGGGGCGAGAAGTTTCGAAAGAATCTTGCTACAAAAGTTTATCAGATTGGAAGTAGAAACTATATGGCAACCATCAGTGTTGCTGTCTTGAATATTGACGGAAAGAACGATCCAGCCGAGTTTCTGATCACGGCACAGAAAGTTCTCCAGCGCGCTCATACAAGCGGTGGAAATGTCGTAAAGATTTTATAATAAAGGAGAAAGTAAATGGCAAAGACAACAAGTTTCGCAGAAAAAGCTGCTAAAGCTCTAGCAGGGAAAAAGGGCGCTGAGTGCCCGAAATGCGGTGAGCTTATGCAAAATGTTCTTGTGATCTCTTCGGAAAAAAGTGAAAAGGCAAGTTACAAATATAATCAGCACTTTGTAAAAGTTTGCAAGTGCAACGAAAAAGAAGTTTACGCTTAAGGAAATCCGGTAACCGGTTAGCCGGGTATTTTTATTATTAATTTTAAATCCTGAATCCGGTTTGGATCGGGTGGCCCGTTTTCAAATGCCGCCGATTGAACCGGAGAAGGATAAATTTTTGTTGGCTTTTCGTAATATCCGCAGATTGTCCGAAGTATTGTGTAGGTCGGACCGGGAATAGAAAACGATTTAGTTTTGTTAACCATAATGAGTGGTAGAATGGAAATCGGTAGATCGCGGTGATAAAGATTTGCCAGCCACAAAAAAGAATGAGGAGATTAGATGATTAAAGTCGGTAAGCAATATCCATCTCGTGAGAATCAGACTATCGACAAATACCTCCAGGAAATTGGAAAAGTCGATCTGTTGACCCCCGAGGAGGAGATTGAGCTGGCTATTAAGGTTAGAGAAAACGACCAGAAATCATTGGAGAAGCTTATTAAAGCCAACTTAAGATTTGTGGTTAGCGTGGCCAAGCAGTATCAAAACCAGGGGCTTTCTCTGGGAGACCTGATCAATGAAGGCAACCTTGGACTGATCAAAGCCGCCAAGCGTTTCGATCCGACGAGAGGGTTTAAGTTTATCTCCTACGCCGTATGGTGGATCCGCCAATCCATACTTCAGGCTTTGGCTGAGCAATCTAGAATTGTCCGCTTGCCACTGAATCGGGTCGGCGCTTTGAACAAGATCGGGAAGAAATTCAGTGAGCTTGAACAAGAATTCGAACGGGAACCGAGTCCCTCAGAGATAGCCGAGCAGCTTGACATGAGCCTTTACGAAGTCGACAAGACTCTCCAGATTTCAGGCCGCCATCTTTCGGTTGACCAACCGTTTGTTCAGGGTGAAGACAATAAGTTATTAGATGTAATGGCTGACGATAACCAGCTTCCGCCAGATTATATCTTAATGAAGGAATCGCTGAGGACTGAGGTGGAGCGCGCATTAAAATCTTTGACCGATAGGGAAGCGGAAGTTATCAGGCTTTATTTCGGAATTGAGCGCGAGCACCCGCTTACATTGGAAGAGATCGGCGAAAAATTTAATCTCACCAGAGAACGAGTGAGACAGATCAAAGAGAAGGCGATTCGTCGTCTGAGGCATGCGACTCGCAGCAAAGCTCTTAGGGCATATCTAGGGTAGTTGTTCGCCGGAATTAGCACGGCTTAATGATCAACTAAAGGTCCGGTCATGTGAGTTGTGCTAAGTCCGGCTGTGTTTTTCTGTTTGAAAACGTTCGCGGGGGTGTTATTTTCTTTTGACGGGAAAATTCAAATGCAAAATGTCAGAGGCTCTTTTGAAGAGGTTCACGTCCTCTTACTCGAAGATTCGATAAAACTGCGCGAACAACTGGTTCGGATCCTGCAATCACCAAAGAACGGTTTTTCGGTCGAAGCTTCTACAAGTTCTGCCGGGTTTAGCAAGAAGTTGATCGACGGAAGGGTCGATATTCTTGTTATAGATTATGACCTTGCCGTAGGTGATGTACCTGCAATAATAAAAAACGCAAAAGAGATCGACCCCTTTCTCCCGGTTATTTTGATCTCCAAAGATTTTGACGATAATATATATAGGGAAGTCGCCCGCACCGGCGCGGATTGGTACGTTCCATTGACAGAAGTTTCTCTGAAAATGTTACCACGGATTTTGATGAGAAGAGTCGAGACACATGGATTACTAAGAGAAGCAATAGGTTCGCGCCGCCAGTCAGTGCTAAAGTCATTTCAGATCGATATCCTCTCTTCGCTCGTCCGTAAAATGGTCGAAACAAAAGACCTTAAGTGTGTAATGCAGGAACTCGCTGAACAGATAGTTAAAAAGTTGGACATGAAAGCTGTCAGTCTCCAACGATATTTCAAGCGCAGAAACGGTTTTGCGGTTTATGGAATATATCCCCAAGGAAGGCTTGTTAGATTTGTAAAGAAATTTTTTGATATCTCATCGGAAGCTTTTGTTTTCCCGTTTGATCCCGTTAATTGCATCGTTGACCGGTACACCGCTGAAAGGAAGACTTGGGTAGGTTATGATTTTGCCGACGTATTCGGAACAACCATGCCTTCTCAAGCCGCAAGGATGATCCAGAAATTTGCGGGGGTGGAATCAATTTATAATGCTCCGTTCTACAGCAAGGATGAATTATTGGGTGGAATTGTGGTTGGAAATTCAAGGAAACATTTTACAAATGAGGAACTTGAGGCATTCGATGCTATCGTGCATATAAGTTCGTTGTTATTCGAGTACAATGAAAATGTAAACTCGCAAATAATCCAAAACGAGAAGTTGAAAGCAATTCATGAAATAAGCATTCAGCTTCACGAAAACCTTGATCCCGCACGTTTGTTTGAGGTCATTTATAAAAAATTAGATGAAGTAATCCCTTCAGATCTAGTCCGTCTATTTCTTTTCGACAAAGGGAAAAGACTTCTTCGCGCTGAGAGAGTTGTCGTAAAAAACGGGAAGAAACCGGACTCAGTACCGACGGAAATCCCATTAGGCAAAGGTTTAATTGGAACTGCAGCTGTCGAGGGAGTATCGGTTCTTGAAAATAATTCTCATCTAAATCCAATGTCATTTTATCTTGGCGAGAGGCCTAAGCTCGAACATTTACTTTCCGTGCCGGTGATTCATCGAACTGAACTGCTTGGAGTGATTGCTTTAACGAGGTGGAGAACCGAATATTTCAAAGAATCCGATCTGAGTGCGCTTGAGATTTTTGCTTCCCAATTTGCAATTGCTCTCCATAATTCCCAGTTGTATGACAACTTATCAAGGAGCGAGAGCCTGTATCGTCTGGTTCTCCAAAATGTAAGCGATGCCGTTGTCCTTATAGGAAACAATAGACGAATTCTATTTGCCAATCCGAAATTTATCGATGTAACCGGTTACGCTCCTGAGGAAATTGTAGGAAGGGAGTTTGATTTCCTGGTGCATCCGGAAGACCGTCAAAAATTAAATAAGTACTATATCCTCCGGTTGAACGGAGACCATGTGCCGTTCCGTTACGAATTCAGATTTATCAAGAAGGACGGAGAAATTAGAATTGCAGAGTACAATGTTGCTGTTGTCCGTGACGAGGGAAAGATAACTGGACTGCTTGGAATTGGAAGAGATGTAACCGATGATAGAATTGACAGAGAAGAGATTGTTCGTAGTTATGATTGGTTAGAAAAAGCTTACCTCCTCGGATTAAACCGAAGTGCCAGGGAAATACTCGATGGTTGTGCAGATCTTATTAGTGAAATTTTCGATGCGGAATTTGTCTGCATGGCAAATTATAATGAGGAAAATGATTCTGCAATGACTTGCGTTGCCAGGTTAAATGGACTTTTCCTGGATACTATGAAGATCGAAAAAGTCGGAACCCTTTTCAAAGATAACCGGGTAGATAAGAATGAGCGTAAAGGGATCAACCTTTTGAACAGATTATTATCCGACGGAGAATCATGGCAATTTTTTCACATGACTAAGATTGAGGATGGAAATTCACTTGTGGGCGTAATAATAATCGGCAGCAAAAAGAGCCAGAAAATAGTTGGATCTCAATTAAGCATTCTGAATTTGATACGCCAACGTTTGGAGTACGCATATTCTAAAGAGGCGGAGAACCAGAGAGTGAGCAGTTTGGATATTAATCAGATGGACATGAGAAGAGGGAGCCTGTAACTTTCTGGGGGTGTCACTAGGGCCTTTCGGGTTTGGGCGATGACCCATACACCAAATCCGGCGAACTTACAACAAAAATGTTTTACCGAAATAGTTCGACCTCACAAAATGCGGGTTTTTAAGTGATTCCGTATAAGTGAAGGAAAAAAATGCTGTTCCATTATTTGCATTTCATACTTTGAAAAGCTATCATATACCCGCAAATAACAGTACACCGTTGTTTGCGCCAAATGGCGCTTTTGGCGCCATGCCGCATACACTGTCAAATGCCGCCTTAGGAGGCATCCCGCAAATTTGTTTAGAGATAACTGAGCGGCAGTGGTGATTCGGAATCTTATGATTTACCGAATCATGGTTTTATAGGTTGTAGCTGCAGATGTAATACCCCGTGTGCTCTCGCACATGAGTGTATCACCACGGAAGTGTGTTGCTCCGGTGCACGGATTCGACACGAGGCGTAGCATCATATGCAGAGGTGATTGCAAAAGATTTTTTGCGTCATCGGCAATTCTGTATAAGCCAAGAACATCTGGCGCGACGGCTCGGGTACATTTTTTAGTAACATTATTGAAAGGATCCAGCAATGGAGCAAGGAACCGTAAAATGGTTCAACGCAACAAAGGGATACGGCTTCATCTCACGCGAAGGCGGAGATGACGTGTTCGTTCATTTCAAAGCTATTATCGGCGAAGGCTATAAGACTTTGAAAGAGGGCGACAAAGTTCAATTCGAAGTTGAACAAGGCCCCAAAGGGTTGCAAGCAGCCAAAGTAAAAAAGATCTGAGGCTGCCGAAGCTTCGACTCCCGATTGGCTTTACGTCAGTCGGGATTTTTTTTTGCCCGCTTCACTTCCCAGTGCAGCTGCTTAGCAAGTAACTTTCTATAAGGCCTTTCGTATGATTATTCAAAAGGAGTTCGAAAATGGAACACAGACTTTATCGATCTAGAAAGAACCGGGTTTTTGCCGGAGTGGCTGGCGGGCTGGGCGAGTATTTTGATATCGATCCTGTGTTTATTAGAGTAATCTTCGTCGTAGCAACTCTCGCCGGTGCATCGGGCCTGCTGGCATATATCATCCTTTGGATTGTTGTGCCAAAGGAAAGGCTCATATTTGAAACAAACGCATCAACAACGGAAGGAGCATCTAACATGTCTGAGGGATCCAGTGAACAAGGGAAGTATTCTAATCATGACTACCGGCACCACAAACACAATGGCGGTGTGATAGGTGGATTAATCCTGATAGTTATCGGGGGCCTTTTTCTCGCCGACAACTATCTACCACACTTCAGTTTCGGCGACACCTGGCCTCTGATCTTAGTAGCGGTTGGTATAGGCTTAATATTAAATTCGACGCACCGAGTCGAAGATCACGGAGGGAGCCATGAAGGTCAGTAGAATTTTTGCCGGAGCACTTATAATTGTGTTAGGCGCAGCTCTTTTCTTATCCAACTTTGACGTACTGACCGTTGACTGGCACTTCATCTTCAGGCTCTGGCCGGTACTTCTGGTGTTCGCGGGGATTTCCGTGATCGTTTCGAATTCGAAACTGAAAGCGGTGTTGTACGCGGTTACTGCAATATTGGTTTTGGTATGGATCTTCTCCGTCGCTTCAGTGGGTTGGGGAAACTTTCACGGGATGTTCCACGACGATAGAACGGTCCGTCATCAGGAATTCAGTGAAGATTTGGAGAAAGACATTCACCATGGAGTGCTATCATTAAATTCCGGGGCCGGGTCATTTTACCTGAGCGATACAACCAACAAGTTATTTGAGGCCAATACGGAGTCTAATCTTGGGAATTATTCGCTCGATGCCGATAAAGATGGCTCGACTGAGAGGTTGGATATTAGTTTTGAGGGGAGCGAACATCATTGGTTCTGGGGCAACTCGAGGAATAAAGTTGACATGAAATTAAACCCCAGAGTTAGCTGGAAGTTGGACATGAACGTCGGCGCCTGTTCAACCGATTTTGATTTAAGCCAATTTGCAGTCACGTCCGCAGATATTAAAGCAGGCGCTTCGGAAATAAAAATTAAATTGGGTGACAAGGCGGACACAACCAATATTAGTATGAATACCGGAGCGTCAAGTGTGACTATTTATGTTCCTCAGGGTTCAGGTTGCGAAATAACTGATGGCGCAAAGTTGTCGAGCAAATCATTCCCCGATTTTGTAAAAGATTCCGATGGTGTTTATAGGTCTACAAATTTTGACAATTCAAAGAAGAAGATATTCATTGATGTTGAAGCTGGAGTCTCATCAATAAAGGTGAAGCAGTATTGACATTTCTTAACTGCGCTTGACAGTTTAAGTTCGTATTATATTCCTGAGGAGGTCGAAGCTCGGCTGGACGACCTCCTTTTTATTATTAGCTGGAATTTTTCAACTCTCTTCGATATAATGCGAAGAAATAATCATTCCAATTTATTGATAGGAATCGATTTCTGAATTTCTCGAACAAACCTTCTCACGACCTGAAACGACTCTTCGTTGAATGGGGGAAATATTATGCTCTCCCACTTCATTGGAGAACCAGAGAATGGTTCTTATTAGCCGGGTTTGTCTCCCTCGTCGTTATCTCTGCATACCTGGATGAGCCTGTTCGGTATTTTGTCTTTACGATTCACGGCCCGATGGAAGATGCAGTGTGCAAGTTCTTTCATTGGTTTGGAACCGGGTGGGCTAATTTATATCTATTAATTGGATTTTATCTCGTAGGATTAATCCTAAAAAGTGAAAAAGCAAGGCTCACGGGATTAATGATACTCCAGTCTTATCTATATTCCGGCGCGATTACAATCTCTCTAAAGTCTATTATCGGAAGATGGAGGCCTGCCGCCGGACACGGACATCTAACATTCTCTCCTTTTGTGATGACTCCCAATGCTCATCTTTCGTTTCCATCAGGAGATGTGGCCGTCGTGTTTTCTCTTGCGATTGTCATGGCGGGATTCTCAAGAAATAAGTTATGGAAATCGCTATGGATTATCCTCGCAATTGTTACTTCATTGTCACGAATATATTACGATGCGCACTGGTTTTCTGATGTTGTATTCTCGACTGTGAATGCGGTCGTGGCCGGGGTGTGGGTTGTCAGAAGAGGAAAAGAAAATGCTCTAAAAGATCCAGGGACGGTCTGAATTTTGAGTGCAAAAGAGAGTTCCAATCCACCGCCAAGTTGGGATTCTGCGCGATAGGCTCATATGATTCAGGCTTAGAACTCTCGAAACCTGTTTTTCAGAAATGACTTTGTAAAAGCCCAAACCAATCTCTGCTTCGGTTCCTAACTGCAAGATCCTCTTAAACCATGGTTTTCCTGATGCAATAGGAACTTTGTGCAAATCGAATGCGTTGAGAGAATCGCACGAAGGCAGAGACGTTTTGCTTGTGCCTACCATCGGTTTGGGTCGCAGCAGGTGTTGGCAAAATCCGAATCGGTTTTTAAATCCTGAAGAAAAGAGGTTGTTAGACGGCAGCATCCGAGATTGGCAGCGTTCAATTTCATAAACTTGAAGAAGACAACGAACGCCTGAAACGCGCCGTCGATGAGTTGTCGATTCTAAATGAGCTTGCAACTGCAATCGGTGCGCTAAACAATTCTGAAGAAGTCATTCGGAAGATTATCAGCAGATCATTGAGAGCTGTGAATGCTGAACAGGGAGTGATAACTCTGGTCGACGAGGAACCAAATCAACCTATGATGACGCTGGTTCGCACCATGGTCAGTTCGTCAGAGCAAGGACAATTCCATTTCAACCAGGCACTCTTAGGTTGGATGATTCTGAATAAGAAGCCCCTCACTGTGAATGATCCACCAAACGATGAAAGGTTCCGTGGGATTCCGTGGGATGGTAGCGTGCATTCCATTTTATGTGCACCAATGCTCACCCGTTCGAGTCTTAAAGGCGTGCTTGCCGTTTATAATAAGAAGGGGGGGAAAGGGTTCACCCAGGATGACCAGCGTCTTCTGGCAATCATAGCGGCGCAGTCGGCACAAGTTGTTGAGAACGCCCGGCTTTATGAAGAGGAGCGTTCGCTTATTAAGATGCAGGAAGAATTCAAGCTTGCGGCACAAATCCAGGCTGATCTTCTGCCGAAAGAATCTCCAAACCTGCCCGGATACGACATTGCCGGTGCTACTTTCTCGGCAAAGGCAATTGGCGGTGATTATTTCGACTTCATATCACTCGATGAACGCAAAATCGCTACCTGCTTGGGAGATGTTTCGGGCAAAGGTCTTACCGCGGCCCTCCTCATGGCTAATTTACAAGCCTCCCTTAGAAGTCAAACCTACATGGGCAATTCGGTGAGGGAATGCATAGCTAAGGTGAACCGTCATCTTTTTCAGAGTACAAGTCCTGAAAAGTTTGCCACGCTATTTTACGGAATCCTCGATACAACGAATCACACCTTTACTTACTGCAATGCAGGTCACGAACCGCCGATGTTGATCGGCGGAAACGGGAAGCTTTCTCGACTCAAGGAAGGTGGAACAGTCGTCGGCATCATTGATGGCTTTGCGTTTCAGGATGCCGTTGTTGACCTTCAGCCAGGTGACATGCTTATAGCTTATTCCGACGGTGTGACCGAAGCAATGAATGCAGACAAAGAACAGTTTGGAGAGAATAGACTGTTGGATTTGATCAAACGAAACCTTGATAATTCTGCCAAAGGGCTTGTGGAGCAAATAGTTAAAGCCATAAGAACTCACGCAGGTGAAGCACCCCAGTATGATGACATAACCGCACTGGTAGTGAAGCGGGGACAGATTTAATAACTTGAAATACACTGGCATCACTCGCGATCGAAGCGGGCCTCGATGTCGTAAATCAACTGATACAAAACCGGAATAATTTTAGAATCAGGCTTGGAAGGAGCACCGTTCATGATCGGCAAAGTAATCTCTCACTATAGAATCATCGAGAAACTTGGGGAAGGTGGAATGGGGATTGTGTATAAAGCCGAAGATTCCAAATTGAAAAGAGAAGTGGCAATAAAGTTTCTTCCACACCATATCTCTTCCAGTCAGGAAGAGAGGAACAGGTTCGAAGTGGAGGCACAAGCCGCAGCGGCCCTTAATCATCCCAACATCGCCACGATCCACGCCATTGAAGATGATGGAGACGAAGTGTTCATCGTTATGGAATACATAGATGGTCCGGAACTGGGGACAAAAATAAAAAGCGCACTGATAAGCATAGATGAATCATTTAAGATAATAGAACAGATTGCCAGTGGTCTATATGCGGCCCACCAGAAGGGAATTGTTCACCGCGATATAAAGAGCGGGAACATAATGCTCACGAAAGACGGCCAAGTCAAGATAATGGATTTCGGGTTGGCAAAAGTAAAGTGGAGTGTCCTCGTGACACGAGAAGGGACAACCGTAGGTACGGCGGCATACATGTCACCTGAACAGGCACGCGGCGACAAAGTTGACCATCGTGCTGACGTGTGGTCGATGGGGGTCATCTTTTACGAAATGCTTGCCGGTAGACTTCCCTTCAAAGGTGACTTTGAACAAGCAATGATGTACTCGATCCTGAACGAAGAAATAGAACCGGTAAGTAATTTCAGGTCGGACCTTCCCGCGGGTATCGATGATGTAATCAGGAAAGTCCTATCAAAGGATCAGTTAACCAGATACCAAGACGCCGCGGAGTTTCTCACAGATGTGCGATCATTGCGGAAAAGCAGTGCCGCCAAACACGATGATGAGGTGGAGAAAAGGGTTGCGGTATTACCGTTTGAGAATATTAGCCCGGATAACGAGACCGACTATTTTGCAGAGGGTCTGGCCGAGGAACTGATCGTCAACCTTTCCCGGATCAAGAATGTCAGCGTCGTTGCCAGGACAAGCTCGATGCAATACAAAGGAACGAAGAAAGATATCAAGACAATAGGAAGAGAACTTCATGCGGGATTTATCATGGAAGGAAGCGTAAGGAAATTCAAGGATGACCTCCGGATTTCAGTCCAGTTGATCGACGTTGCGAGCGGGACCCAATTATGGGGGGAAACGTATAAAGGAAAGTTGGCAGATGTATTCGATATACAAGAACAAGTCTCGAGGGAGATAGTTGATGCACTCAGAGTGAAATTATCGCCCACCGAAAAAGTTGTGCTTGAGAAAAGATCAACCGTTAGTGCTGATGCATTTGACCTTTACCTGCGCGGGAGAGATTTTCTATACCGGATGTCGAAAAATAATATCCAGTTTGCAATCCAGTTGTTTCAGAAGGCGACGGAGCTCGACACGCGATATGCCTCCGCTTATGCCGGACTTGGAGAAGCTTACGCTTACTTCTACCAATTCTTCGAGAGGAATACCGCCTGGCTCGATAAGGCAATCGAGTCGGGACTCAAGGCGTTGATGTACGACTCGACGCTTTCGGAAGCTTACGCCGCTCTTGCCCTCGCATACTACAACAAGAAGTCACTCGAGGAAGCAAATACGGCCGGACAAAAGGCGATCGAGCTCGATCCAAATAACGTTGCAGGTTATTGGATATTGGGAAGGATTTTTCACAGCACAGACAGAGACCGCGAAGCAGTGGACCTTTTTAAGAAGGTAGTTGCGCTGAATCCCGATTTTTATACGGCGTATACCGATCTTCGCATGTGTTATGAGAGGCTTGGAGAAAAGGATATGCTCGGAGAAATATTAAAGCAGAGCCAGGCCGTTTATCCACGGTATCTTTCCCAGCATCCCGACGATGCTAGAGCGCGAATCTTCTACGCCACACTTCTTGCAGAGCTTGACAGGATTGAAGAGGCAAAGGCCCAGGGTAGAATGGCGCTCGAGTTGAGTCCCAACGATACCCTGATGTTATATAATGGTGCATGTCTATATGCCCGCCTGGGTGAATCAAAACTCGCGATCGAATCACTGCGGAGGGCGTTGGCTGAAGGTTGGGAGAATTACGAATGGATGAAACGCGATTCAGACCTTGACAATATACGTAACGATCCTGAATTCGTTGCTTTGATCGGGGACAAGTAAGCTGGATGGCGCATTCTACATTTAAAAAATCCGGGATTGTCGGATCTTCCCTTGAAGAGTGCTCGAGAACTCCGAACCCCATTCGCTACTCTCATTACAGGATTTCCAATTAGCTTCAGGCCCCTTGAGTGCATCGTGATACCAAGAGTGGCAGAATGATGATCACATCATAATATTCATTTACTATAACCGGAGTCTGACATGATAAGCGGCACTATCCTTCAATATGAGATCCTTGAAAAGTTGGGCGAAGGAGGGATGGGCGAAGTTTACAAGGCCCGTGACTCTAAGCTCGACCGGTTCGTCGCTTTGAAATTCCTTCCGTCGGACCTAACGGCGACTGAACCCGACAAAATTCGGTTCACTCAGGAAGCTAAAGCTGCTTCTGCTCTAAATCATCCCAACATTTGCACGATTTATGACATACAGGAGCATGAAGGCAGGCTCTTCATTGTCATGGAATATGTAGACGGCGAGACGCTCAGGAGTAAGAAGCAAAGTTTTTCCGTGAAACAAGTGGTCGACATCGGATCACAAGCAGCGGAAGGTCTTGCTGCGGCGCATGAGAAGGGTATAGTTCACAGAGATATCAAACCAGAAAACATCATGCTGACTAAGAACGGTATAACGAAGGTGATGGATTTTGGCCTGGCAAAATTGAATAACCCGTCAGATGTGTCCCGTCTAACCAAAGCAGGTACCACGATGGGAACAGTAGGGTATATGTCGCCGGAGCAGGTGCAGGGCCAGGATGTCGACCACAGGAGCGATATCTTTTCGCTCGGGATTGTCCTATATGAGATGTTGTCGGGTGAATCGCCGTTCAAGGGGGTACACGAGACAGCAATCATGTATGAGATAGTGAACGTCGATCCTGATCCAGTAAGCGCCCGGAAGGAAGGAATCGATCCTGAGCTTGATAGAATAATCTTTGAATGCCTTGAGAAGGAAAGAGAAGATCGATATCAGTCAGCGCGCGAATTGTCAAAAGATTTGCGGAGGTTCAAACGAGATACGGGTCGACAGAGGGTCAGTCGCTTGTCAACCGTTCACGAGCCGCACAACTTTACATCGGGAGCCCGCTCCTCTTTAAACGTCCCTGTCAAATCTCGCTTGTTCAATGTTGAAGCCTCCCCCAACGAAAATTTCTTTAATCGTATTCTCTACAATTTCAGGATTCTCTGGACCGGACTGGGATTGTTGTTTCTTGGTTTGGTGATTTTGATTCTCTTTAATCTCTTAAAGAACAACGGGACCCAAGGTCAAGAAATCAAAGCAACCTTGTTACCTCCTCTGGGAGTGACCTTGCTTAATTCTCAAGGAAGCAATCTGGCGATTTCACCAAACGGAAAGTACATTGCGTTTGTAGGTTCAGATTCCTCAGGGACGACTAAATTATGGCTGAGGCCGATAAACTCTCTCGCCGCAAGGTCGCTCGTCGATGTCAGCGTCGAAGCTTATCCATTCTGGTCGCCGGACAGCAAATACATCGCATACTTTGACAACCACAAGCTCATGAAGATATCGCTCGATGAGGGAACGTCCCTTCCGATTTGTGACGCGCAGACAGGAAGAGGGGGCACATGGAACGAAGCCGGCGTAATAGTCTTTGCACCCTTTGCGAGTGGCGGCCTTTACGAGGTCTCCTCATCTGGCGGCGAGCCAAAGGTGTTGATTAAAACCGACACGGCTACTTTGAGTCTGAGATGGCCGTTTTTCCTTCCTGACGGCAAACACTTCTTGTACTCCACTCAGAATAGTCAATCGGGATCAAGTCCGACCGACGGTATTTATGTAGGATCATTGGACAACCCGAATGGCCAGAAGATTTTTCGTGCCTCTTCGAACGTACAGTATGCGAACGGCTATATATTTTATGTTCGTCAATCAATTCTTCTTGCGCAAAAATTCGATCCGGCAAGTTTCAAATCGTCTGGCGAAGGGATACCCATTGCTGAAAACCTGCAATACTGGGACATCAGAATCTCCGGGACATTTTCATTGTCGGAGGAAGGGACGCTGGTTTATGAAGAGAGCAACCCGGACAATGAACGAGTCGTCATGATGGACAAGGAGGGTAATATTTCAAAGACATTGTTCGACAAAAAAGTCTTCTTGGCCGCTCGCTTTTCTCCGGATGGTAGTAAAATTGCCTTCGATTCCTATGACCAGGTTGAAAGAAATCTGGACATCTGGACTTATGATATACAAAGAAACGTCATGACAAGGCTTACATTTGATCAGGCCGGACATATCAATCCGGTCTGGACTCCCGATGGCAAAAGAATCTCGTATAGTTCAAATCCCGATAAACAATCTTTTTCCCCTTTTATCAAGAACTCCGATGGGTCCGGCGACGCGACATCAATCGCTAAGTCTGAACTACCCGAATTTGTCTATGATTTTTCCCCGGATGAAAAAAACATGCTCCTTGGAGCTGTTGGATTTGCAGATAAGAATAGCGGGTGGGACCTTCTGGTGGCTCCCATGGATGGTGGCAAAGAAATGACAAAGATATTGGCTACTGAGTTTGATGAACGAGCCGGCGCATTCTCCCCGGACATGAAATGGGTGGCCTATTCTTCGGATGAAGCGGGGAAATATCAGGTTTACATTATGCCTTTCGGTAATGGAAATGGTAAATGGCAGATTTCCGTGGATGGTGGAGACTTTCCGGTTTGGATGGATAACGGTAAAAAAGTTTACTTTACGACCTCCGATAACAAAATTGAGGGAGTGGACGTTAACGAATCGAGTTCTTCCATTTCGCCAGGCAGACCATACGTGGTGTTCAGTTCACAGAGCTCTATAACTAGAGTTTTTGCTATCGACAAATCAGGGAATGAAATTCTTGCAGCGATTCCAAATAATAAAAGCATGCCGTCGCCCATCACTTTTGTGGCAGACTGGAGACATGAAGTCGAGGGGAGGTGAGTTCGGATTGATAGGCTGTCGGGCGGAAGAAAATTCCAATTGAGATGGAATCATCACGAGACGGCTAATGCTTACACGACGAAGGAGCAATGAGTCATGTTCATGAGACTTGTGCAGGTTAAAGTTAAACCGGAAAGCTTTGACGAATTACGATCAGTTTACGAGGAACGTATTATTCCAGAACTTGAAAAAGTTGAGGGGTGCCTGTTTGCGAGCCTTGTGCAAAGTGCGCACCAGCCCGACGAATGTATCTCGCTTACTATGTGGGACAGCGTAGATGCGGCCGAGGCGTATGTACGCGATGGAACGTATGGTCGGCTTCTTGATGAAGTCCTCATCCATCTTGTGAACACCACCGAATGGAAAGTTCAATTGTCTGCAGACCAAACATTGGAATACGTCCCTGTAAAGGAAGAGCCCGATGTAAAAGGATACGAAATTAGTCAGACACAACAAGCTGTTCCACCTTCAGAAAACCCCGGTTCTTTATACGTTCGGGTTTTATCGCTGAAATTCCAGCAAGGAAAGCTCGAAGAGTTTAAAGAAATCTATGAAAGAGAGATCCTTCCTATCCTTAGCAAAACGATGGGGTGCCGATATGTTTATCTTACCGGGGATTCCGGCAAAGGAGATAGTGCACTATCGATGACCATTTGGGATTCGAAGGAACATGCCGATGAATATGAGAGCAACGGCACCTTCGATTTGCTTGTAAGTAAAATAAAACACCTATTGGCGGGATTGTACCAGTGGAAGATGTCGCTGGGAAGAGACTCGGGTAGAAACACCCTGACCAGCGAAGACATATCGGTCGAAGGTTACCGTGTCATAACGGGAAAGACATTCATGTGAGAATTTTCTATATGAATGTTCGCTCGACGGTCTTAAAATGACTATGCTTGTTGATAAAGGTCAGAAACGTCTCGGGGCATAAAAGACTTCACATGTCGGTCATGGAAATCATTAAATGAAAATCCACGCAGTCTTTTGTCTGCGGAGAGGGAGGGATTCGAACCCTCGATACCCCTTTACAGAGTATGACGGTTTAGCAAACCGTTGCCTTCAACCACTCGGCCACCTCTCCAGTTGAATTCTTTCCAGTTTCGCCGTTTTATTTTTCGATTGGAGCAGCGAAAGTGCCATGTTCGGCTCCAAGAGTGCCACAGAGTGCCACACTTAGTGCCACATCGTTCAGGTCTCACTTAATAAAGAACAATTGCCCTTCGTGTCATTCCGGCACTTCCGATGCCGTGCAATTCACAGAAGGGCAACTGTCAAGAACTCGTTTGAGTCACGGAAGTTTTGAACGATTTCAATTGCTCTGATAAAATACGAAACAGACAGACTTCATGCAATTACAATTGGATCCGATTTTGCGAACCGTACTGCGTTTTTTTTGACTTATATCTCCGCGCCCCGCGCGGTCATTTCGCATCTGTCTTTTGTCGGCTGAGAAGAACCTAAATCGTTCATATAGTGGTACGGGCTCAGTCCAGTTTGAATTGTGCAGCATACATATAAGGGGGTTGTAGGGGGTTCCAAGCTGTTTTGAGGCGTTCAACTGGACTGGACTGGCATTTTCAAGGTTGGTATAAACACCGCTTTAGCGCCTCTTGGCACCCGCTCGAAAGGGCTGTGGAAGTACCTTTTTGTTTGCTATCGCGTCAACTCGTGAGTTCGCAAAATCCAGTAGCATTCGACTGAGAAGAACGTGCCATGAGGCGATTAAATGGCAAGGATTCGATCCGACAGCGTTCCTCTCAACACGGATCATTCGCTTCAACCTCAATTTTCTTGTTCTCGCTGAAGTTTGAATCTCGCAGCTAATCCGTTCACTTCCTTGTGGAGCTGCTGAGGCAATAGGTGAGAATAAATTTCCGTTGTCTTGCTCGTTGAATGTCCAAGCAGCTTCTGAACCGCGTACAAAGTCGCGCCGGACGTTACAAGACCTGAAGCAAACGAATGACGAAGGGAATGGAAGTGCAGCTTATCATTGAGACCGGCACGCCGGACATAACGCTTGAACTTCTGTGAGGCTGTTCCTTCTTTGAGTGGCATTCCTTTTTTATCATGGAACACCGTTTCGCTTTCACACCGGATATTCTCTTTCCGCCCTCTCAGCAAGCAGCACAACTCTTCACACATCGGCACGACGCGGGAACGCTTGCTCTTCGTTGTAAACCCTTCGCTGTTTTGAATGAGAATCACCTTTGTCGTGAAATCTATATCCTTCCAGCGAAGGGCAAGCAGCTCACCAAGCCTGAGACCTGTGAGAAGTGCCATGGTGCACAATTCTCGAAAGTCCTTATTCTCAATAACTGAAAGCAACAGTTGAAAATCTTGCTCGCTGAAGAACGCGGGCAGCACTTCAGGTGGTTTCGGTTTCTTCACCTTGCGGAAGGGATTCTCTTTGATAAGTTCCCACTGAACAGCCTTCTCGAATGCAGCTCGAAGGGCAATGTAATATTTCCGCGCCGTCCATTCAGACGCTTCTAACTTCTTGACGCTGAGAAAATGTTCAATCTCACGAATGCCGATTGTGTCCATGGAGCGATTGCCTTCAACTCGAATGAACTCCCGAAACGCCGTCTCATAAGTCTTCTGCGTTTTCTTCGTGTGAACGCCTGAAGAGTATTCGAGAAATTCTTTCTTGAACTGTTCCATCATAGTTTTCTGAGGCGATTTCATTTCCTCAAATCCTTTCAAAAGTGTGTAAGTATTTCGATTTCCATCTCCAGCTTTGCCGATGCCGATATGTCCACAGCGATAAAGTTTCTGAGTGTGTCTTGATACTCGCTGCACACCGGACAGCCTTTGAATCTCATTTCGTGTAGTGGAACACTTGTGTCCTTCGCTTCCACGCTGCGAAAGTGCTGCATATACCCGAACATCGTTCAACGACAGCCGTTTATCTTGCAGTAAATCTAAAGGTATGTTCACACACTCAGCCATTTGCTTACTTACCGTTCCACCACGGCTTGAATTCGACATACTTCACACCATCAACCACGATGACGCGGAATTTTCCAGCGAAGCTGCACAGCTTTTCGAGATACCGTTCAATGGTGATAAGGCTTGCACCTGTGATTTCAGCGCCCGCGCTTATCACATCTTTTAGACTTACTCGTTTGTATTTCGATATTAGCTTTTCAAGCCATTCACGGAACACTGGTTCATATTTCTTGTTCCTAATGATTTCTTCGCTCGAAGGTGGTTCATGGATTTCAAAGCTATCGTTCTTTGGTTTCGACGCGCCGCGCGGATTCTTCTTTGAGTTGCAACTTCGACAAAGTAGCTGCCAATTATCCGGATCGTTGTTGCTGTTGTTGTTGTCAATATGGTCAACGACAAGGGTTTCAGACGAACCCGCTTTCCCACAGATAGCGCAAAACTCACCGTCACGCGCTCCAAGAAGTTCATAGGCTTCATTCCGTTTCTTACCGTTCATTCTGGACATAGAATTCTCTCCGTTAGTTTTGACTTACTTCGATCACGCACACTCTCTCACACAGGCGATAGTATTTAGAGGCAAGGGGAAAGCTGGTCACGAGGGAACAGTAGCTCGCAATCGGACTTTCGTTTGGTTGTGGCAATATTTGAAGCTGGTTACTTTTCATTCTGTTTCCAGCTAACAAATAAACTATGGATTGGACTATGGACTAACGCTGAAAAGGACTATGGACAAGTATGGACAGCCCTGAAACCTTCCATGGTACCCCTTGCTAAAGTGTCACCGGACAGCCTTGAATCTAAAAGAGTTCTTCTTCCGTTGACTTGTTATTCTTCTTCGTTGCCTTCTTGAAATGCGTGAACTCGCTGAGTCCTGGCAGCTCTACCTCGCCACCGTTCATTAGTTCCTCAACGCTGAGTATTTGCACTTTATCGACTTTGGAGAAGTGAGGAAGAGTTCCTTCTGCCTTCACTTCGCGCCTCATGCCGTCTGTTATTTGATCTTCAAAGCACACAAACGCCCCCATGTCGGCTTTCTTCTGTTTCACTGAGGTGATGAACGAACGTACCATGCTTATGTTTACATTTCCGCTTTTGACTTCGACAATTCCAACTCCGTTTTTGTCTTGTGCTATCGGAAACGTAAAATGTCCATCTTCTCCGCCTTCGCTGCCTTTCTTTGGGTTAGATACTCCACCGATCAATACTTCAACCACCCAATCCTGAAATTTTATCCGTCCATGTCCTGTGAGGGCAAGTTCTTTGGCAGAAGCTATGTCCTTTGGAAAACCGCTTACGTCTATGTTCGACAGAATTTTTTTGCGGTCTTTCTTGTACGGATCAATAAGTCGTTTCAACACGAGCTTGATTGCTAAATGTGAAATATCCGCGCCTATCCATTCACGGTTCACTCGTTGTGCAACAGCGATAGAGGTTCCACACCCACAGAAGAAATCTGCAATCAAATCACCTTCATTGGAACTTGATTGTATAATTCGTTCCAAAAGTTCTTCCGGTTTTTGGGTCGGGTATCCAAGCCTTTCTTTCGCCTGAGAATTAATTGGTGAGATGTCATCCCACAGGCATTGCAAGGGTGTGCCTTTGTTCCCGTCAAGATATCGTTTTAACCGTATCCCGCCATTTCGAGTGAAGTGAAGTTTCCCCTCTTGGTCTAATTGTTTCATTGATTCAAGGGGAACCCGCCAAAGAGATTTCATTCCCTTGTAAGTGTATTCGTACCCTCCGCCCGACAATCCTTTAGCAGTGAGATTGTCATCTGCCCACAATCGCCCGTTGGGGTCTTGATTATGGAACCGCTTCAAATACTCCTGGTCGTGTGGGATAAATATCGAATTCCATGTCCATTGAGAACCGGTAACGTAGAAGAGAATGATATCAATGTTTGAACCATATCGCCCTGGATCACTGTGAGCACTTGTTCTTTTCCAGACAATCTCATTTTTGAAATTTCCTATCCCGAACACCAAGTCACACACGAGTTTCAAGTAATGACTCATGGTCGGATCACAATGCAGATAAAAACTTCCAGTCTTTTTGAGAACCTTGTGCATGTACCATATTCTTATCGCCATGATGGAGAGGTATGATATCGCACTCTTTGAAATTCCTATGCCGTCGAGAGTCTCTAAGAATCGCCATAGGTTTAAATCAATCTCTTTGATTTCAGCAATTGTATCTAAGTATGAAATATTGCTCCAAGTGTCTGCGAACGCTTCCTTTTGTGCTTTTACATCGCCAAGATTCACTCCCTCAAAAAGAACGTTATAGTTCCGTTTGCTATTGAACGGAGGGTCAATGTAAATCAGGTCTATGAATCCCTTCGGATTGTCTTTGTAAAGAGATTTCAGAACGTCTAAGCAATCGCCAAAGATTAGTCGATTCATTGTTTGCTTTTCCTACCTTTTCTTTTCGTTGAAGGCTTTCTTCTCTCAATTCCTTTTCTGATTCTCTCTCTTAAATCCTTGAATTCCTTTGTGAGCAGCTTCCTACCAAATTTTGTTTTTCCTTCCTCAAACTCTTTCACCTCTGGAAACTTCTCGCGTACCATGTTCCCAGCAATGGTTCGGGCACCTCGGTATTTGGTTTCATTCCATAGAATGAAACCCTCGTTGAGTGCTGCCAATGTTCGAGAAGACTCATCGTTCTCTTCCTGCACTTTCTTCTGTGTTCCCACGCTCCCAGCAGTCGATTCCTTAAGCTCTTTGAGATATTTCTCCAATGGATCGATTTTGTACTGCGTCAGGTTGTCTGCTTCTTGCCGATACTTCTTAACCAACTCAGCTCTTTTTTCATCTGAAAGTTCCTGCACCTCTCCACTAACAGGATACCGGTTAAATGGTTTCAGACGATTTATTATCCAAGGCTCGCTCGATTCTGTGAACGGATTATACCGCTGTCGTGGGTATGTCCGGATTACTCTCTGTACTTCTTTGTGATCTTCCAACTTCTTTGCTCGTTTAAGTAGTTTGGCACGATCCACCTTCAGCTTCTTAAGCTGCTCTTCGATTTCCGAAATCTTCTTTACATTTTCAAAAATGTCCACGTCCTGCCACACACGAAAATAAAAGCCCCTTACCGCTGCCGGATAGCTCGCCACAAGCTATGAAGCAATAAGGGGCAAATTCCCTCTGCAAAGAGGAAACTAAAAAGCTATTACAGTGTGGCGATCTCCGGCTGTTCAATATACCACTAAGTAGTTTTTCCTTTCAATATGGTTGCAAATTTGATGGTGGCTAATCTTGGAAAGAGACTCAATGGGTATCACCCATCTGCGTTTCGCGCATTGATACACTATCAATCAACCATGAAAACCTATAAAAATGCTCGTCACCACCAATGGAAATTGGTAAATAAAGCAGGAGCGAGTCCTTTTGCAATGACAGGTTGTATTGGGTACGTTCGGCTTTCCCGCCATCAAATTTAGGGAGAACGCCTCTGTGAAGCCATGAATCCCCAAATGGAAAGATATTGTCGGGCTGTACAACTTGATCACTGTAAACCGCACCTGGAGGTACGATTGTCGGACCCATCGGCTTCTCGAAGTCTCCGTACTGCACTCCATTATGTACGATCTTGCTTGACCTACCTGCAATCACAATTGCCGCATCGTCCCATATAATTTTGAATGGATTAGACCAATTGTTTTTCACGTCAATTCCAATTTCATCTTTTGAAAGCACCGCAGAAATTTTCAATGTGTCATTGCTTATGACAGATGGGATACCAAGAGGTGGCCGCGTTTCATAGGAAAAGAAATTGCCAGGTGCACATCCTACCAGAGTAAAGCAAATAAATAGAAAAGAAATGGTTTTCATTTCAACCTCCTAATCTTTAGTTGTCCATAACGAAGTTATCGACTCCGCGCCAAAACAGCAATTCCCTTTCGCTGCCGTGACTAGCAAATTGTCTTTCGGCTTAGTGCGTTTTCTTTTGTTTGGTTTGAGTGGCAACCACCTCGTAACTGTCAGCTTTTTCCAAGATGCCAAAGGGGTGCAGCCCCTTGTTTATCTCTGAGTGCAATTGCTGAGGAAGAAGGTGAGTGTAGATTTCCGTTGTCTTGCTCTGTGAGTGTCCGAGCAGCTTCTGGACTGCATACAGCGACACGCCGGACATAACCAGGGCAGAGGCGAAGGAATGTCGGAGGGAGTGAAAATGCAGCTTGTCGTTGATTCCAGCACACCGGACACACTGTTTGAACTTGTGCTCAATTGTTCCGTCACGAAGTTTCTTTCCGTACCGATTCGAGAAAACGAATTCCGATTCCGAACGAATATTTTCTTTTCGGTTCAGCAACAACTTTGAAAGCTCTTCACTCATAGGCACGACGCGGGAACGCTTGCTCTTCGTTGTGAACGCTTCGCTGTTTTGAATAAGGACGGTCTTGGCTGCAAAATCTAAATCAATCCAGCGAAGGGAAAGAAGCTCCCCGAGCCTGAGACCTGTGAGAAGTCCCGTGATGCACAATTCAGCAAAGTCCTTATCCTTGTTCGCTGAAAGGAACAGCCTGAAATCAGATTCAGTAAAGAACACCGGAAGGATTTCTCTAACCTTTGGCTTCGATACTTTCCGAAAGGTATTCACTGAAATGAAATGCCACTGGACAGCTTTCTCGAATGCTGAGGCAAGGGCAATGTAATATTTCCGCGCCGTCCACTCAGACGCTTCCACTTTCTTGACGCTGAGGAAATGTTCAATCTCTCGAATGCCGATCTTGTCCATGCTGCTATCGCCCTCAACTCTCAGCCATTCCCGAAAAGCTGTCTGGTAGGTGCTGAAAGTCTTTCCCGTGTGAACGCTCGAAGCATAGACAGCATACTGGTTCACGAATTCTGAGAATAGAACTGTTTTTTGTTTTCTCTTTGATTCGTACTCTTCACGCTTGAAGTCTCGAAGAAATTGGAGTGCATCTGGTTTCTTCCGTGAAGCTGTGGAAATTTTGTGTCGAACCCCGTTTTCGTCTTTGAGGAACAGGTAGTAAACGCCACGACATTTTGACAGGAACATGATTCACCTCGCTGCAAAGAGGTGAGATTCAGAACGACAGTGCCACACTTGGTGCCACATGGGTTAGAAAGGATGAATTAGAGGGGGTTTATCGACACTTGGAGGGAGTTAGCAAACCGTTGCCTTCAACCACTCGGCCACCTCTCCAAATCGTCACCAAAGCTGTGAAAATATAATTGATTAAAGGACTAATTCCCAAAACTTTTGGAAATCAACTTACATTTTACGATTTCAAATTTTCAATAATTATATGCTTCATAGATCGGATCCAACGAAGATTTCTGGCTGCATGTTACCCCAATAATCTCCTACCTTCAAACCTGATCTATTCATAGCCTCTGTATCTTCCGATCCTCTTTCATACCATTTGTAATTCTGGCTCTGTCTGGTTTTGTCAAATATATAATCTCCCAACTTTTCAATTGAAGTTTAGCCATTTTTGCACTAAATTATATTCTAATTTGGAGGTAAAATGTTAGCCGTTGTTGAAATAGCAGGTAAACAGTTTAATGTTACCGAAAATAAAAATGTGAAAGTCCCGAAGCTGCAGGCTAAGGTCGGGGACAAAGTGAAATTGGAAAAAGTAATGCTCGTTGAAGGTGAGAAAGCAAAATCAGTTGGCAACTCGCTTGTAAAGGGCGCATTTGTTGAGGCGACCGTTATTAAGCACGACAGAGAAGACAAGATTATTGTTTTTCGAAAGAAGCGAAAGAAAAATTTTAAAGTAAAAAACGGGCACCGGCAAGAATACACGACAATTCATATAGACAGCATAACCCAGTAGGAGTTTCTTTATGGCACATAAAAAAGGCGGCGGCAGCTCACGTAATGGCCGCGACAGCAATTCCCAACGGCTCGGTGTGAAGACTTTTGGCGGTGAGAAGATCACCGCAGGAAGCATCATTGTTCGCCAGCGTGGAACTAAAGTTCTGCCCGGTGAAAATGTCGGCGTAGCAAAAGATGACACTCTATTTGCGCTGAGCGACGGTGTGGTAAAGTTCGAAACTTATAGAAGAGTTCGAAAAAGAGTAAGCGTTATTCCTCTGAGCACGAGTAAGAACTAGTCCGGAAGGGAACCTTCCGATAATCGAAAGGAACACGCAATGAAAATTACAGTCGTGGGTGCGGGTAATGTGGGTGCGACGGTTGCACAACGTTTGGTTGACAGGGAACTTGCAAATGAAGTTGTTCTGACCGACGTGGTGGAAGGATTGCCGCAGGGAAAAGGTCTAGATATGCTTGAATCTTCTCCTGTGATTGGAAGTGATGTCAGGATTGTCGGCGCAAATTCTTATGATGAGACTGCCGGTAGTGACATTGTTGTAATCACGGCCGGGATTGCCAGGAAGCCCGGGATGAGTCGTGATGATCTTCTCGCGACCAATGCAGGTATCTTAAAATCCGTCTCTGAACAAGTCGCAACTCGTTCTCCCAAAAGTATAATCATTGTCGTCTCAAATCCGCTCGATGTTATGGTCTATGTGGCTCTGAAGGTCAGCGGGTTCGACAGAAGCCGTGTGATTGGGATGGCTGGTGTTTTGGATACGGCAAGGTTTAGGACATTCATTGCTTCTGAGTTGAACGTATCAGTTGAAGATGTACAGGCCTTTGTTTTGGGCGGACACGGTGATTCGATGGTCCCGCTTGTTCGCTATACCTCCGTTGCGGGGATTCCTTTGACCGAGATGATGAGTTCAGATAAGATTGAGAAATTGGTCAAGAGAACTCGCGATGGCGGGGCTGAGATAGTTTCGCTGCTTAAAACCGGGAGTGCATATTACGCTCCGTCCGCATCCGTCGTTCAGATGGTTGAATCCATCGTCAAGGATAAGAAGAGGATACTTCCGACTTCAGTTTATCTAAAGGGTGAGTACGGCTTGAATGATGTTGTTGTAGGGGTTCCTGTGAAACTTGGCAGGAAGGGGATGGAGCAGGTCGTCGAAATAAAATTGACAGAATCTGAAAAAGAAGAACTTATGAAATCCGCCGATGATGTCAAGTCAAACATGGCGAAAGTTAAATTCGCCTGATGCTTCAGCCTTAACAGGGTTGCAATTTCCAATTAAGATCTGGTCTTCCTGACTTTCAATTTCAATATTATCTTTGTTCCTTTAGGGGTAAAATTAAAATTGACGCTATCCATGAGCGATTTCATAATATGAATTCCTCTTCCGCTCGGCTTTAACAGATTCTCAGGCAACAATGGATCCGGAAGATTCGTTGGATTGAAACCGCCCCCTTCGTCCTGAATTTCCAAAGTAACGTCCCGATCTTTAAAATCTACATCGATCACAACTTTTTTCGACGGGTCGTTCTTATTACCATGGATCATTGCATTATTGACAGCTTCGCTGGCTGCCACAAGCAGGTTATGTTCCTGTGAATCTGCAAGATGAAGTTTGTCGAGTATAGACTTCAACCTCTGCTCAACGTCTCTTATTGCCGAGTGTTTACTGCTAATGACCATATGTTCGTGGATTTCTTGCGTCAAAGGTTATACCTTGCGTCTAATTCGAAGTTAGGGTAAACGATCGGGTTTTGCAATGTTTGCCACGAGATTTGGTACCAACCACTCATGATTAATTGAAGATGGGACATGTTCAATATAAAGGAAGTCGTGGGGCCCGAGTTGGTTTGTTCTGAGGCGAATTGCTTTGACGTCGCGGTTATGTAGTTGTATTGAGACAGCGCAAGATACTTATAACCTATGCCACACCGGTAATTTGCGGAAGTGTAATAGAATGAAAGCCAGATTGTGCGGTCGACAAAATAGTTCAGTGGATACTCCGAAAAGTTTGACCAGTAAAGCTCCCCCCTTGAATATAATTTAAGGTTACCATAAAAAAATGTCGATATCTTCGGAGTAACCTGTATCGTCGTTGAATCTGAGAATGAAGCCTGCCGGAAGGAGTACGAATGTACTTGCGAGAATGCCTCATAGTCGTACACAGTATAATTTGCCATTACTTCAAATCTATTCGACGACGTAACTCTTGAGTCCGAGTAGACAATTGTTGGAAAGAATCTATAGATAATATTCTTGTTATTGTTCGCGCTTCGCTGCGATTCGATATAGACGATATGGATCAAATCTGCTTCCAATCCTAAACCTGCTTGAAAAAATGGGTCAAACCGGTGGTTGATATTCAACGCCAGCGTGTTAGTAAGCTCATCGCGGTCGTCATAGTTTAGGTCGCTCGGCGTATCATAATGAAAAATGGAAGCTAATCCTGTCATTCCTACAGATGTGTTCCCAAAGTATAAACGAATTTCTCCTGTCAGCGTGTTCCTCGTCCCGATGTTGTTGAGCTGAAACTGCTGCGAGAGTTGCTGCTGAGTAAATGAGTTAAGCGTGTCGTAGTTGATTACGGTATGAGTCTCGTTCCGTTCAGAATGTGCCATGTTGATTGACAAAGTGTCCACATCTATTACTTTTGTCAATTGACCTGCCAGATCGAAATTCAAAACTTTAATTCTTGTATCGTATAAATCATTTGCCGGATCATTGTTAGGCTTATAGCGATTGGTAAAATCAATTTGCATTTGACCGACGCTTCCATGGGTATTTAATTCGAAAGAGAAGATGGGTAAAGCAATCACAGCAGAAAATAAATTCTGGTTGGCCAGCCTATCTTGTATGTTGTTTGCTACTTTATAAATGCTTTGCACTGTGGAATCGGCGGCAAAATAAAAATCTCTTAATTGAGAGCTAAAAGATCCGTCAAATTTTACGAATGATTCGGGAGAAAAACTCTGATAGTAGTCCACACTTGCACCTCTGTCCGAATTGCGACGCGGGAAGATTTGTTCGTCTTGAAGACTTATGGAGGGGGAAAGCCGGCTTCCTTCGACTGGAGAAAGAATAGCTGCTCCATGAATTGCGTAAGCCAAACCGATGTCGTCAACTCCTGCCTGTTGATCCCAATCATTTCCAAGACTGCCGAAGAGAGTGTCCGAAGACGTTGCGTAAGAAAGCCCTCCTAATACTGATGACGATCCGACTGAATTCAACCCGATCTGTCGATTATCGCTGACAAAGCTGGACTGGACCGTACCGGTGGCGTAAATGCTATCGAATATTTCCTGCCTCAAATCTCCGCCGAAGTTTTGCTCGTCCCTTATCAGGTTTGGCGATTCTTTTATCAGAACAGAGTGAAAGTTCTCATTGACTCCGATCGTGTTAAACGGGGCATCATGGTTTACCGTAGCAACACCGTACCAATCTGAAGTATTCAAATTGCGGGCAAACGTCGTTACTACAGAATCCCTGTCGGGGATAATGACCGTATTTTGAATTTGTGCGGTACTTCTCGAATTTAAAACGAACAAAACGAGAACGAAGTGCCTAAATTTTATTTTCGAAAAAGGCATTAACTAAATCGTTTTGTGTCTCTACTTGTTCCATGAAAACGCCCTCCAGGTAACCTCGCTTGCCGACAAATTCGTCGCTTGCATACTCTCCGATGATTTGTCCTTTATTGATGAAATAGACTTTATCACAGACACTTTCAACAATGTCGAGCAAGTGTGAGCTGTAGAATACAGTCCCGCCATGAGAAGTAAACGACTTGATCAAACGCTTCAGAATTACAACTCCCTGTACGTCTAATCCGTCGGTCGGTTCATCAAGCACTAGGACTTTGGGGTTGAAAATAAGAGCGAGGCTTATGACGACTTTTTGCTTTGTTCCTTTTGAAAGATTCTGTATTGGTTTCTTAAGATATTCTTTGAAAGAAAATATGTCCGCCAGTGCTTCGACTTTCCGAACAGCTTCTTTCTTGTCGAACTTTCTTAAAAGGGATGCCATGACGAACGTTTCAAGCGGTGTAAGTGATTCATAAAGTTTTGGCGATTCAGGAATGTAACCGATGTGGGACGTTGTATCTGCCGTCGCTCTGTCGGTTTCTTTTCCGATTAATCGAACTTGTCCTGAGTCGGGTTTCTCTAATCCGACAATAATTTTCGCGGTCGTAGTTTTGCCGGCGCCGTTTGGTCCGATGTAGCCGCAGGCAGTTCCGCTTTCAATCCGAAAGGAAATAGAGTCGATCGCTGATTTGTCGGAATATTTCTTTGTTACTTTTTCAAATTCTATCATTGAGTCAACACAAAATTAAAAACATTGCTGACGGAGTTTGGAGTGTTGGGATCGAGAGTAGTCGCGGCAACATGCCAAAAATATAATTCATTTGTGTTTAACGAAGAACCTGAAATAGATAGCGTATCTTGATCGGCAGTCAAGGTAGTAGTGTAAATATCTCCTCCGCTGGCCGAAGATGAGACATAAAGGATATATCCGCTCGCACCTGCAACTTTGTTGAATGTAAAGACCGCACCATTTTGCGCGTTGACAGTTGAATTGTCCGCGGGCGATATAAGAGTTGGCCGGTCCAATATCTGATCATATGCGGCTGAAGATGGTTTGCTTCTCCAATGATCGAAATCGAACGCAATGATTTTATAGTAATAATTCTGGTTGACTTTTAGATTCGACGAATCCCGAAATGCATTTATCCTGGAGGTCCATGCCAGATTAGAAAAAGATATTGTATCCGGTTGAAAAGTAATTGAGGTATCTCGATAAATCTCATATCCTCCGAGGTCGCCATCAATATTCGCAGACCAAATTACAGTCATGTACTTTCCGGAATTGTCATCATTTCCGCGGACAATCAAGCCGGTGGGCATGACCGGTGGATACTCATTTATCGGTTTGGCGGAAACGATATTGCTTGGGGTACTTTCGCTGTCGTTAAGATAGACTGTGGTCACCTGAAAATAATATGTTGAGTCGTAGCTTAAGCTGTCGATAAAAAAGCTGTTATCCGAAGTCTCAGATATGAAATGGAGATTCTTGATGCTTGTTCCGAAGTAGACTTTAAAATAAGATAAGCCCACAGCAGAGGTTTGTTCCCAGTAGATAAAAACTGAAGCGTCTCCGACTTCCAATACCGTTAAATTTGATGGCGGCACAATTATGAAATCATCTTCGGATGTTGGAATAGAAGAAATTTTTTGACAGCCGGACCACATAAGAAAAAAAACGGACGGGAAAAAAGCTGCTCTTCCGGCGGATCGGAGTCTCTTAATAGATTTCATCTCAGAAACTTGTGATGAATGGATCTTTTAAACAATGCGTCTTAACGAAAATGAGTCTGTTTGACTTTCAGTGTGAAAGGATAAAGAATAAAGATATATGTCAATAACTTTCGTGATGGGCTGAATCTTCAGTTACCAATAGCTTTTTCAAATGTTAAATGTGTCTCCTTTTTTGGGAGCGGCAATGTTTCGGTAACCTGCTTGATTCAGTGCCTGTGAAAACGCGTTTTGTTCCTCGACTTCGCCGTGAACCAGGAATATGTTCTGAAGCTCTGTCTTATCTATTTGTTTGACGAAGTCCATCAGATCGTTCTGGTCGGCGTGTGCGGAGAAGGATTGCATTTCGATTACTTCCGCCTTCAACGAATATTCCTCGCCGAATATTTTCAACATAGGCTGGTGCTCCAGGATTCGTCTCCCGAGAGTGTTTACTGCCTGGTAACCCACGATCAAGATTGTATTTTTAGGATCGTTGATATTGTTAGCAAGATGATGCAGTATCCTGCCGCTTTCACACATCCCTGAAGCTGAAATAATTACAATCGGTTCGTGAATGTCGTTGAGCTTCTTGGAGTCTTCGACGGTTTGGATATACTTTATGTACTCAAAACCGAAAGGGTCGTCATGCTCCAGAACCATTTTGAAGATTTCCTTATTAAAACATTCCGGGTGCAGCCTGAATACTTCCGTGGCGTTGACAGAGAGCGGGCTGTCCACGAAAACAGGGATCCTGGGAAGATTCCCATTTTCGAAGAGACGATGAAGCGTGTAGGTGATTTCCTGAGTCCTTTCCACGCTGAACGCAGGAATAATTACTTTTCCTCCGCGTTTAATCGTCCTGAGAATGGTTTCACATAATTTACTTTCCATCCCTTGTATTGGGTCGTGAAATTTGCCGCCATAAGTACTCTCAATTATCAGTGCGTCTGCCTTTTGAACGGATTCAGGATCTCTTAAAATTGGCAAACCTTTGCGGCCAAGATCTCCCGTGAACAAAATGGTCTTTTCCTTTCCATTATCGTTGACCTTTAATTGCACCAGCCCGCTTCCCAATATATGTCCGGCATCGAGAAAAGTGAGCTTCACTCCGTCTGAAATAATGGTTTCTCTATGATATGAAACTGAAACAAAGAGCGGCATTACGGATAAAGCGTCTTCGGTGTTGTAGATAGGTTCTATGGGAGGTTCGCCTTTCCTGGCTAACTTCTTATTTAAGAATGCCGCATCCTGTTCCTGTATTTTTGCACTGTCGGCAAGCATGATGCCAGCCAGGTCTCGCGTAGCCGGAGTCGCAAAGATCGATCCTGAGAAGCCTTTCTTGACGAGGTTAGGGAGATTTCCGCTATGGTCGATATGCGCGTGTGAAAGCACGACTACCTCAATCTCCGCGGGATGGAAGAATTCAAAATTTTTATTGATCCTGATACTTTCTGCACGCTTGCCCTGATAGAATCCGCAATCGAGAAGAATTTTTTTCCCGTTGACTTCGAGCAGGTGCATTGAACCGGTTACGGTTTGTGCTGCACCTATAAATTGTAATTTCATTTTGGAATCCAGGTAAGTTTATACAAATATATTTTCCAGTGGTGAGTGATTCAAGATTTAGTCTTGCCTCGCGCAGAGCAAGGATGGAACATCAAAAGAGAAGGGTAATTGATTATAAGCCATCTTTTGGGTATTTTTAGTAAACAAATCATGGTTTGAAATGACACAATCCCTTAATGTTTTATTCCTTTCTTCAGAGGTGTTTCCATTTGCGAAAACCGGCGGACTCGCAGACGTTGCGAGTGCTTTACCGCAGGCATTGAAAGAAATCGGAAATGACATCAGACTTGCAATACCTCGTTACGGCTTTGTAAACGAGAGGAAGTTTCGCATTCATGAAATTATCAGGTTGAAAGATATTGACATACCTATCGGGAAAAAGACGGCAAAGCTCAATGTAAAGTCTTCATTTCTCGTAGGCGAGCGTATTAAAGTTCAGATTTATTTTATCGATAGCGCCGAATTTTATGGCAGGCCTGGGATTTACCAGGATCCAAGGTCTAAGAAGGATTATCCCGACAACGATGAGAGATTTATTTTTTATTCGCGGGGAATTTTTGAAATACTAAAGCGGCTCGGGTGGGCTCCGCATATAATTCATTGTAACGATTGGCAAAGCGGGCTTGTGCCGGTGTATCTGAAAAAGATCTATAGCAAAGATCCGTTTTTCAAGAACATCAAGACCGTTTTCACAATTCATAATGTGGCCTATCAGGGCAACTTCCCGAAGGAGACTTTCTTGAAGACGGGTTTGCCTCCGGATGTGTTCACTCCGGATGGAGCAGAGTTTTTTGGGAAATTCAGTTTTATGAAAGCGGGGATAGTCTATTCCGACTATATTACGACAGTAAGTGAAACGTACGCCAAAGAAATTTCTGAGGATAAAGAGTTCGGTTGCGGCATGGAGGGAATTCTTAAAAAGAGGAAAAAAGTCTTTACAGGAATAGTAAATGGGATCGATTATTCGATCTGGAATCCGGATAACGATAATTACATTCCGTTCAAGTACACCGTTAAAACTCTCGATGCGAAAGTCGAAAAC
Source organism: uncultured Bacteroidota bacterium (assembly GCA_963808245.1). Taxonomy (GTDB): domain Bacteria; phylum Bacteroidota; class Ignavibacteria; order Kryptoniales; family JAKASW01; genus JAKASW01. Next base: position 205,610 of record CAWEES010000001.1, read on the forward strand.
AAGAAATATTTGTTGAAGCGGTTCAATATGAAATTTGATCCGAAAGCGCCGCTGATTGGGATGGTAACCCGCTTGGTCGAGCAGAAGGGGATCGATCTCCTGATCGACGCATTCCCCGATCTTATGAAGATGAATTTACATCTCATACTTCTGGGAACGGGAGAGAAGGAGTATCATTCGAAATTGGAATCGCTGGCAAAAAAATATCCGGAGAAATTTGCGCTTGAGCTGAAATATGACGATGAGCTATCTCACCTTATCGAGGGTGCTTCCGATATCTTCCTTATGCCTAGCAGGTTTGAGCCGTGCGGGTTAAACCAGTTGTACAGTCTGAAATACGGAACCATCCCTGTCGTGCGGAGAACCGGAGGACTAACGGACACTGTGAAAGAAGTAAACCTCCAAAAGGGAACAGGAACCGGTTTCTTCTTTGATGCTTATAAGCCGGGTGAAATGGTAAAGGCAATTTCGAGAACAATCGCGGTGTTCAATGACGAAAAGAATTGGCAGAAGATTATGCGGAACGCAATGGTCGAAGATTTTTCGTGGGAAAATTCCGCAAGACTCTATACCGAGCTTTACAACAAAATTCTTGATAAGTGACGAGAGCCATATTCATAGATCGTGATGGAACGATCAACGTGGATAAGGACTATCTCACTGATCCTGACCAGATCGAATTCGAAGACCAGTCCCCTGAAGCAATTGCGATTGCGAATCAACTTGGTTTGAAAGTGGTTGTGATTTCAAATCAATCAGGAATTGCACGTGGACTTATGACTGTTGAGGAAGTGGAAGAGGTAAATGCCCGTTTAGTTTCGATGCTGAAAGAGCGTGGCGCAGCCGTCGATGCAATCTATTATTGTCCGCATCATCCCAAATATGAGCAAAAAGTTAACTGCAATTGCAGGAAGCCGGACATCGGAATGCTGCTCCGTGCAAAAGAGGAATTTGATGTCGATCTATCATCGTCTTTTGTGGTCGGCGATAAATGGAGCGATGTAAAATGCGGAGAGAATGCCGGTGCATTTACTTCGCTCGTGCTCACCGGTTACGGGAAAACTGATTATCAACGGTGCATTGACGACGGAATCAAAATAGATTATCTTGCTGACAATCTTTACGGTTTTGTTATAAACTTTGTCAAGAAAAAAATTGAAAAAAATAACTAAGTTTTATCTTATTGCTGTCGTTTTTGCATTTGGAATTGTCGGATGCTCGAGCAAGTTCAATCAGACAGGCACGTGGCTTGTCAGTTACGACAGTACGCTAACGCCGAGGTATCTCGATTCCATTAAAGATTCACTCAAATTGAAAAGTTCCCAGGTAAACGCAGGATTAGCTAACGGAAATAATACCATCCTTTGTGTTGGCAAGGTCCCGGCAACAGAAGCGGATTTACTACTGGAATTTTCCGGACTTGATTCTGTCTATTATGCCAGCAAGATAATCTCTGCTCAAGTAATACTGAGGCGTTCAACTTACGTCCTGATGCCCTATGGTCTTCCAGCGTATCACGTCAATAATTTACAGGTTGAAGGTTACGCGATGGATACATCCTGGAGTACGACCACATTTACCTGGGATAGTGTTGCGCTTTTACCTCGCGAAAGTTCAAATATAATTCTATCACCGACAATTCCTGAAGTGACTGACACGACTTTAATTTTCCAATTAGATACAAGTGTTGTGAGACGTTGGGCAGAAGCAACTCAAGATACTAATTTTAAGAATTATGGTTTCATTGTAAAACCGATGAATATGTCCGGCGTGCTTTCAGTGTACTCGACCCTTTACTCGGGGACTGGTTACGAACCGACAATAGAAGTTATTTGTGCTATAGATGGAAATCCGACCGATACTGTAATTTCTACATCCAGCTATTCGACCTATGTTGCGACCACTTCAATCGTTGCGCCTTCACAATCTTTCGCCGTGCAAAGCGGCACCGGCCTGCATGGAAGCGTAGTTTTTGATCTAAGCAAGATTCCGAATTTTTCTATAGTGAATTATGCCGAACTTACGCTCTTTGCAAACCCAGACGTAGCCTATTATTCGGGGGAATCGCCTGATTCTCTCACGGCATACTATCAGACCGATCCGACATCGCATGCGCTGAGTTCGAGCGGCATTGGATACAGCACATTGGTTGGAAATAAGTATACTTTTCCTGCCACAATATTGGTCCAGCAGATGCTCAACCGTGGTAATTATGGATTCGTAATCGCGCGGTATGATGATAATAACAACCTCGACACGCGTTTTATTTACGACGAAAATGCCCCGGACTCTCTCAAGCCGCGGCTTACTATAACGTATGCACCGGCGGTGACGAAAAGATGAAAAGGAAAATTCTATTATATCTATTCGTGTTTTGCGTCGCTGGCGTCCATGCACAAGATGGAACGCCTCTTTCGGCAAATGGAGTCGGAGCGTTTTCCAGCTTTGCCAGCAGTTGGTCTGCAGGAATGGGTAATTCAGGAATCGCACTGATCAGAAATGGTTTTCTGAGCCAGCTTAACCCGGCAACATGGACGGGTTTGCAAAATGTCCAGTTCTCGGCCTCATATAATTTTTCAGGTGTGACCTCTAAAGACAATACAAGTAATTTGACATCGTATTATGCTAATGGGAATTTTGGTGGAGGCATTTTTGCCCTGCCTATAGACAGGGACCTTGGTATCACGCTGGCAGGCGGATTTGCTCCGCTGACTTCCTACAATTTTACAATCAGTTCACCGGTCGATTCAAATTCCACATCAGATGTTCCATCATATACTTATAAATCATCGGGATCTGGTGGACTCGGCGAGGGCTTTGTTGGTATGAGCATCTCACCTTTTCCTCATGTGAATTTAGGCGGGATGTTCGAATATGCGTTTGGCAGGATTGAAAATACCAGTACAATTGATTTTGCTAATTCTTCATACACCAACAGCTATTCTGATTACAGCTCATATATGCGAGGCGCAAGTGGAACATTCGGGATTATTTTGGATAGCCTCGATAAATTTATGAAGCCTGACTTTTTAAAGGGTATTTCTATTGGGGGATATTATAAATTCGCTTATAATCTCACAGGTACATCTGTTCTTGAGAACCTTTATGAAGATACCCTGTATTCTCCGTATTCACAAAGTGCGATCGGATACATACCACCTCAATTCGGGATCGGAATTTCTAAATCTTTCAATGATTATCTTACCGGTATGCTGGAGATTAGAACTCAATCTTTTTCCAAATATTATGACACATATACTCCACGCGGCTCTTTAAAGGACGCTCTCTTCATCGGTGGAGGTGTAGAACTTCTTCAGGGAAAAGATTTCAATTCTCTATTTGATAAAAGGATCTTGCGAGCCGGATTTTATTACCAAAAAACACAATTTATGGTTGCCACCAAATCTGGGCAGAGTAAACAGATGGACGAATTGTTCTTAACTGCAGGGATTGAAGTCCCCATGAGTTTTTCTTCAACCGCTTCAATCTCTGCTCAATATGGATTGCGCGGATTATCGAGCGACTTTTTGTTGAGAGAGCAGATCTTCAGGTTGTACTTCTCTATCACAATGGGAGAAGGCTGGTTCGTGCGAGCCCAGGGAGATTAATTTTGATTGCACTCGCTTCTGATCACGCGGGATTTGAATATAAAGAGAGAGTGAAGAATATCCTCGATCAGCTTCATCTCGAGTATAAAGATTTTGGCGCGCACAGCGAAGAGCCAAGCGATTATCCTGACTTTGCTTATGTAGCCGCTAAAGCTGTCGGATCGGGAGAATGCGATAAAGGGATACTGATCTGTGGAAGCGGCATTGGCGTGGATATCGTCGCCAATAAAATTGAAAATGTCAGGTCAGCTCTTTGTGCCAACGTCGAGATGGCGGAGCTTTCCCGAAGGCACAATAACGCAAACGTGTTAAGCATCGGGGAGCGCCTTACAGATTGGGACACTACGGAAAAAATGATACGTGTTTGGCTTTCCACGCCGTTTGAAGGTGGAAGGCATGAACGACGGGTCAATAAAATTCATAGCCTAACCGGCTGTTAATCTCCAATTAAAACCAGGAGGTATACATAAGTGGATTTTTCAGAAATTCTAAGAAACTCGGATGCCGAAATTTTCCAGGTTGTAGCTAAAGAACTTGGGCGGCAGGATAAAACGATAGAATTAATCGCATCGGAAAATTTTGTTAGTAATGCGGTGCTTGCCGCGGTCGGAAGTGTTTTGACAAACAAGTATGCTGAAGGTTATCCCGGCAAGCGCTATTACGGCGGTTGCGAGTTTGTCGATATTGCCGAGAATATTGCTCGCGACAGGGTGAAGAAACTCTTTGGGGCTGAGTATGCGAACGTGCAGCCTCATGCGGGCAGCCAGGCCAACATGGCGGCGTATTTCTCTTTTATCAAACCGGGAGATACGATTCTTGGAATGAACTTATCTCATGGTGGGCACTTGACTCATGGCTCGCCCGTTAATTTCAGCGGCAGGCTTTTCAATGTGGTCGCATACGGTGTTGATAAAAAGACAGGACGAATAGATATGCGCGAGGTGGAGACACTTGCTGCGCAACACAAGCCCAGGATGATCGTTGTTGGTGCAAGTGCCTATTCCCGTGATATCGACTTCAAATCGTTCAGGGAAGTAGCGGATAGCGTTGGCGCATTTCTCATGGCAGATATCGCCCATCCTGCCGGTCTTATCGCGAAGAAACTTCTCAGTGACCCATTACCTCATTGTCATATTGTCACATCAACGACTCACAAAACTTTACGCGGTCCTCGCGGAGGTCTGATTCTAATCGGAAAAGATTATGAGAATCCGTTCGGACAGACGGCGGCGAAGTCAGGCAGGCTCAAGATGATGTCAGAGATAGTTGACTCCAATGTGATGCCGGGAATTCAAGGCGGACCTCTGATGCACGTGATTGCGGGGAAGGCGGTTGCATTCGGTGAAGCTCTGGATGATTCGTTTTTGAATTACGCCAATCAAATTATCGCGAATGCAAAACGACTCGCGGCAGAACTGACCAAGAGGGGGTATGATCTCGTTTCCGGAGGTACCGACAATCATTTGATGCTGGTCGATCTCAGGAACAAAAATGTCAGCGGCAAGGATGCGGAAAAAGCTTTAGAGCAATGCGGAATTACAGTCAATAAAAACATGGTCCCGTTTGATGATAAATCACCGATGATTACTAGCGGAATAAGAATCGGAACCCCCGCCGTAACAACGCGAGGCTTCAAAGAGCCTGAGATGACTATCGTCGCGGACTTCATAGACCGAGTGGTAAAAAATATCGGAAATGAAAGAGTATATTTGGAAGTCAAACAAGATGTCCTGGCTTTATGCAGTAAATTTCCTTTGTATGATTTTGCAAGGGAGTTTTCTTCCGTAGGTTGATGAACGAAAGTGTTGAAGATATTCCGTCGGGCGATGACTCCAAGAGAGAAATGTCCTTTTGGGACCATCTTGAAGAGTTGCGCAAGCGCCTCATCTGGTCACTTGTCGGCATTGTTATAGGAACAATTGCGTGCGCGATATTTGCCGATTTCATTGTAAATAAATTCCTCTTAGCTCCGGCAATTCACAGCAAGCCTCCTCTTAAAATTCAAAACCTTAAACCTTATGGCCAGATGGTCTTATATATGGAGATCGTATTTGTCGCGGGTTTAATCGCAAGTCTTCCGAATACTCTTTATCATTTCTGGAAATTTGTCGAACCGGCACTTTATCCGAATGAGAGGAAATACATAAGTTCTATCGTATTTTTTTCGACTTTCTTTTTCCTTCTCGGGGGAGCGTTTGCATATTATGTCTTGATCCCCAATGCACTTGGATTTTTCGCCGTGTTTGGCTCTCCATTCATTGAAAACATTATTGATGTGCAGTCGTATTTCGGATTCATAACCGGAATAATTTTAGCCTGCGGAGTTGTCTTCGAACTGCCGATGCTTTCTTATTTTCTCGCGAAACTCGGAATTCTGAGCCCGGAATTTCTTCGGAAATATCGAAGGCACGCGATAATTGTTATTTTGATTGTAGCCGCTGCGATTACTCCTCCCGACATTATAAGCTGGATAATGATGTCCGTTCCGCTTTACTTCCTTTATGAAATATCCATATTTGTTGTTCAAATAACGCGTGCGAATAAACGAAAGAAAGAGAGAGCATCTGCGTAAAATTTCTATACTAATGAATCTCTTTGATCGAGGTGTGGTTTGAATCTCAATGACATAATCGTCCCTATCAAAGAAGAGACAAAGTTATTTAATAAAGAGTTCAAAGCGGCAATCCGATCGACGGTCGGTATAGTAGATACTATAGCCAGGTATTTATTGCATCAAAAAGGGAAGAAGATTCGCCCTATACTCGTTTTGTTGTCGGCAAAAGCAAGTGGTGGAATTAACCAGAGCACCTACCATGCTGCCACACTTGTAGAGCTGCTTCACACGGCAACTCTAATCCATGATGACGTCGTCGACAACGCAGACATGCGGCGCGGGATTGCATCGATCAACGCCACATGGAAAAACAAAGTCGCAGTCCTGATGGGAGATTATTTGTTGTCCCGCGGGTTACTGCTGTCACTTGTGCACGATGAATATAAATTCCTGAAAGCAAGCTCAGTCGCCGTAAAACGAATGAGTGAAGGAGAGCTTCTTCAAATACAGAAGTCTAGGCAACTTGATATGGATGAAAATACATATTTCAAAATAATCTCCGACAAAACCGCTTCGCTCATTTCGAGCTGCTGTGAGATGGGAGCAGTGAGTGCAACGGACGATGAACGAATTGTCAAACATTTCAAGTCCTTCGGAGAGTATCTTGGGATGGCATTTCAAATTCAGGATGATGTTTTGGATTATGAAGGAAAAAGAGCTACTCTAGGGAAACCGATTGGCGGCGACATTCAAGAGAGAAAGGTAACCCTTCCGTTTATTTATGCTTTTGGGAATGCTCCCAAAAGGGAAGCAAGGTCAGTCTTAAGGTTACTAAAAAATGGGAAACGGGGATCGAGGATAAGCGAAGTAAAAGAATTTGTCGAGCATTACAACGGAATCGCCAGGGCGCGAGAGAAATCAATGGATTTTGTGCAAAGTGCTAAAATTGAACTTGCTGAAATTCCTGACTCGCCAGCAAAGGATTCACTCTTGAAATTGACAGGATTTGTAGTAGAGCGTGTAAGCTAACAGGTCATCTCAAGGATTACTACTTAATCTCTGACAAGGATAGTGTCACACTAATTCATTTTATTTGGACATGGAGAGTAATATCGGTAAACAGTTTTTTTCGCCGAACTGGTGTTCGGGCGAAATCATAAATGGATTCGGATATTGATCTCGATTAGAAAACGAAAGCCCGATTATGTGCTTGCACTTGGTGGTGGTGGTGCACGAGGGTTAGCTCATATTGGAGTCCTAAAGGTCCTTCAATCGGAGGGAATAAGAATAAAAGGGATTGCAGGCATAAGCATGGGTGCAATAATAGGGGCGATGTACGCTTATTATGAGGATGCCATTGAAGTCGAGGAGATTTTTAGAAAATTTTTGCAAAGCCAATTCCATCAGAAATTTGGAAAAACATTCTTTCTCTTATCTGAAACCCCGGATACCTACCAGCAGCCGAAAACGGTAATTAAAAAGTTAGGCCGTGGTTTCGTCTATCTCAAGGCCGCATCGAAGAAGGGAATCTTTTCCCGTGATATTCTGAACGACACTCTGAATTTCCTTTTACCCGATATCCGTTTCGACGATTTGAGAATTCCGTTTGTTAGTGTGTCATCGGATTTGATATCCGGGAAACAAGTCATTTTTAAAACTGGAAAAGTTCGTCCCGCAGTAATCGCAAGTTCGCTAGTGCCTGGAATTGTGGAACCTCTCAAGTTCGGCAATTTCTTGTTGACAGATGGAAGCACAACGGGTGTAGTGCCGGTTAAAGCGGCTGGGGATTCGTTTGGTGGAAAGGTGATCGCGGTAGATGTTTCGTTGGCATTGAACCGTGAATTTGAACTTCGAACTGCGTTTGATGTTGCTTTGAGAGCCGGCGAGTTGACAAATAATTTTCTCAATCAAATTTGGCTTGATTCGGCTGATATCGTAATTCGAGCAAAAGTCGGAGATACTAACTGGGCAAATTTTGAGAAGCTCGATGAAATGATACGCGCTGGTGAAATCGCGGCAAAAAAATCACTGGTCTTGTTTAAAAGCTCAAAATAGGCAAGAATCTCTCCCTCCTTTAATTGCATTCCCCCCGCAAATTTGTTAAATTTAATAATAATGGGAGTTGAACCTCAATAAATGTTCCGTCCGCGCCTTATAAAACTTACAATATCACTATTCTTTTTGTCATTTCCTGCTCTTCATGCCCAAGGCACTGGTTTTCAGGATACTCTAAGTCAAAACGGATTTCAGTATGTGCAAATAACCCCGACCCGTGGGAAAATTGTACTAGATGGTGAGTGGCGTGCATCCACCGATAACGCCAAAACATGGAATAACGTGGACATTCCCGGGACATTTAGTGGCGGAACGGTGATATTCGAAAAACGAGTTTTCATCCCTAGTGAATTAGTGTCTAAGAATATTTTCACGCTGACGATTGGCACAGGAGGAACCTCGACCGAGATAAGGGTGAATAACGAATATGTCGCTATTCACAACGGTGCATATTCTCAATTTGAAGTAAAGATTCCCGACAGGCTACTCCAGGCAGGCGGTGAAAATATTATTCAAGTAATCAGCAATAACGAGTTAAACCCTGTTTCCACGATTCCTTTGAAGCAGCTTGCCTTTCAACCGAAATGCTATGGGGGCCTATTCAGAGATATCTATCTAGAAATAAAACCGCCTATCTACATGGATGCGCCTACCGTCAAAATCTCGCTCAACTCGGGTAACAATCTCGCAAATGTGGAAAGCGATGTTGTTGTCTATGCTTCGGATTATTCCCGATATGGAATTGATTCTACTGCCACTTCAATCCTTTTGCATGCGCGTGTTGAAATTGTTGATAAGGCTACCGGTAAGGTAGTTGCAAAATCAGGTGACGATGCATTCAGCCTCGCTCAAAATCATAATGCTAAATTGCATTTTTCAGCTCTTGCCCAGAATGTAAACTTATGGTCTCCAACAAGCCCTAATTTATATGAGGCGATTTTTTATTTAGAGAAAGGCTCAGACTTAATAGACGAATATTCGGAAAATATAGGTTTCAGATCCTTTCAATTGTCAAACGGCAGATTTTTTATTAACGGAGATCAGGTTTTTATTAAAAGCGTTAATTATGAGGTTGACTTTCCGAATGTAGGAGCATCGGCAGCTGACATAGAACTTGAGAAAGATATCGCGGTGATTAAGACGCTCGGTGCGAATGCGATACGAGTTGTCAATTATCCTCCTTCACCGGAGCTGCTTGACCTTTGCGATCGGTTTGGCTTGATGGTATTTGAGGAGATGCCTTTGGTTGATGCGCCACCTTCTGTTATTGAGGATAGTCAATATAAAGGGGCATTGCAAAATTACCTTCGTGAAGTGATTCAGCTGACATGTTCTCATCCTTCAGTAGTTGCAATTTCGGCGGGAAGTAATCTCGATCCGATGGCGAAGGGGACATTAGATCTTATTTCCTCAGTGTCGACAATTGTTCACAATGAGTCCGACAGGTTGGTCTATTATACTCCTCTAACCGGTCCAGTTGATGGTGCAGCCACGGACGCAGACTTTGTCGGTTTGGATTTGACGCTGTTCAATTCCACACGGAAGATGAAAGATTTTTTGGCAAATCTTTCTCAGCAATATCCTAACACGGCATTTTGGATCTCATCTGTTGGCGCTCAGTGCCAGATGAATAATCATAACGGTTATGCCGATCCCCTTTCCCTTGAGCATCAGGCACGATATCTGGTCGACGCCTACGGCGCTGTGGAGGATGCCAACGCAGCAGGTATTTCCATAAATAGTTTCGCGGATTGGGAAGGCGCCGTCCCGCATCTAATGCCAAACGGGCATCCGTTTTTATATACGTTCGGTCTCGTGAGCTATTGGAGAGAAAAACGTCCGTCATTTACTGCTGTTCGCTCCCTTTTTAGCGATGAGACTCTTCCAACGTTGCCGATTGGAAATTATGCCGATGCACCTCCGATAATTTACGTTATTCTGTCGACGCTCCTCCTCGTGATGATTACCTATCTCCATTACAGCCGAAGATGGTTCAGGGAAAGTGCGACACGAGCGATTTTCAGGCCGTATAATTTTTTTGCGGACATACGAGATCAGAGAATGATTTCCGCGTTTCAGACTTCGACTGTTTTATTGCTGGTAGCCGCAGGAATCGCCATTTATCTATCGAGTCTCTTTTATGCTTTTCGTGATGACTATGTATTCGATAGGCTGCTCGGTATTTTCATCCCGAGTGATTTTTTGAAAATAAAAATTGATTACCTGGTCTGGCATCCGGCGCAATTCATTCTTGCATTTACTGTCTTTTGCATGGCACTGATTTGTGTAATCACTTTGGCCATTAAACTTCTTTCGCTCGTGGTCAAAATAAGGTTGCAAATGGTAAGCGCATTTACAGTCGCGACCTGGTCGATGCTTCCAATGGCTGTCTTGATCCTTGTCGACATGATCCTATTTAGGCTGCTTGGAGATTCCAGGTTCGTGTGGGCGGCGTGGATAATTCTTGTCGCTCTTTTCTTTTTGAGCCTGTTTAGATTGTTTCATGGAATCGGAGTCATCTACGATCTGCCGACTATTCGAGTCGGGGTGGTTGGTTCCTTAATTCTAATTGTGTTGGTTGTTCTTCTTACGGTCTATTACAATGGAACTGACGGTGTCATTTCCTACACGAAATTTTTCTACAACTTCATAGCCCGGAATAAATTTATATAAAATGTTTCTTTCTAAGTTAGAGCTCTTCGGCTTCAAGTCGTTTGCAGCCAAGACTGAACTCGATTTCAATGGCGGGATCACGTCCGTCGTGGGCCCGAACGGTTGCGGGAAAACCAACGTACTGGATTCCATTCGTTGGGTCCTTGGCGAGCAGCGGACCAGCATGCTCAGAAGCGACTCAATGGAAAATGTTATTTTCAATGGTTCTCAAAACCGCAAGGCTCTCGGGATGGCTGAGGTCACAATTACCATTAAGAACGATAAGGGTTTACTTCCTGTAGATTATTCGGAAGTAAGTATAACGCGCCGCGTTTTCCGGTCTGGTGAAAGCGAATATTTCATCAACCGGAACCAGTGTCGTTTAAAAGACATTCAGGATATGCTCATGGATTCTGGTATGGCTCCGACAGCATATTCCGTAATTGAACTTAAGATGGTGGAAGATATTCTGCGGGAGAACACTGACGAGCGCAGAAAGATGTTTGAAGAAGCTTCAGGTGTTACCAAATATAAGGCAAGAAGGAAAGCGGCCCTGAACAAGCTGGACGATGTACAAAGAGATTTGTTAAGGGTAAACGATTTAATAGCCGAAATTGAAAAGAAAGTAAATTCCCTTGAACGGCAGGCAAAAAAGGCTGAACAATACAAAAGATTTACGGACGAATTGGGTCTCCTTGAGCGGCAATATTTGTTCGCAGACTATCATTCGATGTTGTCAAAAGTCGCTCCTCTCAAAGAAAGCCTATCGATAAGCGAAACCGAAAAGATCAATGCTTTAAATGCACTTTCACAACAGGAAGAACTTTTGAAGCTGATTCGCTTTGAGACCGAAGAATATGAAAAGAGTTTGTCGAAATTGCGGCAGCAGCGAGCGGAAAAACAGAGCGATCTCCATGCTGTTGAAGAAGAGATTGCTGTTTTGAGTGAACGGACACGGGGGCTTAACGAAAATATCTCTTCGCTTGAGAAACGGAAGGTTGATCTTGCGGGAAAGAACGGATCGCTTTCATCCCAGATAGACGAACTGGGATTAAGCCTTGTTGAGGCGGAAAAGGAAGAGAAAATTCTTTCGGCTTCCCTGGCGGCGGAACAAGAAAGTTTCAAGGATTTTGAGCGGCAGCTTTTTTCAGCCCGGGAAAAATCAAATTCGAGCCATGAAAATCTCATACGAATATTAAATGATCTCGCAGTCAAACAGAATGAGCGAGAAAGGTCGCATGCCAGACTTGAGAGGCTCCAGTCGCACAGGGAAGAACTTGCAATTCGGATGACCCAGCTCGAAAACGAGAAACGACTATTGTTGTCGAGAGCTGAAGATTCGCGAGCGGAGAGGAATAAATTTATTGAGGAGGTCGAAAGCGAGAAAAGAAAGCTCAGCGACTTGGAAAGACACCGCGAGGAATTATTTAGCACCCTAGAACACAAGAAGACGGACACCCAAAACTTACGAGACAGGCTGCAGTCAAATGCAACGAGAGTGGATTTTCTAAACGGGCTGGTGGAAAATTTAGAGGGCCTTCCGGATGGAGCAAAAGCACTCACAAGGGGTGAGATTGAAGGCCTCCCTAAACTTGAAATTCTCAGCGACATCTTTTATGTAGAACCGGATTACCGAATTGCTGCGGAATCAATTCTTGGTGAAGCTTCAAATTTTCTCGTTGCTCCCGACGAGCATTCAGCTCTTAGCGCGGTGGACGCACTTAGAAAACGTGATCTCGGAAAAGTCACTTTCCTTTGTCTTGACAAAATTAGTCCTCCCGCTTCCCGATTGAACTCAGCTACCCACCGACGTTTAATAGATCATCTCCAGACTTCGAATGAGCCGATCGGCAAATATTTCTTTGAAAATGTTGTGGTCGTGGAAAATTATTCGGAAGCAGAAATGATACTCAGGGAAGATCCAATAATTACCTGCGTGAATTTTGCCGGCGATGTGTTTTCGGCTAAAGGAATAATTAGAGGCGGAAGTACTCGGAAAACAGAGGGCGGCAGAATAGGAAAGTTGAGGCAGCTCGAAGAACTTAAGATTGAAAATGAGACACTGTCTCTTGAATTATCTGATCTTGAAGGGGAAGTCCATGCTCTCCAGTTGGAAATAGATGAGCTTCCAATAAAGGTGGGGAACGAAACTCTCAGAAATCTCGAGTTGCAATTGGCACGCATAGAGCAATCAAGTCTCGAAAGCGAACGGAATATTCAAAATATCGAGACTCAGATCGTCGACATGATGGCACGAATCGCGAAATTGGAGACCGATGTTTCTGAGGCTAGCGATGAACTTGCTTTGGTCGAAGCTGCCTTAGCAGAGGTGAATACTCTAAAGAATTCATCCGAAACCGATTACCAGACTACGCTGGAAGCAGTTAAAGTAATTGAAGAAGATTATAGACTGAAAAATGAATTGCTCCGGGACGTGCAAGCTAAACATATTGAGTGCGTTAATAAGCTCAATTTTCTGAAGAGGGAAATAGAGACCTCGCACCAGCAGGTCAGCGCTAATCTGGATGGAATATCCAGGGCTGATGAAGACATTGAATCAACAAGCCTTGTGATCGAACAAGCTCGGCAGACCCTAAAAGAATTTGAAGAACGTCGATTAAACTCACGTTCTGAAATCGAAGGCCTGGACAGTCAGGCAAATGAGCTGATGATCAAGTCGTCTGCGAAGAAAGATTCCGAAAACGCCGAAGAAAAAAGACTCCGGGAAGTTCGAACGAGTCATGAGACAGCAGTCGAAGCAGTTCATCAGGTAAGTCTGAAGATCAGCGAACTTGACGCGCATGCAAATGCCATAGTTGATCGGGCGAAAGAGGAATTTAACCTGGATATTTCGCAGCAGACAGCGGAATCAATGAACTTACCGGCTGATTTTGATGCCGGGGCTTCTCACGAACGAATAAACTATCTCAAAGGAAGAATTGAATCTTTTGGACCTGTTAACCTTGTGGCTTTCTCCGAGTACAATGAAGAAAAACAGAGGTTTGATTTTCTTGTCGCGCAGCGGGGTGATTTGTTGGAAGCAGAAAAGACTCTGAAGACCACTATCGATGAGATAAACCATACCGCGCATCAGAAGTTCAAAGACACGTTCGACCAAATATCGGAGAATTTCAAAGTAACGTTTCAAAGCCTGTTTGATGGTGGAGAAGCCGAGCTTCGACTTGAGGAGAATGTAGATCCTCTCGAAGCGAAGATTGAAATCATGGCAAAACCCGCGGGGAAGCGTCCGCAATCAATCGATTTGCTCTCAGCGGGAGAAAAAACTCTTACCGCGATAGCTTTACTCTTTTCTATCTATCTCGTTAAACCGAGTCCGTTTTGTATTCTCGATGAAGTGGACGGGCCGTTAGACGACAACAATACGGACAATTATGTTCGTATGATTAAGCGATTTTCGACAGACACGCAGTTCATAGTTATCACCCACAACAAGCGCACCATGGAGTCGGCGGACACGCTGTATGGAGTAACGATGGAAGAACAGGGAGTTTCGAAAGTTGTCGCTGTGAGATTTGTCGATGACTGGGTTACAAACTCATGACGAATCTGCGTCCCAAAATCTTTGTCGACTTCGACGGAACCATAACAGACCAGGACGTTGGGAACTCCTTCTTCCGCGAATTTGGGAATGAAGCGGAGTCGCTCAAGTTTGTAGCGAGATGGAAGAGCGGAGAATTATCCGGAAGAGATTTGACGTTGAAAGAAGCGGAATATGTAAAGGTCGAAGAGGAAGAAGCGTTGAAGTTTGTGGAGTCCTTCAGGATTGATCCGACATTTAAAGAGTTTACATCATATTGTAAAAAGAACGCAATCGAGGTGACTGTTCTTAGCGACGGGCTCGATTTTTACATCGAGCGGATTTTAGAGTTGAATGGAATTATGGATGTCCCCTTCTATTCTAATCAGGCGCGATTTGAATCAGGAGGAATTCGTGTCGACTTTCCTTTTCAATCAGACTGCAAAAAATGCGGAAATTGCAAAGGGTATCAAATCCTGACTAAAACCGGGATAGACGACGTTGTCGTGTATATCGGGAACGGCTATTCGGACCGATGCGCGGTTCAGTATGCCGATATTATTTTTGCTAAAGACGAACTCTTGAAGTATTGCGAAGAAAACAATATTACTTTTTTCCCGTTTGAAAATTTCGGCGGAGTAATCCAAAAGTTGAATAAAATTTTACTGACAGGACAATTCAGGAAGCATCATCGGGCCGACCTTATGCGCAGAGAGGCATATTTGTCTGAATGACGGAGCCTGTGCCAAATAAGAATTGGAAGAATTATCTCTTTACTTACAGGAGTTACACTCCGATTCCATTTTTAGTCCTCATGCTGTTGTTTGCCAGACCTACTGGGGTGTCGCTTTTAATTGGGTTTTTAATAACTGTCAGCGGCGAGCTGATACGTTTTTGGGGAGTTTCTTACGCAGGAAGCGAAACACGCACTACAGGCGCAGTCGGCGGGACACAGCTTGTTACGAGCGGACCCTACTCTTACGTAAGAAATCCGTTGTACCTTGGAAACATCTTGATGTACCTGGGAGTTGGAATAATGTCCAACGCCATGATGCCATATTTACAACTAATAGCTCTCGTTTATTTCATGTTCCAGTACATATCAATTGTGAACATCGAAGAAGAATATTTGTCTCGGTCATTCTCAGATTGGAAGGAATACTCTGCAAATGTCCGCCGCTTCATTCCCAGCTTGAAAACATTTCGTGGCGGCGGCAGCCTCGTTCCGAATTTTTCGAGGGCACTTCGGTCCGAGCGGTCTTCGTTGATTGCGCTTACCGCACTGACAGCTTTACTGGTTATCCTTTACATTTTCAAGATTGCCGCATGACCAAAAGCTACTTGATAATCGCCGGTGAAACTTCCGGAGATAAACACGCGGCTCGTTTGATTGAAAGCATGAAGAAAAAGGAAAATGTAAGGGTGATCGGGATAGGCGGCGACAAGATGAAAGCTGCGGGAGTTGAGTTGCTCCATCATGTGAAAGAAATGTCGGTAATGGGATTTTCTGAAATCATATCCAAACTCCCGTTCTTTGGAAAAGTGAGACGCGATTTGTTGGATGCAATTCCAACCGAAAAACCATCAGCTGTGATTCTTGTTGATTACCCGGGATTTAATTTGCGCTTTGCAGAGTTGGCTAAAAGGCGCGGTCTAAAGGTGATCTATTTCATAAGTCCGCAAATTTGGGCATGGGGAAAAGGTCGCATAAAGAAGATCCGGCGCGTTGTAGATTTGATGCTGACCATTTTTAGGTTTGAAGAGGAAATGTATAAGAAAGAGAATGTGGATGCTCATTTTATCGGTCATCCTCTTCTTGACGAGATGAAAATTCCGAACGACACAGAGATAAGAAGATTTCGCGAGCAGTATTCAAATGAAAAGTCGACAAGATTCATCGCTCTTCTGCCAGGAAGCCGACTACAGGAAATAAATCGGATTTTACCAACGATGCTTGAATCTATAAAAGTATTGAAAGAGGAATTGACGGAGAACAATGTGGAACTTGAGGCGATAATCGGCTGTGCCCCCGGTATCGATGAAAAAGTCTATTACGACATAATGAATGAGACGGGAGTCAAAGCTCGTTTGAATCATGAAGTCGAACTGCTGATGAGTTCCGCTAATGCCGGAATGGTGACAAGTGGTACGGCTACACTTGAAGCTGCACTTCATGACTTGCCAATAGTAGTCGTTTATAAGACAAGTATTCTTACTTACCTGATAGGAAGACTGCTTGTAAGGCTAAATTCGATTTCACTCGTCAATATAGTGGCGCAGAAACGAATAGTCGAAGAACTTGTACAGTACGACTTTAAACCGGATAAAGCCGCCGCGATTTTAAAAGATATTTTAATGAACAATGATGTTGCCGAAGAAATAAGACAGAAGTATGCCGACCTCAAAAAGATTCTTGGTGGTCCTGGTGCTTCAGATCGAGCCGCGGAATTAATACTGAAGATGATTTAATGTCAAGCATTGCGAGACATATGTTGTTTCCATTCAGCACATTATATGGCGGTGTGGTTTCTTTCAGAAACTTCGGCTACGACAATCAACTTTTTAAAGTAAAGAAGCTTCCGGTACCTGTTATCTCTGTTGGAAATATTTCCATTGGTGGTTCAGGCAAAACTCCCTTTGTGATGTATTTGATCGAAAAAATCCTGGCATTAGGGAAAAATCCTGCGGTTTTGTCACGGGGATACAAACGCCTTACCGATGAGCTTATAGTTTCGTGCCCCGGAATGGGAGCCGATGCCGACGTTCGTATGCTCGGAGATGAGCCTTCCCTGATCTCGCAGACTTTTCCGAATGTGCCTGTTGCCGTTGAAAAAGATAGGCATCACGCGGGTACATTCGTGTTGGACAAATTTGGTGCTGATGTTTTTATCCTTGACGATGGTCTTCAAAACAGGGAGTTGCATCGCGACATAGATTTTATTCTCCTCAAAAGTTCGCTTAAAGATCTGAGAGACCATTATCTGCCGGCCGGGAATTTACGCGATTCCAAAAGAAGAATCCGCCAAGCCGATGTCGTCATTATGACTTCGCACGGCGAAGGGAACCTTTCCGAATTCAATCTTGTGAAGAATTATTCCAAGGCCCCGATTGCGGGAGTGAGTTTCTTGGCTTCCGATTTCGAGGATCATGCAGGGCAAGCTCATTCTCTCGGAATGTTGAGGGGGAGGGATGTTGCTGCATTTTGTGGAATCGCAAATCCGGAACAGTTCATTTTAGGAATCGAACGGTTGGACGCGAGGATTGTTTCAAAGATGATTTTCCGCGATCACCACTGGTTCAACGACTACGACATTGATGAAGTTTTCAAAGGTAATGAAGATTTAATAGCGGTAACAACAGCAAAAGATGCCGCCCGCATTTTTCTGGACGAAGAATTGGCAGAGAAAGAAGAAGTAAGACGCATTTATTCTTTACGAGAGAGGGCCGCCGTTAGCTTCGGTGAGGAGCATATAGACACAGTCCTGGCAAAGGTCTTTGGTGAAGTTTATGCTTAAGATCGGAATGTCGGATTGCGGTGAAAAAGATGTTAATTACGAAAAATATTTGAAACGTCTTCCGAATTCTGAGATCATCGTGCTGTTCAAGGGGAACGTCGAAGTCCTCGAAAACTGCGACGCACTTGTTTTGACCGGCGGAGTAGACGTTGCGCCGGAGCTTTATGGTGACTGGCCCGACGAAACCGTCCACGTCGACTCTGAGAGAGACGGTATTGAATTCAAGGAGATCGACATTGCTTTAAAAAAAAGAATTCCAGTTCTGGGAATTTGCCGCGGCCTGCAGATTTTGAATGTCTATTTCGGGGGAACGCTGATTATAGATTTAGAGAAATTTCACGGGAGAAATCACAGGGCAATTTCGGACGAAGAAGACAGGTCTCATAAAATTCAACTGGCTGAAGATTCAAAATTAAGAAGTTTCATTAAACAAGAAGCTGGAACAGTGAACAGCTCGCACCATCAAGCTGCGGACAGGATCGGTAATGGTTTGAAGGTTACGGCTCGGGCGGATGATGGAACAGTGGAAGCTATCGAGGGCAACGAGAATCCTGATGTTGTCGCTGTCCAATGGCATCCTGAGAGAATGAACTTTAGTAATCCATTTTCCAGCGGCGTGCTTGATCTGTTCAGCTTTTATATTGAAAAAAATCACAACTTAGTAAACAATGTTCAATGGAGGTTACAAAATGAGTAAAACAAAATATGTCTATTTCTTCGGCAATGGAAAGGCCGACGGAAAGGCAGAATTGAAAAATCTTCTCGGCGGCAAGGGGGCTAACCTTGCGGAAATGACAAACATAGGTTTGCCTGTTCCTCCGGGATTTACGATCACTACCGAATTATGCACCTATTACTATGCGAACAAGAGGACATATCCGAAATCTTTGAGAGATGAAGTTACCAAGGCCATTAAGCGGCTTGAATCGTCAGTCGGCGCGAAGTTGGGTGATAAAAATAATCCTCTCCTTGTCTCTGTCAGGTCTGGAGCGAGAGCTTCAATGCCCGGAATGATGGACACAATTCTCAACCTTGGAATAAACGACACTGTTGTCGAAGGGCTTGCAAAGAAAACCAACAACAGGCGATTTGCTTATGATTCGTATAGACGATTCGTGCAAATGTACGGCGACGTGGTTCTAGGTTTGAAGCCGACACATAAAGATGAAATTGATCCTTTTGAGGCAATTATTGAGCGAAAGAAAAAAGAGAGAGGCGTCCATCAGGATACGGAATTAAATGCCGATGATTTGAAGGACCTGGTAATTCAATTTAAAAAAGCGATCAAGGACAATACCGGCAGCGATTTTCCGGAAGATCCGATAGAGCAGCTTTGGGGAGCAACCGGTGCTGTGTTTGGATCATGGAACAATGATCGTGCGATCGCATACAGAAAAATGTATGACATCCCCGAATCATGGGGAACGGCGGTCAATATTGTCGCTATGGTCTTTGGCAACATGGGCGAAACATCCGGTACCGGCGTTGCATTTACTCGTGATGCGGCAACGGGCGAAAATGTTTTTTACGGCGAGTATTTGATGAATGCACAGGGCGAGGACGTCGTTGCAGGAGTCCGCACTCCGATTCCGATTTCAGGCCTGGCAAAGGAAAATCCAAAAGTTTACAGCCAGCTGGAGAAGATTCGCAAAACGCTCGAGAAACATTACCGTGATATGAACGATATCGAGTTCACTATTCAAGAAGGCAAACTTTACATGCTCCAGTGCCGCGTCGGTAAGAGGACGGCATTTGCGGCGATTAAGATTGCGGTCGATATGGTGGACGAGAAGTTGATAACTGAAAAAGAAGCCCTCGGCAGAATCGAGCCGGACCAGTTGAATCAGCTTTTGAGGCCAGTGTTTGATCTGAAGGAAAAGAGCTCAGCGGTGAATAGCGGCCGCCTTCTCGCAAAGGGACTAAACGCGGGACCGGGCGCTGCGACTGGTCGCCTTGTTTTCAATGCGCCTGACGCGGAGGAATGGCACAAGAGGGGCGAGCAGGTAATA
Organism: uncultured Bacteroidota bacterium; assembly: GCA_963808245.1. Lineage (GTDB taxonomy): Bacteria > Bacteroidota > Ignavibacteria > Kryptoniales > JAKASW01 > JAKASW01. The sequence goes on from CAWEES010000001.1 coordinate 225,541, forward strand.
CTTGCCCGTATCGAAACTTCCCCCGAAGACATCAGAGGAATGGATGCCTCAGCGGGTATTCTTACTGCAAGAGGTGGAATGACTTCGCACGCAGCACTCGTCGGCAGACAAATGGGAAAAGTCGCAGTCGTTGGTTGTGCAGCGCTTAACATCGATTATTCAACCCATACAATGCACGTCAACGGGAAAGTCATCAAAGAAGGTGACTGGGTCTCAATTGATGGTACAACCGGAGAAGTGATTGAAGGAAAGGTCGCGACGAAGCCGTCGGAAGTTTTGCAGGTAATCATTGACAAAACTCTGGATCCGAAGGACGCTCCGATATATCGACAATTCGAGAAAATAATGAAGTGGGCGGACAAATACCGGACCCTGAAAATTCGCACAAATGCCGACCAGCCTGATCAAGCATCGAACGCGGTCGCATTCGGTGCAGAAGGGATAGGTCTTTGCCGAACAGAGCATATGTTCTTTGGCGAAAATAAGATTGGACCGATGCGTGAGATGATTCTCGCAGATACTCTGGATGCTCGCAAGAAAGCCCTTGCAAAACTTCTTCCCCTGCAGCGTGCAGACTTTGAAGGAATATTTGAGGCTATGAAGGGAATGCCGGTAACCATCAGGACTCTCGATCCGCCGCTTCACGAATTCCTGCCTCATGAAGAGAAGTCGCAGCGTGAGCTTGCCTCGCAAATGGGAATTAGTTATGAGAAAGTTCACCAGCGAGTTGAAGAACTGCATGAGTTCAACCCAATGCTTGGATTCCGCGGATGCCGACTCGGAATTATTTTCCCTGAAATAACTGAGATGCAGAGCCGTGCGATCTTCGAAGCAGCAGCCAACGTCCAGAAAAAAGGAATGAAGGTCGAACCTGAAGTCATGATTCCTCTCGTCGGAAACGTAAAGGAACTTGATGGCCAGGCGAAGATAGTAAGGCAAGCTGCCGAAGATGTGATGAAGGAAAAGGGAGTGAAGTTTGAGTACCACGTCGGAACGATGATCGAAATTCCCCGCGGTGCACTCACTGCCGATGAGATTGCCAAGACTGCAGAGTTTTTCAGTTTCGGCACGAACGACTTGACGCAGACGACACTAGGTGTCAGCCGTGACGATGCTGCCAGGTTCCTTATTCCTTATACCCAGATGGAAATATATGCGAAGGATCCGTTTGAGGTATTGGACCGCGACGGCGTCGGTCAATTGATGAGGATTGCCAAGGAAAAGGGAAGATCGGTTAAACCCGACCTGAAAATCGGCATTTGTGGCGAACACGGTGGCGAGCCATCATCGGTTGAGTTCTGTCACATCATTGGACTTAACTATGTTAGCTGCTCTCCATTCAGAGTACCAATTGCGCGATTGGCTGCTGCACGTGCTGCGCTGACCTATCCTTCGGGACAGGCGAAAGCTGTGAAAAAGGTTGCATCTAAGTCAAAAAAGAAATCAAAAAGATAGGATATAGTCCCTCCCGATAGCCTCCTTGTTGAGGCTATCGGGAAACTTTTCCCAAAGGGAACCATCTGGAAAAAACAAATAAAGGGATTATGAAACTATGAAACTTGCTGATTTTAAGTACGCTATTCCTCGTAATTTAATTGCGAAGACTCCTGCACAACCACGAGATCATTCGAGAATGATGGTGGTTGACAGGAAAAAGCAACAGATCGAGGAAAAAGTTTTCCACGAAATTGTCAATTACTTCCAAAAAGGGGATGCGCTCGTCGTAAACGAGACGAAAGTTTTTCCCGCCCGACTCATGGGAAGAAAAGAGAAAACGAATGCCAAGATAGAGGTCTTGCTTCTTAGGGAATTAAACCACGATGAAGGAATTTGGGATGTGGTGGTCGAACCCGCACGGAAAGTTCGAATCGGAAACAAGATCTATTTTGAGGACGAAAAGATTTACGCCGAGGTAATCGACAACACGACCAGTCGTGGTAGGACAATAAAGTTCAACTACAAAGGAGATATTTACAAGATACTCGATAAGATTGGTCAGATGCCTCTTCCGCATTATATCAAAAGAGATCCGACCGATAAAGACAAGGAAGATTATCAGACTATTTATGCACGAGTAGTTGGTGCGGTCGCTGCACCGACAGCAGGACTCCATTTCTCGACCCGCCTCTTCTCAAAGTTGGAAAAGAAGGGGGTTAAAATTCTTCCCGTAACTCTTCATATCGGAATAGGAACATTCAGAACTGTGGACGTCGAAGATTTGACCAAGCATAGGATGGATTCGGAATTCTATGAAATACCTCCCGAAACTGCCAAGGGGGTCAATCAAGCAATCGACGGAAGGAAGAAAGTCTTTGCAGTCGGGACGTCGGTAGTAAGGGTGCTTGAATCAAATGTAACTACCGACAGTCATGTGAAATCCGGAAAGGGATGGACCGATAAGTTCATCTATCCTCCTTACGATTTTAAAGTCGTCGACCACCTTATAACGAACTTCCATCTCCCCGAGACGACGCTCATAATGTTGGTAAGCGCTTTCACCGGACACGAGTTGATGACCCGAGCTTACAAGAAAGCGATTAAAGAAGGGTACCGCTTTTACAGTTACGGCGATGCGATGCTTATTTTATAAATGGAAAGAGGAATAGGCGTGATTATCCCGGCCGCCGGAGCCGGGAATCGTCTTGGAAGCGTCTCGAAACCGTTGGTTGAAATTGCGGGTCGCCCGATCATTGCAAGAATCTTAAGTCTTTTCAGAGGACTCCCAGGGGTCAAAAAGATTTGTCTCGCAGTTCCTAAAGCCACGATTCATAATTTCGAGGAAATTGTTCGGCTGTTAGAATTGGATGAACTTACCGCAATAGTTGAAGGCGGAGAGGAGAGAGCGATTTCCGTCCGGAACGCATTTGAACGCCTTCAAGAATATATAACGAATGATGATCTCATCTGTATCCATGATGCTGCCAGGCCGTTACTGGCAAAACCAGATTTGGATTCAGTTATTGACGCGGGCTGGAAGTATGGTGCCGCGTTTCTTGCCGCTAAAATAAAAGATACATTGAAGTTGGTTGACGATGAAAATTTTGTCCGAAAGACCATCGATCGTTCAGGCGTTTATGGAGCACAAACCCCGCAGGTAATGTTATCAAAATATTTGTTGCGAGCTTATGAAACTATGGGCGATCTTTCCGGTGTCACCGATGAGATTCTGCTAATGGAAAAAATTGGCGTAAAGGCTTTCGTCGTCGAACCGAAGCAACCGAATCTTAAACTCACGACTCCTGAAGACCTTGAGATGATCAAAAAACTTATTTCTTAATATACTTTGCAATCAGGAAGTCTGAAGGAAGGACTTCCCGTCCATCGCTCAATGCATTGCCGAATAGCTGCCCCAATCTATTTGCAAATACATCTCTCGGATCCGCTGCCACGTCAAGTCTAAACGTGACTTCACCCTGTTCAATCAGGTTACCGATTGCGTCAGGGAGTTTCTTCGTCCCCATTTCATAAGTCAGGTAAGCTGAACCGAAGAAATGGACCAATTTATCGCTGTCGCCCCATTTGTCCTGTGGCGAATCGTTGAAAATGTATCTTGGTAAGTTGGATATTCGTGAAATTGCATCTAAAGAATCTTCTGCCGGCAACGGAAGTCTTATGGTTCCTAAAAGCGGAAAAGTCGGCTTAATATCGGTTCTGTTCAGGACTGCGATTGAAACTGCGAGCAAAGCAGTGCTCACTTCTTTGTTTGATAACTCCATGCCTTTGGCGAAAATCAAGTCGATGTGTTTGAGTTCTTCATCTCAGTTGTGACTTACATCCGGCAGTTCTTTTCTTATGTATTCACGGAGATTTTCAGTTGCCTGAAAAAGGTTCGGCTCGAAAGCTTTTTGCAGCAAATCGAGTTGCGCATAAACGTTTTTCGTAAGAAAAGTTATAAGGGAGAGCGAAAGAAAAAGGCGGAGTGAGGTAGATTTCAAGTTTGGATAACGCCAACGTTAAATTTCGCAATTTCCGGATTGTTGTCCGCCATCTCAATGCCGAGTGATATTATTTCACGTGTTTCTAAAGGATCAATTATATCGTCCACCCACAACCTCGCGGCGGCATAAGTCGGCTCCATTTCATTCTCATAACGTTTCTTTATTTCATCGAGAAGCTTTGACTGTTCTTCGTCTGAAATACTTCTTCCGTCCCTTTTCATCTGTTGGAGTCGAATACTAAGTAAAGTTTGGCTTGACTGTTCGCCGCCCATGACCGCGACCTTCGCGGAAGGCCAGGAAAAAATTAGACGCGGTTCGTATGCTTTTCCACACATCGCATAATTTCCCGCGCCGAAACTGTTTCCGATTATGAATGTAAATTTAGGGACGGTGGAATTTGAGACCGCATTCACCATCTTTGCGCCGTCTTTGATTATCCCGCCTCTTTCCGCTCGAGTGCCGACCATAAAACCTGTAACATCTTGTAAGAATACGAGAGGAATCCGCTTTTGGTTACAGTTCATGATAAACCTTGCGGCTTTTTCCGCGGCGTCTGAATAAATCACGCCGCCAATCTGCATTTCATTTGAGTCGTCAGCCTTCCTTGATTTTACGGTCGTTCGCTGATTCGCAACTATCCCCACCGACCATCCGTCAACACGTGCATACGCGCAAATCAATGATTTGCCGTACGTTGCTTTGTATTCATCGATATCGCTCCTATCTACAATTCGCGATATGATTTCGTACATGTCGTACGGTTTTGATCTCTCAGATGGGATTATCCCAAAAATTTCCTTCGGATCGAATTTTGGAGGATGCGGTTCGGATCTTTCAAATCCCGCTTTGTCTTTAGTGCCCGAACGCGAAATTAGTTTTCGAATTAACTCTAAAGCTTCCGCATCCGACTTAACTTTATAATCTGTTATGCCGGAGATTGAAGAATGTGTCTCAGCGCCGCCAAGTCGTTCTTGGTCGGTTTCTTCACCGATTGCGGCTTTAACAAGATGGGGGCCCGCAAGAAAAACACTCCCGGTTCCTTCTACTATTATTGATTCATCGCTCATGATTGGAAGATAAGCACCGCCTGCGACACAAGGCCCCATGACGGCTGCGATCTGAGGAACTCCCAACGAACTTAATACGGCGTTGTTAAAAAATATTCTTCCGAAATCTTCTTTGTCGGGAAAGATTTCAGATTGCATAGGCAAGAACACGCCGGCGGAATCAACAAGATAGACGATCGGGACCCTGTTTTGAATAGATATTTCCTGTGCTCTAAGATTCTTTTTGATGGTGAGAGGGAAGTATGCTCCCGCTTTTACTGTTGAATCATTTGCAACGATTACAGCACACCTGCCGTGAATCTTTCCGATTCCAGTAATGATACCTGCTGAAGGAGCTCCACCATGTTCATCGTAGAGTCCAAGCGCGGCGAGAGTTCCAATTTCTCTAAAGTTCGTGTTCCTATCGATTAAATGTCCGATACGTTCACGGGCCAACATTTTGCCGCGTTGCTTCTGTCTTTTCGCCGCTTCCTCACCGCCCCCTTTTTTTGCTTGATCAATCTGGACTTGTAGATTTTTTAGAAGATTCTTGTTTGCATTTTCACTTTGAAGAAATCCTGCCCTTCGTTCCATCTTGCTTCCACATTGACTCATATCTGATCCTTCGCTCCTCTGTTAAACTAAGATAATCTAAACTTGTAGTATTTTTCAATTAACTCGCCATTAAGCCCATGCAATGAGGGTGTTTTTTTTAACCATTGGCATGATCAATCCGCGTAAAAGTTTCTAACCGTTTGGGAAACTCGATTTCTAGTGAAGCGTGTTCATTGACATTCTGATCAGCTATTTCTATATTATTCACTGTTGAAATGCAGCACAAATCTTCGCATGAAAAGACAGCGTCAGCAAAGCTGACGTTTGTTGTATTATCGGATGCCGAGAAGCCGTCGAGGTCGTTCAAAGCATCACGAGTTCAGTTAGTGCTGCTAGTTCTTTTTGGATTTGTAATTATTGGCGCATTAAGCATTCTCGCGATGATCGAAACTCCTCTCGGTAAGCTGATTTTCCCTGAGTATTTCAGCACGCAGGTCGAACAGCTTGAGAGAGTCAAGACGTTGGAAAATAAAGTTGAAAATGTTCAGAGGCAGCTATCATATCTGGCTTCATATAACTTGAAATTACGAAGCGCTTTGGGAGACACAGGAATGTATTCTGATACTTCGGTCACCCAGTTTCAAGTCCAACCTGAAACCGGTGAGTCCGATAACCAGCCGGAACGGCAACAGCAGGGAAGTGAAATTAATCCGACAACAAATGAAAATGTGTCCGAACAACCTGTCGTTACTTCACCGGTTCAATCGAGTGACGGAAGTTCGTTTTTTCCTTTATTGATGCCGACCCAGGGTTTTGTTACTCGTAGTGTCGATTATACAATTCAACACTATGGACTTGATATATCGGCGACGGAAGGCGAGTCAATAGTCGCTCCTGCAGATGGAAAAGTTTTGTTTGCCGATTGGACTCTTACCGGAGGCAATACGCTGATAATTGTACATGCGGATGACTACTTGACAGTTTACAAGCATTGCGAACGTATTTTGGTGAGCATCGGTACAAAAGTGACCAGAGGCCAGGCGATTGGCTTAGTGGGCTCGACTGGAATTACGAGCACCGGGCCGCATCTTCATTTTGAACTTTGGCAAGATGGGAAGAATTTAGATCCTGAAAATTACTTACTAACGAAGAACTGAAATGGCAAAAGAAGAAACCCAGATTAACATTGTCGCGCACGGGACACGGTTTGAAGGAAAGATTACAAGTTCAGGGAGTCTTCGCATTGATGGACAAATCACGGGTGATATTTCATTGACTGGTGACCTGGTTATCGGAGCAAATGGTGAGATATCAGGGAATATCGATGCGCAAACCGTAACTGTCGGCGGAAAAGTTACCGGCAACATCAACGCAAAAAATAAATTGGTCTTCGAAAATAAGGCGAGGATAAAAGGAGATATACGTGCCTCCAAGTTGGTTATTGATGAGGGCGCCACATTCGATGGGAAGTGCGATATGAGCGGTGAACGAAGACCAGATCAGAAGAGTGAGCTGTTTAGATGAATTGTGATTGCGGTGAAGAAGAAGATAGCTTCTGGAGCAAGTTTAGGTGAAGCTTACAGACAACTTGGACCATATCTGGGACTTGGTACGGAGTTGGCTGCGTCTGTTGCAGGTATGCTGTTACTCGGTTATTTCCTTGACAAGCATTTTAATACCTCTCCCTGGTTACTCCTGGTCGGTGCTGCTGCAGGACTAATCGGCGGTTTCTACAATTTCATAAAAGAAGTACAAAGACTAGGTAAAAGTGATACCAAACCCAAAGGTTGAGTCTTCTACAGCGAAGACCGGTGAGTCTCAAGCTCAAATACAATTGATGCGTAAAGGAATGCTCAGGATTCTATATGGTTGTTTGGTTGTCATGTTACTTGTTTCTTTTTTGTTGATCTGGAAATTGGCCAGCAGTGCATTTGAACTGGCCTTCTTTCTTGGCGCGTCCGTTGGAATAGCGAATGGCATTATCGGCTTTCTAACTATCGAGAAGTTTATCGACAAGAGCAGCCTCTTGTTTTTAAAAGGCGTTTTTATCGGGATGGGAATAAGGCTTTTGCTCCTTCTCGGCATATTTATACTCTTTGTAAAGGTTTTCGCGGTTCACATAATCGGTTTTGTCACAGGTTTATTAATCTTTTATTTTGTAATGACGATATTTGAAGTAGTATTTCTTAACAAGAGAATTGAAATAAAGAGAACAATTAAGGCGGCTTTGTGATATTTGGTTCAGGATTTGTGGGCTCTGTCGGTATGATTGCTGCTAATGTAGACAGCACAATCGTAGACACCATGAGGACTGCGGCGGCAAATTCTTCTGATGCTTCAAACGGAAGCTGGATAATCGAGCATGTTGCGGATTCGCACGTAATAGAATTTCAGCCGTTTGGCGAGATTCATCTACCTCAATTTTCGCCGGTCCACATTGGGGGACTCGTAATAGACTTTTCCCTCACCAAACATATCGTGATGATCTGGTTCGCAATGGTCCTCTTGCTCATTTTCGTTCGCGCTGCGATGAAATCCTACCGTAAGAACTCAAATGGAAAGAATCCATTAGTCCCGCGCGGGTTAGCAAACGTACTCGAGGTGATAGTGGTTTTTGTAAGAGACGATATTGTCCTTGGTGCTATCGGTGAAAAAGGGAGAAAATTACTTCCATACTTCCTGACATTATTTTTCTTTGTCCTGTTTTCAAATTTGGTAGGATTAATTCCGTATACTTCCACACCGACAGGAAATATAAACGTGACGGCTTCTCTGGCCTTGATTGCCTTTTTCGTCATACAGATCTCAGGAATCGTGAACCACGGATTTGTCGGATATTTCAAGGGGCTGATGCCGCCTCATATTCCACTGTTTGTCGTTCCGGTCATGATTATAGTCGAGCTCCTGGGACTTTTCACAAAACCATTCGCACTCTGTGTTCGTTTATTTGCGAATATGTCGGCAGGGCACATCGTTATTTTTTCGTTATTAGGATTGATCTTTATTTTTCATTCTGTCTATATCGCCCCCATCTCAATTGCGTTTGCCGTCTTCATAAGTTTATTAGAAATTCTTGTAGGGTTGATACAAGCTTATATTTTTACAATGCTGACCGCGCTATTTGTAGGGTTGGCTGTTCATCAACATTAAAGCAAAGACGCAAGGCTTTGCGTCCCAACAAAAAAATAGGAGAATTAAATGCCTGATTTAGGATTGACTCACCTCGCGGCCGGGCTTGGTGCCGGCTTAGCCGTTATCGGCGGCGGATATGGAATCGGAAAGTTAGCCGCATCTGCAATGGAAGCCAGCGGGCGGCAGCCTGATGCTCTCGGCGAAATCAGAACCTCGATGATTATCGCCGCTGCGCTCATCGAAGGCGTCACGCTTTTCGCCGAAGTTATCACGATTATTCTCGCACTGAAGTAAAAAGCAGACCGCTAATAGCATCTAGCTATTAGCTCATTGGAGTTGATATGCTGCAATTAAATACCGGATTAATAATCTGGACAACACTGACCTTCGGGGTGCTTCTGGTTGTCTTGCGTGCTTACGCGTGGAAACCGATACTCAATAATTTGGAAACGCGTGAAGAAACGATCCGCCAATCTTTAGAGAGAGCGGAAGAAGCCAAAAGGGAAGCGGAACAAATCCTCGAAGAGAACAAGAAGAATCTTGCGAAAGCCGAAGAGGTGGCTCAACGGGTACTTCGAGAAGCTCGTGAGTTGAGTGAAAAACTCAGGGCCGAGTCTGCGTTGAAAACGAAAGCGGAAGGAAACAAGCTGCTTGAGAAAGCGCGCGAGGAAATCGAGCGTGACAAACAGCTTGCGATGACGCAGCTTCGCGGGTTGGTTGCGGAGCTTGCAATCGGAGCCGCGGAGAAAATTCTGAACGAGACCATCGATGAAGCGAAGCAGAAAAAGTTGGTCGAGAATTTTATCAACTCTTTGGGGAAAAATTGAAAAGCCTATGAGGGGAACCAGAGCCGCTAAAAGATATGCGGGAGCTTTGCTAGGACTTGCATCGGAGATGCAAAGAACCGAAAGTGTGGCTGTCGACATGCGTTTGATACACGATTCGGTAAAATCATCTTATGACCTCAAGCTGTTTTTCGAAAGTCCGGTAATAGATCGTGCTAAGAAGAGGAAATCGCTGGAGATTTTGTTCAAGGAACGAATCGACGAGCTGACCGCACACTTTCTTTTTCTCCTGGTTGATAAAGGTCGCGAAGCCTTAACGGACATGATCGCCGTCGAGTTTGCCGTTTTGTATGACCAGCTTTTGGGTATCGCCAAAGCAGATTTGAAAGCGGCTTATGAATTCGATAAACCAGACAGATCCAAGGTACAAGCTAAACTTGAGGAACTCACCGCGAAGAAAGTGGAAATTTCCTTTTCAGTCGATAAGAGTTTGGTTGGTGGCTTCCTGGCAAAGATCGGCGATACCGTCTATGACGGAAGTGTGCGTAGACAACTTGAGATATTGAAAAAGGAGCTTATTGGAAACTGAGAATCTGTGATCCAGGATTTAAGATTCCAGTAGCTTATTGGTTGTTTTTAATTGAGAATTGAATAGAGGTTGTAATGGCTGAAGTAAGACCTGACGAAATAACTGCGATATTGCGGAAACAAATTTCCGGCTATGTGCGTGAAGTAGATATATATGATGTGGGAACTGTTCTACAGGTAGGCGATGGAATAGCCCGTGTTTATGGCCTGCAGAAAGCTATGTCAAGTGAGCTGATTGAATTCCCGAACGGAGTCTTTGGAATGGCTCTTAATCTTGAAGAGGACAACGTCGGCTGCGTTTTATTTGGCGACGATACGCTCGTTAAAGAGGGGGATCAAGTTCGTCGGACGGGCAAGGTTATGTCGATGCCTGTAGGCGAGGCTATGCTGGGCCGTGTCATTAATCCTCTGGGTCAACCGATTGACGGGAAAGGAGCAATCGATACTAAAGAATTCGTTCCAGTCGAAAGGAAAGCCCTCGGCGTAATTGCAAGAAGCCCTGTAAAACAACCTTTAAATACCGGTCTTAAAGCAATCGATTCAATGATTCCAATCGGACGCGGACAACGTGAGCTTATCATTGGCGACAGGCAAACAGGCAAGACGGCAGTGGCAATTGATACGATCTTGAATCAAAGATATACTCACACCGAAACCGCAAAGAAGAGGGGTATCAAGCCAGTATATTGTATTTATGTCGCAATTGGACAAAAAGCGTCCACAGTTGCACAGGTTGTTGCCAGGTTGGAAGAAGACGGGGCGATGGAATACACGACCGTCGTTTCTGCAACCGCTGGGGTTCCATCACCGATGCAGTTTATCGCTCCCTACTCCGGGTGCACACTCGGCGAATTTTTCCGCGACAGTGGACGGGACTCCTTGGTTATTTATGATGATCTTTCTAAACATGCCTGGGCCTATCGACAGGTTTCCCTCCTCCTCCGCCGCCCACCTGGACGCGAAGCTTATCCGGGAGACGTTTTCTACTTGCACAGCAGACTTCTTGAGCGGGCTTCGAAGCTCAGCGATGACTTAGGTGGTGGAAGTTTAACAGCATTGCCAATTATCGAGACACAGGCCAATGACGTTTCTGCATACATTCCGACCAATGTGATCTCCATTACCGACGGACAGATATATCTCGAAGCTGGATTTTTCAACTCGGGTGTTCGTCCGGCTATCAACGTCGGAATTTCCGTCTCGCGTGTCGGCGGCCATGCCCAAACTAAAGCCATGCGTAAGGTGGCTGGAAGGTTGAGATTGGATCTCGCTCAATTCCGTGCGCTTGAAGCATTCATAAAATTCGGGTCTGATCTTGATAAAGTTACACAGGCACAGATTCGAAGAGGCCAACGTCTGGTTGAATTGCTTAAACAAAAGCAATACCGGCCTATGCCTGTTGAGAAACAGGTTGTACTCATTTTCTCCGGTACCAATGGGTATCTCGATGAACTTCCGGTTGAAACCATTGAGAGGTTCGAGAAGGAATTTGTTGAGATGATGGAGATGAAGCACCAAAATATCCTCGACAGGATCGCGGACACGAAAGATATCGACCCCGAAACCGACAAAAGGCTCCATGAGATCACGAAGGAGTTTATCGCTCAATTTAAAGCCAGTGTAAAGGAGTAAAGGGTGCCGACGCTTCGTGAAATTAAGCGGAGAATCTCTGGTGTAACCAGTACAGAGAAAATTACAAAGGCGATGAAGATGGTTGCTGCTGCGAAACTTCGTCGCGCACAGAGCGCACTCGTCGCCGCGCGCCCTTATTCACGCAAGCTCAGCGAGCTCATGAAACATCTCGCTGCTAATGCAGATCTCAACGAAAATCCATTTGTGAAAGTAAGAGAAGTAAAGAAAGTTGCGATCGTTGTTGTAACCGCTGACCGAGGATTCTGCGGGGCGTTCAATTCGAACATCATTAAAGCGACAAATGAATTTATTAAGACTCATTACCAGGAGCAGTATTCATCCGGAGGTGTGAAATTATTCGCCTTAGGAAGGAAGGGGCACGATTTCTTTTCAAGGAGAAAATACGATGTGTCCGGCAATTATTCCGGGATGTTCAATAACCTGCAATTTCCTGCCGCTAAGAATGTTGCTTCGGAAATTATCAAAGGTTATTTCGACGGCACGTATGATAGGGTTGATATTGTTTACAATGAGTTCAAAAATGTAATCCAGCAGCATCTATTGATTGAACAATTTCTCCCGATATCTAAGGAGGAATTTAATCCGGTGCCAAGTCACGATTCGCCGCAGTTACTGCAATATATTTACGAACCGGATAGCGGATCGATTCTCGAATCTTTAATACCGCGGCATCTCGAATTTCAAATTTGGAGAGTATTGCTGGAAAGCAACGCGGCTGGAGAAGGGGCGCGTATGGCTGCGATGGATAATGCAAGTGAAAATGCGGGCGAACTGATCTCCACGTTGTCGCTTCAGTACAATAAGGCTCGACAAGCGTCGATCACTAAAGAATTTACTCGAGGTCGTTTCCGGAGCCGAGGCTCTAACAGCAGCAAGCTAAAACCGAGCATACCAGCTTCTTGTGCCTTCTTACGTTTCTAAAATGTAAAGTTTGGCTGGGTGGGGGACAATCACCTTTTTTTGCAGTTATGGTCTGGCTCGTAAGAAGGTGAAGGAAACGTCAACTGTGTATTCTTATCTTTCCACTTTCGCTGTATTGTAAAGGCCTGCCCCAAAGAAGATGATATTAGCAAGCCAGGCCGTCAGCAATGGGCTGACTATCCCATCGTACCCGAGTACTTGACTTATCTTTATGAGGAGAAGATAGACGAACGCTATCAGAATGCTTATTCCGAATTCGAGCGCGAGCCCGCTCCGTTTTTTCCGTGCGGATAGCGGCACGCCAAAGAGGATTACAACTACCGCTGCAAATGGGAACGAAACTTTTGAATAGTAGTCGACTTCGTAGCGAGCGACGTCGTTTCCGCTATTCTGCTGAAGCTCTATGAACCGACTAAGCTGATCGTAATTCATGTCGGCTGGATTAAGCGCCTTCTGCTGAAGATCGAGAGGTTTGAACGAAATTCGCTTCAGAGGAAGGGAAGAGTAGGTACTGAAGGTCTCTTTTGGACCGTCAAAATCTCGTTCGATGACATTCTTGAGTATCCACACATTTGAGACAGTATCATAATTCATTGTCTTTGCGTCAAACCGCTGGATAAGATAAGTCTTGTTTGTATCCGAAAACTCCTGCACGGAAACTTTAGACGCGATGTTCGTTGCGTCATCGAAATAACCGATAGTCACGATCCTATCGCGGCTGTCCAACATAAAGATGTTGTATTTCCACCATCCCTCATTATGCTGTTGAAGATATACTTTCTCAAGCCTGAACTTCTCGTGATTTGCCTTTGGCACGATCCATTCGTTGAAATAAATCATAATGCCGCATATCAAAACAGACACAATTAAGAATGGTAGTAAAAGTCTGTAAATGTCTATGCCGGAGCTCTTTATGATGATTATCTCGTTGTTGTTCGACATCCTTCCCGTCGTAAAAAGGCAAGCAAGCAAGACCGCAACAGGCGTAATCAGCTTTAATATCTCTGGAGTGAAAACGATATAATATTTCGCGACTAAGGCGAGGCTCATCCCGTTGTCGATGAAGTCCTCAAGGTGGTCCATAAGATCGACGAGGATAAAAATCACCGCAAATACAAGAGTCGCAAATAAGATGACGCTCACGAATTGCTTGATGATATAGATATCTATCTTCTTCAACGGTCTCTCTTTGCCAGTTCGTTAAGAGTGTCTTCGGAAATCCATCTGTTTGGAATGAACCTCAAGAAGAAATCCCAATTAATTGCCATTGCTTCCTTGGAGGTCTTGTAAGTTAATAACAGTCCGATGATGCCTAAAACAATATTGGCTAACCACATCGCCATGAACGGACTCAACATTTCCCGATCTGCCAGTTTTTCGCCGGCGATTAGAAATGCCCAATACACTACAAAGAATAAGAGACTCATTCCTGCAGAGACGCCGAAATTGCCGCGCCGCGACATCATACCAAGTGGGGCCCCGAGAAAAACAAAAACGATGGCCGCAAAAGGAATCGAATATTTTTTTTGAATCTCAACTTCGTATGAATAAATTTGACGTTCTTGGTTATCGATACTCGCCAGTAAACTCTGTGCAAGCCCTGTGCTTGAGTTGATCCTTGATTCCGTTTGAAGAAAGACCTGTGGCGAATCAACGGCAACCTGTATTACGTTGCGATTGGTTGAAGGCGAGATAAGCCTTTTAATCTCAGTCTTCATGTATGAGGTCAATTGAGAATTGAGAACATCCTCATCTCTTCGCATTCCTGCAACAATAGTTTTCATTGAATCAGCGCTTAATTCCCGGTCACCTCTCTCGAATGCGCTCTGAGAAGACTCCTGGAAAGCGAAACCCTCTGCACTCATAACGATCTGTTGATGTTGATACCGAATCCTCTGGTAGTCTCCGACTTGGGAGTTGTCATATTCGTCGACTTCGCCATTATACAGCATCATTACGATTTGTTTCATGTCCGGTGAAAAACCGACTTTTCCTCTCTCTGCTGTTATAGTCGTAAACTTTTCCGGATTTGAGAAATCAAAAATAGTGATTCCATAGAGGTCTGTCGAATTTGGAACGGTCTTCCGTACAAGGATCGCGTGGTTCTCTATCTCATTAGAAAATTGTCCCGGCTCGATGGTGAAAGTCGGTTTTTTTCTTTGAATATCGATCATTAGGGTTTTCGCTCTATGGTTTGCATCGGGAAGGACATCGTTATCGAAGAGCTCGAGGAGGTAAAACACACAGACTGATGCGATGAGAACAGGCAGCATCATTTTTATTAGTCCGACGCCGGAACCCTTCATCGCGGTCACTTCGTTGTTGGATGACAATCCCCCAAATGCCATGAGTACTGCAACAAGAACCGACATTGGTACTGCAAGAACGACTATCCATGCAAGATTAAAGACTATCAACTGGGTTATTACAAAAAGAGTTAAGCCTTTTCCCACAATCTGATCCATCGATTGCATGAGGAATTGCAACAAAAAGATGAACGTAATTACAACCATCGAGAAAAGAAATGGTCCAACATGCCGCTTCAATATGTAAAAGGCGAGTTTCACTGTGAAAATATAGCATTCTGTTGCCGTGCACTCAACTATACCTTGCGAAAGTTTAACTGTTTGAAGGTTTTTAAATAGGTGTTATATTTACGTGAAATGAGAGTGCTTTTTTATGTAACATTTGGCGGTTGCCAATGTTGATCTTGCTCGACTCACCTAAACGGTTTGGCATAATGATGGATTTAAAACTCTTAATCTGATTTCGGAGGTAATTTGACACCTGTAATCAACATGAATATCGTAGATTATTTGATCTTAGCTGCTTATGTGGTGGTTACGATTGTAGTAGGGTATTCGTTGAAGAAATATATGAAGACGAGCGAAGACTTTTTCTTGTCAGGTCGTTCTCTTCCAAGCTGGATAACGAGCCTTGCTTTTTTATCCGCGAATCTAGGGGCTCTCGAAGTAATTGGCATGGTTGCGAATTCGGCAAAGTACGGGATACTGACAGTTCACTTTTATTGGATTGGTGCGATTCCCGCGATGATTTTCCTCGGCATTTTTATGATGCCTTTTTATTATGGAAGCAAAGTCAGAAGCGTTCCGGAGTACTTGAAGTTAAGGTACAATGAAGCAACTCGCGGGTTAAACGCGATCTCATTTGCCGTAATGACCCTTCTTATGAGCGGCATCAGCATGTATGCAATGGCGTTGTTATTCCAATTGACTCTTGGATGGTCATTGACCTCCAGCATTTTTTTGTCGGCGCTTGTCGTATTAGTATATGTTTTCTTCGGGGGATTGTCCTCGTCCATATACAACGAAGTGATACAGTTCTTTCTGATTTGGCTCGGATTACTCCCGATTGTTTACATCGGTCTTCACGCTGTTGGCGGCTTTGAGGGATTGGTTCAAAGAATTCCGCCCTCTTTTCTGCAAGCATGGAGGCACATGGGATCGGCATCCGAAAATCCTATGGGAGTAGATTGGTTAGGCACCGTCTTGGGCCTGGGTTTTGTTTTATCATTTGGTTATTGGACAACTGACTTTCTGGTAGTCCAACGGGCATTAGCATCCGAGAATATTTCCGCTGCACGAAGAACGCCGATCATAGCATCGTTCCCGAAGATGCTGGTCCCGATTATAGTTGTTATTCCTGGACTTCTCGCAGTTGCGCTTCTTCCTGAATTCAAAGTTGTTCCGGGAGGCCCAACTCCTAATTATAATTCAGCGCTGATTCTTCTATTCGCACATTATTTGCCCAATGGAATCCTCGGACTCGCAATTACCGGACTCCTTGCTAGTTTCATGTCGGGGATGGCTGGAAACGTAACTGCGTTCAATACGGTATGGACTTACGATATTTACGGAAGCTACATAAAGAAGGGAATGCCCGATCAACATTACCTCAAGATGGGGAAATACACTACTATATTCGGTGTCTTATTCAGTATAGGTACCGCCTATATTGTCCGTTCATTTCCGAATTTAATGGATTACATGCAGCTCCTTTTTTCGTTTTTTAACGCGCCTTTGTTTGCGACATTCCTTCTTGGAATGTTTTGGAAAAAAGCAACTCCATGGGGCGGGTTCTTCGGGCTTATCTTTGGAATACTTGCCGCTGCTTCTCATTACTTCCTCTATCGAATCGGAGTATTTCATTATTCGAGCGAGATGGCGGCAAATTTCTATCAGGCATGGTGGGCATGGTGCACTGACTTTGTGGTTACGATAATCGTCAGCACCTTCACTGCGAAAAAGGATGAAGGTACACTTGTTGGATTGGTTTATAGTTTGACTCCAAGACCCCGTTTGGGAGAGGGCCTTTTTCGTAAGCCAGCATTTTGGGGAGTGCTTTCGCTCGTGGTGATGATAATTTTGAATGTAATTTTTTGGTAAGAAAGGATTGGAGAATATAAATGGAAACTTCTGGGAACCAGAGGCATTTCTTCGACTTGAAGATTCCTCTTGGCTATCTCTTAGGATTTTACGGCCTGCTCCTTTTGTTCTATGGCATTTTCGGACCGACTGATATTTATCAGAAATCCCAAAACTTGAATGTGAATTTGTCCTGGGGAATACTGATGATTATAATCTCAGGTATTTTTCTTTTGTTTGCTTATAAAGGGAAAAAGAAAAAATAAAAGTGGATACTCTGAAAAGTATGTTTTTTTGCGATTCTATTTTTACTTTCTTGTGAGGAGCAGATGGGTGCGGCAGTAGAGTTCACGACGTTGACTGAGATGTTTGCACGCCTCACGAAGAAATATGCGGGGAGAGGAAGAGAAGTATATAGGTACAAGTTAGAAGGAAGATATGTCGGCATTACCTACGATGAACTTTACGAGAAGGTGGAACTTTTTGCTCATGGACTTAGCTCAATCGGAGTAAAACGTGGGGACAAAATTTCAATACTCTCCGAAAATAGGCCCGAATGGTCTATTACCGATCTTGCTGCGTTAGGAATCGGGGCAATCGATGTCCCGATTTTTCCGACATTGACGGCAAAGCAGATCGAGTACATACTTCTTGACGGTGACGTTTCGGTTGTCGTCGTTTCCAATTCATTCCAACTGAATAAGATCTTACGCATCAGAGAGGAATTGAAGGCGGTGCGGAAGGTTATTTCTATGAACCCTAAAGAAAAATCAACCGATGATTTTGTGCTCGACTTCGATGAAGTTTATCAGCTCGGAAGAAAAGATAGAGACAAACACCGGGGCGAATTTGGAAAGCGGTTGTTGGAGGCAAATCCTTCAGACTTAGCCACAATTATATACACAAGCGGTACGACAGGTGAACCTAAGGGCGTCATGTTGACACATGGCAATTTTGTTTCCAACATGATAGCGGCCCTTGATCACATACCGATCAATGAGGATGACACCCTCCTCTCATTCCTACCTATGTCTCACAGCTTTGAAAGAATGGCTGGTTACTATACGGCACTTTCAACAGGTGCAACCATTTCCTACGCGGAGAGCATAGAGACAGTTGCTCAGAACCTCGTTGAAGAAAAACCAACGATTGTAACGACCGTGCCGCGATTATTTGAACGTATCCATGCCCAAGCTATCAAGAGTATTGAAGCCGGTCCGGCCATGAAACGGAAGATTTTTTACTGGGCGCTTAATGTTGGAAAGCAGGTTGTCTCTCAAAAGAAGAAAGGAACGATCGGTCCGTTCCTTCGTGCGCAACATGCCTTAGCTAATAGGTTGGTCTTTTCAAAGTTGAAAGCACGCACCGGCGGCAGGATAAAATTTTTCGCCAGCGGAGGCGCAGCACTTTCCCGTGAGCTGGGGGAATTTTTTGAAGCTGTAGGAATAATGATAATTGAAGGATATGGCATGACGGAGTGTTCGCCGGTTATCAGCGCAAATACAGTTGGTGATTATAAATTCGGAAGCGTCGGTAAACCGCTGCATAACGTCCATGTAAAAATTGCGGAAGATGGTGAAATCTTGACCCGTGGCCCGCACGTTATGTTAGGTTACTACAAAAATAAAGCCGCTACCCAAGAAACAATCGGCAGGGATGGCTGGCTTCACACTGGTGATATTGGTCACTTTGACAGTGATGGATTTTTAGTAATTACTGACAGGAAAAAGCATCTTTTCGTGAATTCAGGGGGCAAAAATATTGCCCCTCAACCGATTGAAAGTTTGCTGCAACAGAGTAAATTTATAGACCAAATAGTCTTGATCGGTGATAAAAGGAGGTTCAATACTGCATTAATTGTTCCGGATTTCGACACGCTTAAGGAGTTTGCAAAGGACCAGCATATACCTTCTTCAGATATTAAAGAGTTAATTACGGATGAGAAAATCTATGATGCGATCCGAAAAGATATAAACGATTTACAAAAGGATCTTGCGAAATACGAACAGGTTCGTCGCTTCAAATTGCTTCCAAATCCGTTTACAATCGAAAGCGGCGATCTTACACCGACTTTGAAAGTCAAAAGAAAAATTGTAGAACAAAAATATGTAGAAGTGATCGAATCGATGTACAACTGATTGATCAACGGCAAACGATAGGGAAAGAAGAATGGAGTTAAAGGAAAAGGAGAAACAATTCGTATTACAAACCTACAAGAGACTGCCGATAGAAGTTGATCATGCTGACGGCGTCTATGTTTACGGGAAAGATGGGAAAAAATATTTAGACTTCTTTGGAGGCATCGCGGTCAACGCGCTCGGCTATAATAACGAAAGAGTAAAGGCAGCAATAATAAATCAGGTTAACCGGTATCTGCACATGTCAAACTTGTTTTACATGGATGTGCAGGTGGAATTAGCGGAAATGATTTGCAGACTCTCAGGGTATTCTAAAATCTTCTTCACGAATTCCGGAACAGAAGCTATCGAAGCGGCAATAAAGCTTTCACGAAAGTGGGGGAACAAGGAATATAAAAGCAAATTATTCGCCCTGACAAATTCGTTCCACGGCAGGACTCTTGGAGCACTTTCATTGACTGATCGGCCGAAGTATCGGCAAGGGTTCGAGCCGTTTCTTCCCGAGGTTGATCATATTGCATTCAATGATATTTCCGACCTGATGAAAAAAGTCGATTCAAAGACAGCTGCGGTTTTTATCGAGTTCATTCAAGGGGAAGGAGGAATAAATGTGGTGTCCGATGAATTTGTGGATCAACTATTCACCCTGAAACAGAAATACCATTTTCTTGTCGTGGCCGACGAAATCCAGTCCGGCATATACCGAACAGGAAAACTTTTTTCCTTTGAACATTATTCTGTGCGGCCTGATATGGTTACCGTTGCAAAACCACTGGGAGGGAGTCTTCCTCTCGGAGGTTTGCTGGTGAATTCCCATTTGGCCGATGTTCTCGGGTACGGTGCTCACGGGACAACTTTTGGTGGAAACCCGGTTTCATGTGCTGCGGGTTTAGCGACCTTGCAGGAGCTTTCTGAAAAGAACTTTGAACTTAAAGTCTCAAACATTGGCGGCTATTTCAAGCAAAGGCTCTTAGAGTTTGGAGCAAACCATCCGAATTTTGTCTCCGAAGTTCGCGGACTTGGCCTCATGTTAGGGGTCGAATGTAAGACAGATTGTTCAGACATTGTTAATCGCATGCTGTCAAAAGGTGTCCTTGCAAATTGTACGAACGGTAATGTTATTAGGATCCTTCCGCCTTTGGTAATTGAAGAGCCACACGTCGACAATTTTATGACAGTTCTTGAAGGAACTTATAATGATTATGTATCGCACGTTCCTTTAGATCAAAATATCGCGGCAAATGTGTAAGGTGCAGGTTAGGAGAGAGCAGATTTGGTGTAAGAGAGCCGAGAGCGTTCAATAGAAAGTATTAGATCAATGAAATTATTTTCAAATTGGGCGAAGAGGAGAATTTAGATGGGAACACAGCAACTTCTTTTGCTGGTGCTGGTGGCAATAATTGTTGGTGTCGCAATTGCTCTCGCTGTCACTTATTTTAGATCGAGTCAACAGGAAACTGAGATTAATGAAGTTATCAATGAACTAAACAATATTTCGATCAGCGCTCAGGGGTGGTATATGAAGCCTCTTCAACTATCGGGAGGCAATAAATCATTCACCGGCTTTACTTTGGCCGTCATCTCTCAGCCAGATTCTACTGATATTGCCAACTATAAAGTTGTTACAGCAAACGGGGACTTACTTACATTAGAGGCTACCGGTTATACAAACTTTACTATCGATGTTAACGTAACTCCAAATTCTATAGGATCTTTCAACGTCGTAAGATGGTGACGACCGTAATGCAGTTTGCTATTCCGCATTTCCTATATTTCTGTTGATAAAATCTTCCGGGCTTATGATTTTAAGATCCCGATTGCAAATTGGGACGACTTTACCTCGGTAGACGAATTCCGTTCGATTTTCTTGCTTAATGAAATCTATTGATTTACCATGTGATGAAAATGTAATGGAGGATTACGATTCTGTTATCAACTGTAATTTCTAGCGAACAAAAATCGCAAAATATTCTAGAATGACGGGAAAGGGTTCGGTACGAGTGTTGCTCCAATATAGTCGTACGGCGAAAAGACGGAGCGTTGCTCCTTGAAACATAAGCCCTCCTCTCTTATTATGGGTAGCCGTCTGGTGATTAATACGTCATGTCCCGCTAATCTAGTTCCGATAGCAGTACACAGGAGATGGCGCATTTGGCGTTTGATTAGAGAGCGGAGGATTGATAATGGAGAGCCTGAAAAGTCCAGTCGAATTCATGAAGTTCGTTGACTCTTGCCAAGTGGCGATAAGGAAGGTGCTAGACGGGAACACAACAGTTTCTTCTAATGGTACTTGTGTCAATTATTGTTGCTATCGGAATTGCGATCGCTATCACTTACTTCATATCAAATCAACAGGACGCTAATATCAACGAGACCATTAATGAACTGAGCAATATTACCGCCGAAGCTCAGGAATGGTATCGCAAGCCGTCGCAACTCGGAGGCGGCAATGGCTCATTCGCAGGATTTACTTTAGCGGCAATTTCCCAAGCTGATTCTACCCAAGTTGCGACCTTCACTGTCGTTTCCGCAAAAGGAGATTCACTTGCTCTAGAAGCGATCGGCGCAGATTACACCGTTGACGTAAATGTCACTCATGACCAAATGGGGAAATGTCAAGTCACAAAGGGTAAGGGAAAAGTAAATCCAAAAGCAAACAGTAACGGCAACGGAAACAGTAAAGGAAACAGTAACGGCAATGGTAACGGTAATTAGCCCAATTATTTTTCTGACCTAATGTCAAATACAATCATCGAACCTTTCAAGATTAAGTCGGTCGAACCGATAAACTTCACGACAAGAGAATACAGGGAGAAAGTACTAAGGGAAGCTTATTATAATCTCTTCTTGCTCAAGGCAGACGATGTACTGATAGATTTTCTAACAGATTCAGGGACCGCTGCCATGAGCTCGAAACAGTGGGCGGCCATCATGGACGGTGATGAATCTTACGCAGGCTCTCGAAGTTTTTACAAATTTGAAAACGTTGTAAAAGAACTTACCGGCTTTAATCATATCATACCTGTTCATCAAGGAAGGGCGGCAGAAAAGATCCTTTTCACTGTCCTTGGCGGTGAAGGGAAGACAATACCTAATAACACTCATTTCGATACAACACGCGCGAATGTGGAATTCTCCGGTGCGACCGCTGTGGATCTTCCGGTTCGTGCCGCTCTCCAAACAAATAAATACGCGGATTTCAAAGGTGATATCGAATTGAATAATCTAGAAGGCCTTATCAAAAAGACAGGAGCGCGTAATATCCCGCTCTGCATGCTCACTCTTACGAATAATTCTGTCGGCGGTCAACCAGTCAGCATGAAGAATATAAGAGAGACAAGGTCCTTGCTGCAACAATATGATATCCCGTTGATTCTCGATGCATGTCGATTTGCTGAGAACGCTTACTTTATAAAGATTCGAGAAGAGGGTTATAAAGAGAAGAGTGTCAAAGAAATCGCACAGGAAATGTTCAGCTATGCAGACGGCTGCACCATGAGCGCAAAAAAAGATGCACTTGTGAATATCGGTGGATTCCTTGCGCTGAACGATCCGAAGATAGCTGAAAAGGCAAGAAGCCTTTTGATTATGACTGAGGGATTCCCAACATATGGAGGTCTCGCTGGACGTGACCTAGATGCCATGGCACAGGGCCTTACGGAAGTATTGAGTGAAGATTATCTGAAATACAGAATAAGATCTATCGAGTACTTCGGTGAAAAACTGCGGAGAGAAAACGTACCGATTCTTGTCCCAACTGGTGGCCATGCCGTCTTCATCGACGCTAAGAGATTTCTTCCACACCTCTCGGCTCAGGAATATCCGGGCCAGGCGATTGCTGCAGAACTTTATCTTGAAGGCGGCATCAGAAGCGTCGAAATCGGGTCGGTTATGTTCGGCAAGAAACTGAACGACCGTTTTATTCCCGCAAATCTCGAATTAGTGAGGCTGGCAATTCCTCGAAGAGTTTATACCCAAAGTCATATTGATTATGCTGCAGAGGTTGTTATTAATTTATTCAAAAGAAGAAAGAAAATATCGGGTTATAAAATCACGTATGAACCTCCTTATCTTCGACATTTCACGGCGCACTTTGAACCAATTCATGATTTGTCTGGTGGCCAGGTGAAAGTCGAAGAGATTTGGTCTCGTAAATCACGTTCGAGTCGACGAGGTTCGGGAGGATTGACAAAGTTGAGGGGGAAAGGTGACTCAAAGTGAAAACATGGCAGGGAAGCAAATGGTGTTGTTGATAAAGGTTGAGAGGGAACATTGGAATTGACTAAGTGCGCTGTCTGCGATTCAGTTAATATGGATTTTTCGCTCAGATGCACCTCCTGTGGCGGTATATTACAGCAAGCGGACAAAACTCTCGACTTTTTTTCGACAATATATAATCTCTGGAGGTATCCCGATTTTGCTTTTCGGAAGATTATTCTTGCGGAACATAAGAATTACACTGTGTTGATCGCAACGTTGGAAGCGATAGGTCTCAGCTTCCTTTTTTTGTTTATAGTAAAAGGTGGGGATATCTTCTCCATAGATCTAGTTAGACTTCTCTCAACTGGAATTAAGTTGGCGGTGATCGTTTTTCTTCCGTTCCTTTATTTGTTTTCTGTTTTGAGTTATGCCTCCGCGCGAGTATCAAAAACCGGCGCTCCTCTAAAAGGATTTATCGCAAGTGCCGTATACGGGCTTCACCCGATCGGGTTCAGTGCAATAATAATTTTACCAGCATATGTTGCCGTTTATGGCCCTTATATTTTTTCAAACAACCCATCACCGCAGACAATTAATCCGCTTCCTTTTTATTTCCTCGGTTTTCTCGATCTCTTGTTGGCAATTGCGGCGTTTTTCCTCATTCTTAAATTGACAGAGCTGCTCTTTGGAACTAAGAAAAAGATCGCTGTCTTTGCGGGGGTTTTCTTTATATTACTATTTGCGGCGATGGAAGTTGCAAAACAAATCTTACTCATATATTAGGCTGATCTTTGATAACCAAAACAAGCATTGGGGATATTAAATGGAATATTTGAACTCCGTAGCAAATGTGAAAAACGGTTTGATTGTATCGTGTCAATTTGATGCGACTGATCCGTTCAATAACCCGGAATATATTTCACTTTTCGCTTTGTCCTGCCAGATGGGAGGAGCAGCCGGATTTCGAACCGAAGGAAGGGAGAATATTAAAGCCGTCAAATCGAAAGTCGCATTGCCGGTCATCGGGCTTATTCAATCCACTTACCCGGATGGATCTGTTTTGATAACAGGAGATTTCAAAGAAGTAAACGAAATAATTGAGGCTGGCGCCGATATAGTCGCGCTTGACGTGACCGAACGAGTACGCCCTAATGGATTAACCGGTTTTGAATTCCTCAAGCGCGTGAGGGTCAACCATCCCGGTACGCTCCTTCTCGCGGATGTTTCCACTTTTGAAGAAGGGGTGCAAGCAGCAGAACTCGGCGCCGATATTGTCTCAACAACGCTTTCGGGATACACGTCAGCTACCGCGCAAAAAGCAAGAGAAGGAGTTGACTTCGATCTCATTGAACGTCTATCCGACTCGCTTGTCGTTCCGGTTGTTGCAGAAGGACGGATACTTCTTCCTTCCGAAGCAGCTCACTCTCTCGAACTCGGCGCATACGCAGTTGTCGTAGGCGCGGCGATAACGAAACCCACCGTAATTACCCAGATGTTTGTGCACGAAATTCAAACTAGACACGAGCAGGAAAAGAAGGAAGATTAGGAAGCACTGTATCCATGTGCCTAATCTTCATGTCATGAAGTCAAGATACGGTTTCTATTTCTTATTTATGTCTTTATATACTGTCGCCGTATCTTTATGGCTTCGTGTATACCCATCAAATTTTGCTGGAGTAATCTCTTTCTTATGCTTCAGTGCGGTTATAACTTCGGCACTTCTTATAAGTTGGGCAGCGGAAGCGGCAGAGTTCAGTATGAGCCAAGGATTGGCAGTTGCTATTGTAGCACTACTCCAGGTTGTGCCAGAATTTATGGTTGAGGCAGTGATTGCATGGCACAAAGACATAGACTTGATGATGGCAAACGTAACAGGCGCAAACAGGCTTTTAATGGGAGTCGGCTGGCCGCTGATAATTATTACATCCGACATCTATTCGAGAATTAAAAATAAAAAAGGAATTTCGTCAATTCCGCTTCGGCCCGAGAATATTGTGGAGGTCGGCGCATTATTTGTCGCCTCATTATATTTCGTAGTGGTCCTACTGAAACACACACTGCAGGTCTATGATGGTATTTTTCTCGGCGCGGTTTTCATCGGCTATTTGTACATTCTCAGGGTCTTACCACAAGAGGAAGAAGAAAAGAAAGAAGACCTATTGTCGATGCCACGTTACCTGGTTTTCATTGAGAGGAAAAAACAGGGAATTATACTTTGTGCTTTGTTTTTGGCGGGGGGTGTGACTATGTGGGCGGTAGCTGACCCTTTTCTAATGAGCATGAAAGAAGTCGCAGCCGGCGCTGGAATAAGTGCGTTCGTGTTTGTGCAATGGGTTGCTCCATTCCTGTCGGAGTTTCCCGAAAAGGTAACGGCTTTTTATTGGGCAAGGACAATACGCCTTGCACCGATGGCGTTGCTGAACATGATAAGCAGCAAAGTAAACCAATGGACATTACTCGTAACCATGATACCAATTGTGTATTCTGTTTCGATGGGAAAAGTCTCCACAATTCCATTGGACGTTCATCACCGCGAAGAAATTCTTTTCTCAATGATGATGACTTTCTACGGCTGTGCTGCATTGGCGAAATTAAGATTTACAAGGGGAAATGCTATTGTTCTGTTCACGCTCTGGCTTGCCCAATTCCTTTGTCCGGGAAATTTTAATTTTATGCCGTCCATTCCGGTAATCGGAAATAATTCGCGAATTATCGTCTCATTAATATTCGGGATTCTCGCCGTTTATGAAGTTGTCCGTCACCGGAAAGAGATCAAAATTGTACCCGGTATAAAGGAGACTATTCGACTTGCCGGCATAAGAAACGAATTAATCAAAGAAGATAGATGAATCACGGCAAAGACCTCAATAACTCCGGCGAGATTAGCGAAAGAGTTATAAAATTCATTGCGAATCCGGTCTCCGGTAACGGGAGAACAACGAAGATTCTTCCGCACCTGGTCGGCATCGCGAAGAAACTAGGCATAAACTATGATCTCCAATTGACGAGAGCTCCTGAGCATGCGACGGAATTAGCAAACGATAGCTCCGGTGAATTCGACATTATGGTCGCAGTTGGAGGAGATGGGACGGTAAATGAAGTTGCAGCAGGAGCTATAAAGTCGCGCAAAATCATGGGCGTGATTCCCACGGGAACAGGCAACGATTTTGCCCGAGCGCTGGGAAAGCTCAAGACTCTTAACGACTACGTGCATCGAGTTGCGAGCGGGAAAATTAAATCTATCGATTTTGGTTCCCTTCAAACCGATGGGAGAGAGCTCTTTTTTGTAAATGGAGTTGGTATAGGATTTGACGCCGAAGTTGCAAAGGAAAGCTTAAACAGCCGGAGGCTTAAAGGGATATCGAGATATCTTTTCGCGTTGGTAAAAACTCTTTCAAAATATAAATCTTGTTTAATGAAGATTGAGCTTGATGATCAAATCGTCGAACAGAAGACATTTTTGGTTGCTATAGGGAACGGCGTTTCGGCCGGCGGTGGATTTCTTCTCACACCGCATGCGTTGCTTAACGACGGGATTCTGGATGTTTGTGTCGTTTCCAATGTCTCGATACCAAAAGTGATGCAGGTCCTGCCCAGAGTGCTTAATGGAACGCACGAGAAACATCCCGAAGTTTTAATGACCAAGACAAAACAAATCAAAATTCAATGCGAAGCTCCCGTTTCGATTCATAGAGACGGTGAGGTTTACCTTTCAAAGGTAAATAGCCTTGCGGTACAGATTATCCCGGGTGGTTTGGATGTAATGTCGTAGCATTTGTCAAATGCTATCCCTAGGTCTCGGAGATCACGGTTTGCCTATTGACCAGTGTCCCATATGAGATGTGTTTAAAAACACAAGGCCGGAACAAGAGAGGGATGGTTTCGTGTTAAAGGAAAAGTATGGCACTGAGTAGAAGAAGTTTTTTGAATCGCATGATTGCAGGGGGAACAGCCTTTTTAAGTGCGTATGTACTTTATCCTGTCATTA
Source organism: uncultured Bacteroidota bacterium (assembly GCA_963808245.1). Classification (GTDB taxonomy): domain Bacteria; phylum Bacteroidota; class Ignavibacteria; order Kryptoniales; family JAKASW01; genus JAKASW01. The sequence continues at coordinate 252,870 of CAWEES010000001.1, forward strand.
GATTCTTAATTCCTCCACTGATCCCCCCGGACGCTCAGTCGAAGGTACTGGCGGCAACGATCGACGAATTAAAACCTAACTCCGCAAAGTTTTTTAGATTTTTGGAAAAACCTGCTGTCCTTCTCCGATTACCAAATGGGAATTACGAAGCTCTGTCGGCTAAATGCACTCATTTAGGATGCACTGTCGCATTTAAAGAGGCAAAAGAAATGTTCTACTGCAATTGCCATGGGAGTGAATTTAATATCGACGGAGAAGTTATAAAAGGACCAGCGGTGCTTCCACTAGCTCAGTATATCGTTTCTATCTCAGGAAATAATATCTACGTCTCGGCACAAAACCAACAAGCTTGAATCTAAGTGAAAAAAAGAATACTTGATTTCTTTGATGATAGAATAGACTTGACCGTTATTCGTAATTGGATTCGGCACAAAACAGTTCCACAGCACAAACATTCCTTCTGGTATTATTTCGGAGGACTCGCTCTGTTCCTTCTAACGGTGCAAATAATAACAGGGATTCTTCTCGCTTTTTATTATTCTCCTAATCCGGAGAATGCAAACGAATCGGTGCGATATATCATGGAACAGGTGCAATACGGATGGTTAATCAGGTCGATCCACTTTTGGGGATCAAATTTTCTGATTGCCGTTGTTCTGGTTCACATGTTTTCCACATTTTTTATGAAAGCATATCGCAAGCCTCGAGAGGTGATGTGGCTGATAGGAGTGCTCATTCTTGGTTTAGTGCTGACATTCTCGTTTACGGGTTATTTACTTCCGTGGACTACGCTTTCATATTTTGCGACAAAAGTCGGCGTAAATACACCGATGGTTATGCCTTTGGTAGGAAATTTCATTTCCAGGATAATGCAGGGTGGGGAAGATGTAGGTTCGGCTACTCTTACCAGGATGTTTACGTTGCATACCATAATCCTTCCGTTAGGAGCAGTTGCCCTGGTGTCGCTTCACGTCTTTCTTAGCCAGATATTTGGATCAAGCATCCCGATGTCTGTAAAGCATGTTGATGGCGAGACGAAATTCTTTCCGAATTTTTTGATGCGCGACGCAGCAGTCTGGTCAGGGACGTTTGCAATTCTCCTTGCGTTTGCATCCGTTTTTCCGGCAAATCTGGACGCAAAAGTGAATCCGATCCTCCCCGCACCGGCAGGTATAAAGCCCGAGTGGTATTTCCTGTTCGTCTTTCAGACTCTGAAAACCATTCCGGAGATTGCGGCAGTTGGCGTAATAACTTTAGGCGGAATCGTTTGGCTTATGGTTCCTTTTCTTGACAGGAAGCCGTCTGAAGGGAAACCTTTCTTTACTCTCTTTGGAATCGCTGTGATCGCTTATACATTAACAATGACAGTAATTGCATATATCACGACGGCTGCCCAGTGATTATAGCCCTCGTTGTTCAAGTTGCCGATTCGCTTTCGATTAAGATTCCATCCTTTACTGATAGGCTTAACTTCACAATCCCGCTGATCGCAATCCTGGTTATCATCATGCTCTTCCTTCTTTTGAAAACATATACCTCAAATAGCACATCAGAAAAAGAATAAGGATCCACAAGTTCGATTAAGTTACAATTTTACCTGATTACCATCGAAGTCGAGTCAGTTAACCTACCTTATTAAGCAAGTGCTGTGAATCTGAGAATGCTCCTTATAAGCGTTCTCCAAAACCCCATGAGCATTCACTAATGCTTGATTCTTTTTAACACACCATTTAACATGTTTCATGGTCGGCGTAGCCAAGCCGGCTATTGTTATTAGGGTTCAGAAGATTTGTGGTAAAAGGAATAATGAAAAACAGCATATAAAATGTCGAGCGCTGGCGACGTTCGGGATTAGTAATTCGCCGCTCCTCAAGTATTACAAAAAACACTTGACAGTAGTGAGAAATTAAGATGATAAAACAAGTAATATTTCTCATCGCTATTTCTTCAGCACTTGCTAATGGTCAATGGAGAACCATAGTTTTTTATGGGACAAGTTTAACCGTGACGGGTAAATGGGTAGATAATCTAATGACGGCGGTGATGAAAGATTTTCCGGACGTTGAATATTATAACAATGCAAAAGGCGGCATGAATTCAATATGGGGAATAGCGAATTTGAGTCTAGAAGTAATACATGTATCTCCTGACATTGTGACAATCGAATTCGCCATCAATGATTGTGTTAATCATCCAGCTCAGTATTACAACGACGTTATGGTTCCTCTAGACTTGTCAAAACAAAATGCAGAGGAAATGATTGATCTGCTGAGGAACTCTAATCCTAAAATTAAAATATTTATTTTGGGGATGAATTTTCCTCTAGATAGTCTAATTGATGGGCGAAATGCGGCTAGCGACCGCCCCGAATGGAGAACTTACTATCAAATATGGAAGACCGTGGCAAATGAAAAGCATGTAGGTTTCATCGACATTACAGAAGAATGGTCTAAGCTAAATAAAGACACCTTATGGTCTTACATACCTGATGGCATTCATCCAAGTGAGCAGGGAGGACTTACCATTACAGTCCCGACAATACTGCCTGTTATTGAAAATTGTCTTAAAGAGCTTGAAGGATCTGATGGTATAAGAGGCCCTGATATGCCAACTTCGTTTGACTTGAAACAAAATTTCCCTAATCCGTTTAATCCATCAACTAGCATCGTTTTTGATATCCCCACGCTCTCGCATGTAACACTCACCGTTTACGATATTCTGGGAAGGCGTGTCGAGACACTTGTTGATGGCGAAAAATCACAAGGACATTATCGAGTTACATTTGATGGATCGAAGCTTAACACCGGAATGTATTTCTACAGACTTCAAGCAGGCGCTTTTAGTGAATTAAGAAAACTCATGTTACTTAAGTGAACCAGTTATCGTAGCCTACGTCATGATGCATGTACCACATATTTTCGGAATCGATGGAGCAAAAAGCGGTTCGCATTAAGATGGATTCAACTTGTTGCGAAATAAAAGATAAAATATTTTTGTAGCAAAAAAGGGGCAGGAGGCTGAAGAATAATGCCGGGTATCATTAGAAGTGTTCACATGGTGGTTGTCACGATAGGTTGGGGACTTCTCACATGTTTATGGACAGGTTCCGCTTTCTCACAAAGTGAGGGGAGAATTGAAACAATACTCAACTCGGATGGGTCTTTGAACACAAGTCGTCTGACAATCGGCAGTTGCGATGCGAAAGGACATAGAATGTCTTTGTTAAAGTCAGGGATTCCGCGTTTCATCAAATCAGATCCATACGATGCAAGCTGGGATAGCCAGTTTATCGTAGCGGGGGTTGGCGGTATTACTCTGGCGGTTGCTATAAGCGGAGACACTCTCTATGTTGGCGGAACTTTTGGTACAGCAGGAAACATCATCGCTAACAACATTGCCGGATATGAAATCTCAACAGGTACCTGGTTTTCTTTCGACACGAGCAGCGACCGAGGAATTAATGGGACTGTGAATTCTATTGTAGTGAACGGCTCAGACGTATATGTTGGAGGGGCATTCTCCTCAGCTGGTGGCCATCATGTAAACAACACTGCAAAGTGGAACAGATCCACAGGCTGGTCGACTCTGGGGCCGCCTCCAAATGATGGTACTAACGGTGAAATTCACGACCTGCTAATTGTGGGCGATTCCCTTTATGCTGCAGGATTATTCAGTTCTGCGGGTTCGGATAGTGCGAACAACGTTGCTCTCTGGGATGGAAATGCATGGCATAATCTTGGAGCCGGCACAAACGATGAAACTGATGGTATTTATGCGAGTGGCTCTAACTTATACTTCGCAGGATTCCTAAGAGGGGCTGGAGGCATTAGGGCAAATTACATTGCGAGATGGGATGGGCGGGCTTGGTCCCCCCTCGGTGCGGGATTAAACGATAATGTCACGTCAATTACAGGCGATGGCGACACCATTTTTGTTGGGGGGACTTTCACACAAGCAGGAACTAATCCTGCTAACCACGTTGCTAAGTGGAACGGGTCGAGTTGGGCTGCGTTGGGTGGAGGACTGAATGATTATCTGGGATTCGACAAGTCTCTTCTCTTTACAAATGGGAAACTTTATGTTACAGGTACATTTGATCGCGCGGGTTCGTCAATTGTTAAATTCATTGCCGTTTGGGATACATTCCTAAATACTTGGTCGGCACTTGGAAGCGGTTTAAATGATTTTGGCGAAGGTCTCGCCACCGATGGAACCAACATCTATGTTGGGGGCATGTTTAGTCTTGCGGGCGGCGCCAGCGCTTTGGGGGTAGCCAAATGGGATGGAACTTCATGGTCAAATCTCGGTGGGACGGCCAACACTGTAAGTGGAATTGTTCTTGCGCTCGGAATTGACGGCAATAAGGTTTATGTCGGAGGTGACTTCATGACCGCCGGGCAATGTTCCGCAAATGACATCGCCGTTTGGGACAAGTCAACGGGTATTTGGTCTAGCCTTGGGACTGGGACAATAAATGGAGTGAACGGTATCGTTTATGCGATAGTAACAGATACCGTAAATCACATTGTCTATGCAGGGGGGGACTTTACACGAGCCGGCGGAGACACAGCAAATCACATTGCCAAATGGGATGGCACAAACTGGACGTCGCTTGGAAACGGAAACAAGAACGGTACTGACAACGGTGTCCTTGCGCTTGCACTTTTTCGGAGCGATCTCTACGTCGGCGGAATTTTCATTCATGCCGGGGGGAGTACGGTAAACCGCGTGGCGAAATGGAACGGCACTTCCTGGTCGTCTCTCGGAACAGGTGTAGATAATGATGTCTACGCAATCTCTTCCGGACTCAGTCGAGTCTATATTGCAGGAAGTTTTTCATGTGCGGGTGGAATTCCGACTCCCTACACTAATAACATTGCGTCGTGGGACGGTTCGCATTGGGCATACTTGCGGGGCGGACTCAATGGCATTGTAAATGCTCTTGCGACATCCGGCGATACTCTTTATGCGGGAGGATACTTCACTACAGGGACAGCAAAACCGGGCGACCATATTGCAATGTGGGACGGCTCGAATTGGAATGGGCTGGGCGAAGGGTTGAATGGCTACGTGTACGCCTTGTCCAAAACGGACGGCAACGTGTTTGCAGGCGGACCATTCACGTCCGCTGGTCTTGTAGCGGCGAACGAGATAGCGGTTTGGAATATACCATCGAAGACGTGGTCGGCATTAGGAAGTGGTATTACGGGATCATTTGGGAATGTGCTCGCGATCTCTAACAGCGGTCAAGACATATATGTCGGCGGTTCGTTCGCATTGGCCGGTGGTAAGCCATCCTACTCGTTTGCCAGGTATAGCCCGATGTTGACTGGTGTTGAGATCAAACCACAAGAGCGACCAGGTACCTTTGTTTTATCACAGAATTATCCTAATCCGTTTAATCCATCGACGATTATCAGTTATCAATTGCCCGCATATAGTTTTGTGACACTAAAAATCTACGATATCATCGGAAGGGAAGTAGCAACGCTTGTTAACGAAAAGGAAGAGGCTGGCGGTCACAAGGTAATTTTTGACGGTAGTCGGTTTGCAAGCGGCGTCTATTTTTGCCGCTTGCAAACTGGCGCTTTCATCGCGATAAAAAAATTAGTTTTGATAAAATAGTCCATCAAATAATGGGCGGCTAGGTGACATATCAACATGTCGGTAAAGGATAAAAGGAACGGCGACGTTTCTTGGTCAGGCTTAAGCTAATTAGGCGGTCTTCTTTCCCCAAATCCTTGAAAATTTTCATGCCTGAGCCTATATTAAATTCATAGATGACTGAACAATGTATTCGTTTGCGAAACGCTACCTTCTACGCATACCACGGAGTTCTTACTAACGAACAAGCTTCCGGAGGAAAATTTGAAGTCGATGTCGACATGTTCGGTGATTTTTCACCGGCGGCGGCGAGCGACCGTCTGAAGGACGCTGTAGATTACGAGAAAGTCTATCAGTTTATAAAAAAGCTGGTGATAGATAAAAGATTCTATCTGATAGAATCCCTTGGAACGCAAATCGCTCTCCAAATTCTTGAGAATTTCTCCGAGTTAAGCCGCGTTGTCGTTAAGGTAAGAAAACACACTCCTCAGGTCGGAGGTGTAGTTGACTTCGTTGAATTCGAAACGGAGAAGGCACGCATCCGGAAGGGGCAGCATGGGAGAAGTTGAATCCTTTCTGGTGTTCGGCTCAAATCTTGGCGACCGATACGGATTTATTAGAAAAAGTTTTGATTCAATAACGCACTTTCCCGAAATCAAACTACTGGGTGCTTCGGGAATTTACGAAACAGAACCGGTCGAAGTCATCGATCAGCCTTTATTCCTAAACGCAGCCGCACATATTTCAACTTCGCTTTCTCCCGTTGAGCTATTGACTAGATTAAAAGAAGTAGAGATCTCGCTAGGAAGAATAGAGCGGGCAAGGTGGCGCGAACGCGAAATCGATATAGACATAATTTTTTTCGGCAATGAAATTATAGAATCCACGGAACTAACCATTCCGCACCCGAGAAGTCATCAAAGAAGATTTGTCCTGCAACCTTTAAACGAAATTGCGTCGAGTTACATTCATCCCGTATTTCGTAAGACTGTCGGTCAGTTGTTGCTTGAGTGCAAGGACAACTCCGCTGTTATTCGTGTAGAAGTTCCCTTATCATTGGTTAATTGACCATGGAACAATTGAATCAAGTCACCGAATTAAGACATATTGCTGTTGAAGGAGTTATCGGCGCGGGAAAGACCAGCCTGGTAATAAAACTCGCGAAGTTCCTGAAAGCGAAAGCGGTACTGGAGAAATTCGAAGAAAATCCGTTTCTTGAAAAATTCTATGATGATATAAATCACTACGGATTTCAGACACAGATGTTTTTCCTTTTAAGCAGACACAGGCAGCAACAGGATTTGGCCCAGACCGACCTTTTCGAACAGACTATAGTAAGCGATTACATGTTTGAAAAAGATAAGATATTTGCTTACTTGAACCTGCAGGATGATGAGTTAAAATTATACGAGACGTTGGTCGGTTTGTTGGAGAAGAATATACCGAAGCCCGATTTAGTCGTTTATTTACAGTGCAATGTTGACCATTTGATGGCTAACATAAAAAAGCGCGGAAGAAAGTATGAACGCGGCATATCTAAAGAATATATTCAGAGTCTTAACGAAGCTTACAATTATTTCTTTTTCAGATATCGGTCCTCGCCTCTTTTGATTGTGAATGGAGAACAAATAGATTTCGTGAACAATGAACGGGATTTTGAAAAACTTGCAAATGAGATATTAAGGCCCCGAAAAGTCGCCGAATATTATAATCCCATAATTAAATAATGATAAGATTATTACTCTGGTTAATTGTAATCTACTTCGTCTATCGCTTTGTCAGGAATTCGATCCAGAGCGCGGTGAACCGGGGGATAAAGGACTATGAAGTTCGCAAGGAATCACAGCAACGCAAAGAGAAGGAAGTCAAAATCGACCGAAAAAATGTAGAGGACGCAAAATTCCGGGATCTTCAATAGGAGATCCTGATTGTGAAAAACGGCAAGAGATCAAAAGACAAAAGGAAAATTCTTGAAAAAATCGGAAGGCGTCTGGCTGTAAAGTTACTGGGGGTGTTAGCTTCAAGTCATCGTAGAAAGTGGAAAGGCTCGGTAACAGGGCAATCTGTCAAGAGAGCAATAGTTATCAGGCAGCATAATCAGTTTGGCGATGTCCTCTGTACAATTCCGCTCCTTCGCGCGCTGAAAACTAAATTTAATCTCGACGAATTGGCAGTGGTAGTTTCTCCGCAGAACATCGATGCTGTTCGTGGTTGCGAGTACGTCGATAAAATCATCAACTACGATAAATTGGCCTTCTATAAAAAGCCTTCTTTGTTCATAAAGTTTTTCAAGGAACTGCGTCGTGGTTATGATATTCTCCTCGTTCCTTCCAACGTTTCAATTTCCCTCACGAATGATATATTAGCTTTCGTCTCAAAGTCAAAGACAAAGATCGGCCCCAAATCACTTGAAGATAAGCCCAACAAAACAGGCGGTGTCTACGATGTTGCAGTTGATTTGCAATGGAATAAGGGAACTGTCCACCAATCTCATCGCAATATGCAGGTTGCCGTTGCGCTCGGCATTAATCCCGCAGAACAGAACGAAGAATTGGAATACAAAGTCGACAAGCAATTATCGGATGAAGCCTGTGAATTTCTCAATACCGTTAAACGAGGCGCTTCGTTAAAGATTGCTGTCCATGCAGGAGCAGGTAAGGTGGATAATCGCTGGAACGTTTGGAATTTTGCAAAGCTTTCTGAGTTGTTGCATGATAATCTCAATTCGGAATTATATTTTACTGAGGGGTCGTTTGACCATGAGGTCATGGAACATCTTACGAGTCTGGTTAAGATCCCTTTTGTGCGCGTAAGAAACAAAAGCATCCCATTCGTCGCAGCTTTTCTGAAACAGATGAATCTCGTAGTGACTAACGATACCGGAATTATGCATCTCGCAGCCGCAGTTGGGACACCGACACTTTCACTTTTCGGTCCTACCGATCCTCTACAATGGGCCCCCGTTGGGACCAAACACCGATTTATACTGGGGAAGAGTGCGGATATTAATTCGATTGAAGTGGATAAAGTATTGCACCTCGTAAAGAAGCTTACCAGCAAAACATAGGAACAAATGGATTTCTTTTTTCGTCTCAAAGAAAAACTGTTAAACTCTTTCTCGAGATTTGAGTTTTCACAGGAACCTATTCATCTTTTACTTGCTATTGTGACTGGTGTACTTGCCGGCTTCGGCGGAATCATCTTTTACAAGATGATTCAATTGGTCGAGGTCCTATTGTTTAATAGTCCCGCCGGGCTTTTTGGACTTTCGAATTTGATAGATCTTCAAGGATGGCAGAGATATGTAATAATCCCTGTTATACCTGCAGTCGGTGGATTGGTTGTCGGATGGATTACGATCAAACTTGCGCCTGATAGCTCCGGTGAAGGCGTACCTATGGTAATTGAAAGCGTTGCGAAGAAAGGTGGGATACTCAATCCGTTTCTGGCAATCACAAAACTCATTACAAGTGCGGTTTCAATCGGAAGCGGGGGAGCCGGTGGAAGAGAGGGGCCGGTGATAGCGATCGGCGGGGCAATAGGCTCAAGCGTCGGTCAGGTCTTCAGGTTGAACGAAGAACAGATGAAGTCGCTCGTCGGTTGCGGCGCGGCTGCAGGATTAGCTGCCGTTTTTAACGCTCCGATCGGTGGGGCGTTGTTTGCGATGGAGGTTGTCATCGGCAGCTTCAATATGCAAACATTTTCCCCGATAATTATCAGCTCGGTATTCGGCACATTTGTTTCGAGAACCATCCTTGGGAATAAACCTGTTTTCGTGATCCCCACTTTTTCGCTTGTGAGCGGATATGAACTTGTGTTCTATATTGTGCTCGGATTAATTGCGGGATTCGTCGGGGTATTCTTTGTAAAAACTTTTTTTGCCACAGAGAAATTCTTCGCCGGCGATAAATTTCCTGTAAAGAATAGACTTCTCAAACCGGCTATTGGGGGTCTCATCGTAGGAGTTATGGGGATATACTTTCCCGATGTTTTCGGATACACGTATCAGGGACTGAATGCGTCCTTATACAGTAAAGAGTCCCTATTTATATTGGCAGCCCTCTTACTGTTAAAGCCAATTGCAACTTCAGTAACACTTGGCAGCGGCGGGTCGGGAGGGACCCTGGCTCCTTCGCTTTTTATCGGTGCGATGGCGGGCGGCGCGTTCGGAAGTTTAGTCAATTTTATTGCCCCGGCGATTGCCGCTCCACCGGGAGCATACGCTCTTGTAGGAATGGCGGCGGTAACAAGCGCTACAATGCAGGCCCCTCTTTCGGCGGCGATACTGGTGTTTGAGATGACAGGCAAGTACGAAACTATTTTGCCGTTGCTCCTAGCAATTGTCGCTGCAACTTTTATTTCAAAGAAATATATGAGTGGCTCAATCTACACTATTGCGCTTAAGATGAAAGGCGAATATCTCGATGTCTATGGCAGGGATGTAAACATATTGCAATCTATAAAGGTAATCGGGGTGATGAGACCACAGATTACTGCCGTTTCAGAGTCCACGAGACTTTCCGATTTGATTGAAATGGTGGCTGAAAGCGATACTGCGGTTTTCCCTGTAATAAAACATGATGGTACACTTGCGGGCACAATTTCATATGGCGATATACGAAAAGCCGTTATCAGCGAAGACGTCAGGGACCTTTTTGAGATTCTTGTAGTTAAGGATATATTAAATCCTACAAATCTTAGCGTGTATGAAAGCGATGATCTCTCTTCGGCGATCAAATTAATGCTTGACGCGGGCGTCCCTTCAGTACCTGTTATCAGAAGCGGGAATCAACTTATGGGCATGCTATTCCTAAATGATGCAACACAGGCGTATGAAAAAAAATTACTGTTGAATGAGGTCAGAGTCGATGTTAACAAACGCTGAAATCAAACACTTATCTGGACTTAAAGAAAATGCCGGAAGAGAAGGTCAGGCGAAATTCCTCATCGAAGGAAAAAGGGCAGTCACGGAGGCGCTGTCCAATAACGCGAGCATTGAACGTATTCTTGTAAATATTGCGGTTGACTCGGCGAAGTTCTCCGAGATTTATTCGGCGGCTGAGGACCGTGGGGTAGTTATTGATGAACTGCCGGACGCAAAGTTCAACAAGCTGTCATCAACCGGGACCAGTCAGGGTGTAATTGCGGTAGCAAGAATCCGTTCGATTTCACTGGAAAGTATTCTTGGTGAAATCCGTTCTAAGAGGAGTGCCCTCGTCATAATCCTTGATAGGATTTCCGACCCCGGCAATCTCGGAACAATTCTTCGGTCTGCCTCATGGTTTGGGATCGATTTGGTTTTGACGGGAGAAGGGAGTGTCGACATCTATAATCCGAAAGTGGTTAGATCAGCAATGGCCGCAATTGCCAGTTTAAATGTTGTTCAGGAAGTGAAACCCCGCGAGGCAATGTCAAAATTGAAATCACTCGGCTTTACGATTATTGCTTCGTCTCAAAATGGGAAGACAAATTATTCGGGTTTTGCATTTCCTAAAAAATCGTGTCTGATTTTCGGGTCCGAAGCTTCAGGGATTGACAAAAGAATATTTGACTTATGTGATGAATCAATCATGATTCCTCGCGTAGGTAAAATGGAATCATTGAATGTGGGTGTTGCATCTTCGGTTGTCATGTCTGAAATAATGCGTCAGAGGTCCGCTTAAAGAATCATTTTCGATTTTTGTTGAAAGATTTTATTGCCCACCGTGGACGCCCGTAGTTCTTATTGACCGGCCCTTGAAGAATCCTTGACGTAAAATATCATCAATAAAAAAGGTGCACAATTCAGGGAGAATTGTGCACCTCGCAATGATGTCTACTTAGGTTTGTTTACTTTATAAGCATAAGTTTCTTCACTGTTTCGAAATTTTCTCCGGTAGAAACTGAAGAAGATCTCATTACAGAGAAATAAACTCCCGAGCTAAATCTGGATGCATCCCATATTACATCATGATATCCTGCAGGTACAATTCCACTAATTAAAGTGGCGACTTTTTGACCGAGGATATTGTATATGATGATGTCCACTTTACTGTCCATCGGCACGGCAAATTGAATTGTCGTGGAAGGATTGAACGGGTTAGGATAATTTTGTGACAGTTCGTAATGTTTAGCAACTGCCGATCCCATACTTGAAACCTGTACCTGACCGCTCTGTGTCGAACTAGCTATCCTGCGCATTTTCGTGTCGACAACCGTCTGCGTTTGGACTTCGATAGAGCTTGAGGCCCCAAGCTGGGCTTTCTTATTCACGGCAAATTCAAACAGAAGTGCGGTCCCATTATTTACAATGGGCGTAATGACACTTGAAAAATCTGTTGCCGCTATTTTCAATGTACCGCTGGCATTGCTTTTAGCAGCAGTGAACCAGTTTTTATCTTGCGGCATGGATTGACCCATTTTGAATTGACCGGTATAGCTGAGGAGCTTTGGATCCACCTGGATACTCGCGTTGAATCCACCGATCACGGTATCCGTAGGATCAATATTCAAGGGAATCCAAACTGTGTCTCCAGGGCGAACATTAATGTTAACGCTTGTGCTGAATAATATTGGGTTGGTGGAATTCGTTTCTTTCACCTGACCCTTTATTGGATTTTTCATCGTGTTCTTCATTGTACCAACATCTTGCGAACTGCCGTAACTGAAATCGACATCTCCGCGTAATACGCCGAAGAAATTTTGATTCACCCTTTGGTTCGTCAGCGTGTAAGAAATAGAATGCTGTTGACCTGTATACCAGTCAGTTGTTGAATCGGCTGCATGTTCAAAACCCGATAGAGATGTGGAATCGATGAATATCCAGTTAGACAGACCAATTCCTTTCAGATAGGTCGAATCGACGGAGATATTCATAATTGCCATTGCGTCAGTTGTGTTAACTACGCTGTCTCCATTGACATCCGCTGCAATTTTTGCCCGAATGCTGAGAGGGTTAATGAAGTCCAGGAAAGCAAGTCTTGCATCATTTACATCAATAGCAGCCCAGCCTGCCGCTGTGTAGATGCTTGCGGAAGGGCCAAAGGTGATATTATCGTTCGGCTCTCTATTCGTCAAATCGAATTGTCCATTATTGACGGCGAACGATCCGTTATTAACCGTATCAGTAACGTCGCTATAGACGATCAAGCTATCTCCGGATATGTTATGGAATGTAGTCATTGAATCCTCATACAAGTAGTGCAGGCTTCCAGAAATACTCGAGTAGATTTTCAGAATACCATTTGTTGATCCGGAAACATCCAATGAAGCTGCACCGTTGCCGGAGGCCGCAAGAGATGAATTCTTTATCTGCAGCGAATCTACCATACCAATACTACTCTGTTTGTTCTTAATCGTAAAGAACAGTTGAGCAATCGCGGAATCTTTGATTCCTTGACCTTGATACATAAATGCCGCTAGTCTTACATAATTTGATTTTGCGGACTTATAATTGCTCGAGTCCATTGTTCTTATCCAATTGTTACCCAACAAAAGAGGAGCATAATTCACGGAATCAAACCGCGCATATGTAGAGTCAAATGTCATATTTATATCAAAGGATTTAATTGAGTCACCTGATACGTAGTCTTTGGCTCTTAGATAGACAACTACATGTCCGGCAGGATTACCGAACGCCGTAGGAATAGAGAATACCGCACCACCTTTTCCTAAACTAAAGAACCCGGATTGTGCCGTGTCGGCACCGGCAGTCGTGCGAATCCTTACGGCATTATAGATAGAAGAGTTCTTTGCACCAAGGAAGTCATATAATACACTATCTTTGATTGCCGTAGATGATGGATTGAGAGTTGTCGCTCCGACCCACGTCTTTCCTGAGTCTAATGAACAATCAACGGTTACAACGGAAGAACCTGTTAAGTTATTCCAAACGACATAACTCTTACCTATCGATAGATTATCACCGCTTTTCGGTGAAGTAACGGTAGCATAACGTTTTTCGATCTTGAAAAATGTCGATACGATCGTGTCAGTTGCACCGTAAAGTTTTACTGCGGCATAATTAGACACATCTTTTGCACCGGAAAAACTGAATGATATACTATCGCTCACCGCGGTGTCCGCCGGACTAACCGAAATTGCTCCGGACCATGTTCTTCCCGAGTCCAGAGAAAATGAGGCGTTAGTAAATCTATCACCGGTCTGATTAACCCAAACGACTTCATGCTGTCCTATTGTTAAACTGTCACCTGTTTTCGGAGAAGTAATAGCAGCGTAGGGTGCAGCGAGTCTAAAGACTCCTGACTGTGCGACATCACCATTCGAGGTTGCTATTTTCACCACACAATTATTTTGGGGGGCGGCACTAGGCATAATGTAAAGGGCGCTGTCAATTGAAGTTGTATCTGTCGAAATAGATGCGCTATTGCCAAATGTCGTTCCACCATCACTTGAGAAGCTAATTGAAGACGGGCTCGCGCCGAATGATTCCCAAAGAATATATTTACTCGTTGATGTTAATGAATCACCAGCGGCCGGTTTTGAGACAAGCATTGGTCTGTTATTGGCCCATGTATCAAAATAATCGAGTCTTGATTTTCGCACAGCGAAACTGAACGAATATGACTTATTTGAGCCCGTTGAGTTGCTAAAAGATAATATTTGTTTCAACAAACCGATTTTTTGTGAGTCCACTACTGCAATTAGTGAAGAGGACTTGAAACCAAAGTATTCATTGTATCTGTTGTCGTACATCGCCGATAAGCTGATACTATCGGTACCAAACGATGCTGCAGTTCCAGGATAGGTCAACGCAGTCTTGGCAGCCGAGTTCTTTACTAGAAGGACATTGTCAATGCCGCTGCCAGTGACGTCACCACCTGGTTTCCATCCAGTTGCTATGTTAACAGCCTTTCCAGTCTCAAGCGTTAAGGTTATACCTGCCGTAATACCACTGCTGCCCCGGGAAACTGTCATAACCTTTGAACCAGTCGGTCCATATTTCGTCGCGTTTTGGTAAGTAAAAATATTCGTATCGGTATTCGCAGAAGTGTACCATGATAATATCGTGTCCTTCTGAGCTCCGTTTCCTCCGATTCCATATAGATTTGTCGTGTTGTAAGCGGTATCTAATATCTGCTTGCCCGATCCTTGTATATACCTAATGCTCGTAATAGCACCCAACGTATCGTGATTAAATTGAATCCATTCATTGCTATTAGACATCGTGTAATTTGGGGCACCGATTTTGAAATAAGAATACGGATATGCCCATGTTCCACCCTTTGCTCTGACTTTCCAAAAATAAATCATGTTCTTCAACAAAAGTGTGTCAGTTAAAGTAAAGGTTGTATCTGTTGCCGCCGCTCCGACAGATACATATCTTTTGGTTTTACCAACATTTGACGAAGACGGGACCAACGCTCTGTTTGCAAGAGTCGTATCAGTTGTAAGTGCTGTTATATAGATCTCGTATCCCGTAGTAGCACCTACTACCTTGCTCCATTTAAATGTTGGTTGTCTTGTGGTTAGAAAAGTTGAAGTTGTTTTTGCAGGCACTTGAAGTGACGGCTGTGCATACATTATCGCACTTGAAAACAACAAAAGGAAGAAAACGCTAAACTTACGCATAACTACCTCCATGTGATTGATGATTAGTAATTAGGGCCATCCTTGCCCCTATATGAAGCTATTCGGCTTCTCATATAGAATTATCGACAGTTCTTTCGAAAACTTTAAATATTCTCCCTCGCGTCCGCAGGATTCCGAAGTAGAATTTATATTCCAGACTTTCAAAACCTTTTACAAAATCTCGAGCCAGATGCACAAGATTAGCCACATGTTCAATAGTAGCCTTGTTACTTACTCATATGTCGAGAATCGCTGTTTGAAAGGGATAATCAATTGGCATGTTCGTTGTAGGGATTAAGTAACTTTGGAAACTTTAGGAAATACATCGACTTACGCAGGTTGAAAAGACGACAAGCCATGGGAACAAAACATAACTTATCAGATTTCGCCATCTTCGGAGGATCTCCGGCGTTCGATGAACCACTTCATGTCGGTCGTCCCAACATAGGGAATCGAAAACGTCTGATGGAGCGCTTCGATGAAATCCTCGATAGGCGTTGGCTGTCGAACAATGGTCCGTACGTCCAGGAATTCGAGAAGAGAATAGCCGAGCACATCGGCGTCAAGCATTGTATTGCGATGAGCAATGGTACAACCGCACTCGAAATTACGACACGTGCCCTTCAATTTACAGGGGAGGTGATCATTCCGTCGTTCACGTTTGTTGCGACAGCACACTCTCTTCAATGGCAGGAGGTCAACCCCGTCTTTTGCGATATTGACCCACAGACACACAATATTGATCCTGATTTGATCGAGAGCATGCTCACCCCACGGACAACTGGAATTATCGGAGTTCACTTGTGGGGGAGACCGTGTAATATTACTGCGCTTGAAAAGATTGCCGAGAGTCACAACTTGAAACTGATTTTCGATGCCTCTCACGCCTTTGGAGTTTCCTATCGAGGAAAAATGGTCGGCAATTTTGGAAATGCTGAGATATTAAGTTTTCATGCCACGAAATTTCTTAACACGTTCGAAGGAGGAGCGGTTGTAACGAACGACGACGAGCTGGCAGCGAAGTTGCGCCTCATGAAGAATTTCGGCTTTGCCGGATACGACAAAGTAATCTATATCGGGATTAATGGGAAGATGGACGAAATGTCGGGGGCAATGGGTATAACAGGGCTCGAAAGTCTTGATGATTTTATTGCGGCGAATTACCTGAATTATAAAACGTATCAAAACGAATTAAGCGGTGTTCCAGGGATTCAGATGATTGGGTATAATGAGCGGGAGAAGAACAATTATCAATATATAATATTGGAAATCGACGACCATACAAGCGGTATCACCAGAGATCAATTGGTGGAAGTTCTCCGTGCAGAGGGAATTTGGGCCCGGCGCTACTTTTATCCGGGTTGCCATCGAATGGAACCATACAAATCTTTTTTCCCTCATGCCGGCTTGCTTCTATCAAATACAGAACGGTTGTCGGCGCGGGTCATGGCCTTGCCAACCGGGTCATCCATTGGACCGAATGAAATTAAAATTATCTGCCAAATTGTAAGATTTGCTATTGAACAGGGGAAGAAGATTTCGATGGACATGAATGGAAAGGGCATGCAAACGCTCTCGGCAACCGAACTTGCAGACCAATTAGTTTTTTGACTAAGAAGGCCCCTTGCGATAAAGAATGAGAATATTAGTAATTGGCCAGTGCACCCTTCATTGGGGAAGGATGGAATTCGGGAATCTTGGCAACTATGCCATTATACAACCTTTTGTTCAAGAGTTGCACAGAGTCTTTCCGAACGCGGAGATACGGACAACATTTCAGATGTCGGATGAATTTTGCAAGAGAGAGAAAGTAACGAAACTGCCGATGGAATTGTACTACTCATGGGGATCTCAAAATCTTCTCAAGAATATTTATGAATTATTATGTGGAGGAATCTATAGGTTCCTCAATCTTCGCGCGGATCAAACAGAATACATGAAGGAAGTTTTCGAATCAGATTTAGTGATTGATTTCAGCGGAGATATATGGGGAGATAATGCGGATCTGGTTGGGAAAAGAAGATTTGTGGTCGGTGCTTGCAAGGACCTAACTGCCCACCTCTTGGGCAAGCCGATCGTTATGGTCGCCGGCTCACCCGGTCCATTTAAGAACCTGTTTCACAGATGGATTGCCAAGTTTGTTCTAAGACGTTTTGATAAAGTGACAGTTCGTGAACCATTAAGTCTTGAAATATTGCGAAAACAGCATTTCTCATTGGACAAGACAGTAAGTTTGGCCTGTCCGGCTTTCTTATTTAAAACTCCGACAGACGATCAAATGAAAGAGATATACGAAAGGGAAAATCTAAACCACTCATCACGACCGACAGTAGGGTTCGTTTTATGTGGATGGAATATGCCAAAAGGACCATACGGACGATGGCCTCGTGACGACGATGAGTATCAAGTTTTTGCAAATGCTATTGAATTCATGACAAGAAGAATTGGTGTTCGGGTATGCTTGCTTTCTCACAACAACGGTTTCACCCAGCCACCCGACTTTAGAATTATTCCCGGCAGGGATCACCAGATTCTAGACCAGTTGATGAAGGTTTTAGCCGCACGAGGACGAACGAAGGACTTTTTCACTATCAAGGGATTGTACGATTGTGGACAAACGAAAGCAATCATAAGAAAATTTGATATGCTTGTAAGCGGCCGCATTCACGCGGCGGTATCCGGCCTGAGTCAATATGTGCCGACTGTCATTATCGATTATGGACATGAACCGAAGGCTCATAAACTGCGTGGCTTCGCTGAAGTGGCAGGAGTATCAGAGTATGTGGCAGATCCATCTAACTCAGATGAAATGATTTACAGAATAAATGAATGTTGGAAGAACAAAGAAGTAATCCGACAGCACCTTAGAAATAGGATTCCTGAAGTTCAGGCTTTGGCGAGAATGAATTTCAATTTGTTGCCCTCGGTGCTTCTAGAAAATCCAATGTCCACTCCCGACAAGGCAATGAGGGAGTGCTTGAGTTGAGACTGGCGATTATGCAGCCTTACTTCCTTCCTTACATCGGTTATTTCCAGTTGCTCAAGTCCGTGGATGAATTTGTGGTGTATGATAACATCCAATTCAGCAAAGCAGGATGGGTGCAGCGTAATAGGCTTTTGCAGGGAGGGAAGGATTGCCTGTTTTCGCTGCCGTTAAAAAAGGGATCTGATTTTCTAAATATCAACCAGCGGTATCTTTCAGATAATTATGAGGTCGATAGAGATAAGTTATTACGCCGGATTAATGCGGCTTACAGCAAAGCTCCGCACTATTCAAAAGTAATGCCTCTGATCGAGCAGTGCTTTTTGTATGGCTCCAAGAATCTTTTCGAATTCATCCATAACTCTTTAATGGTAATTATCGATTTCCTGCAGATAGAGACGAAGATTGTAATTTCCTCTACAATAAACGTTGACTCGTCTTTGCGCAGTCAGGAAAAAGTAATAGCTATCTGCGAAACTACGGGGGCCAAAGAATATGTCAACGCGATTGGAGGACAAAACTTGTATGACAAGTCAGAATTTATCAAACATGGCGTGGAACTCCATTTTATCAAAACACAAGACTATTCATATCAACAATTCGGGGATGAATTCGTTCGGGATTTATCCATCCTGGATATCATGATGTTTAATGATACCGAACGCATTCAGCAGCTCATGAACAATTATACACTGGTTTAGGAATCGTTATATATATGAAATTTGGGTTCTATGTTTCCAATATGGCAACAAGGCTAATCAAAGCGATCAACTTTATGATGAATGCGGGAGAGCTGCATCCGTTGCTGGATAGCATTTCGTTTGTCTTCCGAGACAACCAAAGGAATGATCCGTTAGTAGATATCTGTACGAAGAATGGAATAGAAATCATTCAACTCGACCTGTCTACAACTACGGCGAATAATAGATCCCAAACTTTGTCTGATAGTCTGTTCCATGCCATGGGCCGCACTAAAATCGATTACTTGTTTGTTTTCGGGTCGAGATTGTTGAAAGGTCAGATACTCAGTGAATACAAAGGCCGGATTATTAATTTCCATCCATCCCTTTTACCTGCTTTTCCGGGCATGAAGTCGATCGATCAAGCCATTGCCTACGGAAGCTTTGTAGCTGGAAATACCGCCCATTTCATTGATGCAGGAATTGATACCGGTCAAATAATTATGCAAAACATTTGTGTGGTTGATGGATTTAAAGAGTACGATGAAATATTAGACAAACAGGTGCCGATGCTCATCCAGATCATGAAATGGTTGGAAGATGAAAGGGTAATGATCGATGGAAGGATAGTTAAAGTTAAAGACGCCGAATATTGTCTCAGTCAATTTATTCCGAACTTGGAACTCAAGCCTTTAATCAGGGCTGAGGAGAATGTGTGATGGAACCGCTGCTGAGTGTTTGCTGCATAACGTACAATCACGAAAAATATATTAAGGATGCGATAGAGGGTTTCTTAATTCAAAAGACAGAATTCCCGATCGAAATTTTAATTTACGACGATTGTTCAACTGACGGGACTACTGAAATAATTCGTGAATATGAACGCAAGCATCCTCACTTGATTAGGTGTATCTACCAAAAAGAAAATCAGAAATCAAAAGGACGGGCAGTATTTCCAATTGTCTGGAATGAGGCTAAAGCCAAATATATTGCAACGTGTGAGGGCGATGATTATTGGACGGACCCGTTGAAGCTTCAAAAACAAATTGATCTTCTCGAAGGAAATCCCAATTATGCCGGTTGTTTTCATGAAACTCAGCAGATTTATGACGACGGTAGACAGGGAAGAATTTTCGGCCGTGAAGCTCCCACGACATTAACCGAAGAAGATACCTTTGCAACCCAATCACCATTTCATACTTCATCATTTGTGTTCAAGAATGGATTAATCGATTTCCCTCAATGGCTTAGTACTGTATCGAGTGGTGATATGGCTGTATTTTCGATAGTGTCTTCGAAAGGGCCCCTCGTAAAAATTCCAGAAATAATGAGTGTCTACAGGAGGCATGAAAAAGGGTTAACAAGTGCTCCTGATTTCAACGCGAGTTTTCATGAAGCCAGGATCAAATTAATTAAGCATCTGAATGCATACCATAATTATAAATTTGATAGGAAGGCCAATGAAGTAATATGCGCTCATCGGCAACAATTAGATATTGAAAACAGGTCGAAGTTAGTTGTAAAAAGAGAGCAATTGGCAGAGGGTCACGAACGTCATCTTTCATCCAAGGACAATCTTGAAATCGTGACTAATCGCAATGATAGAAGCAAACCAGCCATTGTGTCGGATAGAGAAGTACCTTCCCTGGCAATCTTAACGCCGGTCGTAGGCGCAGTATCCGAGACATTCATACAAAGGCAAATTGAACTTCTTTCCCCAGGAAGGACAGTTGTTATCGCGCGCGAGGTAGCGAACGATTTTCAAGCAAACTTCCCGATTCTATTTGTTCCATTTGAAACTGGACCCGCAAAGTACAGCCCGATAAATGAAAACAAGGTTGTTGGATTCCTCAAGAGTCACGATGTAACGCACATCCTATGTCAATATGGTTCCTGCGGTGGTGAAATGGTTGAGTTGAACGCGCGGAAATTCCATCTCCCTATCTTAATGCACTTTCATGGGTTTGATGCATCGAAAATGCTCCGTGAATCCAGGATGGTAGAATATTATCAATGGTTGGGACAAAACGTTACCGGTGTAATCGCCGTTTCTGAAGTAATGAAAGAACGACTTGTCCAGGTCGGGATTCCATCCGAGAAGATCCATTGTATTCATTACGGGGTTGAAATTCCAACTGAGTTCGCTCTTCACAAAAAAGATGGTATCGTTAATCTCCTTTCCGTTATGCGGCTTGTGCCAAAGAAGGGACCAATACTACTTCTTGAATCAATTAAGAAAGCTCATAACGCGGTGCCGAATATGCGGGTCGATATAATCGGTGACGGCCCCCTTCGAGAGGAAGTTGAGAGATTCGTTCGGGAGAATGAAATGTCCGCATATGTTCGGCTTCATGGCGCTCAACCCTTTAAGTCCACGAAAGATCGATTTCGACAAGCAGACATATTCGTCCAGCATTCTATTACTGATCCACAAACGGGCGATGCGGAGGGTTTACCAAATACTATCCTGGAAGCATCTTCTTACGGCTTGCCAGTAGTTTCCACCCTTCATGAAGGAATTCCCGAGGCCGTTGAGCATAATGTCACGGGATTTCTAGTGCAGGAAGGCGACGTCAACGGCATGGCGGAATATGTTGTTAAACTTATTAACGATCCGGAGTTGCGGAAGACGATGGGACTAGCCGGAAGGAAGAGGATGGAGAACGATTTTAAGGTTGAACGTCAGATGAATTCAATCCGGAGAGTGATGAACTTTCAGAAAGTTGAAACCATGGAGGAACATTCACGGTCAATAGAGCCTCCTAGAAGTTGTGAAGAGCTGTTGGGTGAAGCAGAAACTGCTATCCAATCAAAACAATTATATAGAGCACAGGTAGCGCTTAAGGTCATTCTTGCACAGCGGCCGAAAGATGTGGCTGCACTGAACGATTTAGCAGTGATCAAGATTCTCACCCAGGATTTTGAGTCCGCTGCAGAAACAATTGGAGCCGTACTTGATAAAGATCCAGACAACGGGATCGCAAAAAAGAATTTGAAGATATTGAAGGGATTGCTTACAAAAGAACTGTCCGATCTTAAAGGAGCGCAGGAAGACAACGCAGCCTCTCAGCAAATGGCACGGACTAAATTTCAGGCGACTAATTCCGGGGAGCAAGCCTGCGACGATGCCGTGCTGGAAAGATTTCCGCTCGTATCAATTGTTGTCCCCACATACAATAGGCCTGAAGGTCTTCGTGAAACGTTGACAAGCATAAGTAAGCAGACGTATAGAAATTTGGAAGTCATAGTCGTTAACGATGCCGGCGAGAGCGTCGGTCATATAGTCGACGAATTTATCTCTTTGTTGAACGTGCGGTACTTCGATCACGAGACGAACAAGCGATCCGGAGCAGCAAGGAATACCGGCATCAAAGCCGCAACGGGGGAATACATTTGCTATATCGATGACGATGATATTTTTTATCCGGATCACATCGAAACCTTAGTCAGAAAACTCATTCACGATAATTGCTCCGTTGCATACACAGATGCCCATCAGGCAAATCAGGTGAAACAGGATGGAAGGTTTGTCACGATGAGCCTGACTGTCCCTTACTCAGAAGATTTCAAGCAGGAAAAGATGTTGGTGGCAAACTTCATCCCGATACTTTGCGTGATGCACAAACGGTCCATTCTAGATGAAGTCGGAATCTACGACGAGTCTCTTACTTCGCATATCGATTGGGATTTGTGGGTCCGAATTGCTCTTAACTATAATTTCGTACACGTGAGAAAGGTGACATGTCGATTCACATGGCGCCACGATGGCAGCACGATGACAAGCCGCGGGCAAGAGGACCTCAGACGTACTGCAGCGATCGTTTACGCAAAGTATGCTGAACATTGCTCAAAGATACCTGGTTTAGTCGATCTTCAAAGAAAAAAATTGACCGAATGGATTGGTGATTTAAGAATCCAGGCGGAGAAGTTAGGTGCTGAAGGGCATATCGGGGATGCAATTAAAAAGCTCGGAAGACTTGTCGATGTGAAAATTAATGTAATGAAAACCGCCACACACCTTCATTTGGATTTCAATAACGAAAACCGATTCCATATACAATTACTCCTTGACCTGGCTCTGAAAGCAGCAAACGGAAGAAAAATCGAAAGTTCGCAAGAAGCTTACAAGTCAGTACTTTCTCTCGACAAAAATAATCTTCAAGCAATGAGCGGATTGGTTGCACTTGGGCAAAGTAAAGACGTGATCGACATAAAAACGTCCAGTTCAATGCAAAAATCAGACGAGTTGAGCAAAAGAGATCCCGGCATTATTACCTCGATAATCATTCCGGTCTTTAACCAGCTTGAGTACACACAAAGGTGCCTTGAGGCATTAGCCGAGAATACGAACCGAACAGATTTTGAAATTGTAATTGTTGATAACGCTTCTATTGATGGAACAGGTGAGTACTTAGCCACATTAAATAGGAAGATAAAAATCATAAGCAACGAGGAAAACCTTGGATTCGCCAGAGCTTGCAATCAAGGCGCTCGCTTATCTTCAGGGAAATATCTCGTTTTCCTGAATAACGACACCGAGGCTCAGCCGGGATGGCTTGAGGAATTGCTGAAAACTACCGATGAAGGAGAGAACGTCGGTATTGTCGGAAGTAAGTTGCTTTATCCGGACGGCACGATACAACATGCCGGTGTCGCGATCGATAAAAATAAACTCCCGTACCATATCTACAAGGGATATCCGTCCGATTTTATCTTTGCTAATAGGCAAAGAGACTATCAGGTGGTCACTGCCGCCTGCATGCTTGTCAACCGTGACTTATTTTTTGATGTCGGCTGTTTCGATGAGAGATATTTGAATGGTTACGAGGATGTTGACTTTTGTTTGAAAGTCCGCGGTCGCGGGAAAAGAGTTGTTTACAATCCCGCGAGTGTCTTGATTCACCATGAAGGTAAATCAGAAGGGAGGCAGTCGAGAATGGACCTGAACCAGCGCCTCCTGCTCGAAAGATGGGCGAATGTAATACAACAGGATGACTACCTGGTGTTCATGAATAATTGGGAAGAATTGATGAAGCAAGGTTTTATTGATGAGGCGACAAAGAACTTCGAGCATGTACTTTCATTGCTTCCCACGCAAGCTGAAATTGACAACAGAAAGAAACAATTTGTACACGATTTATATGCCAAGGCTCAACTCCTAATTGGTGAAAAAAAATATGATGAGGCTAAAGAAGATCTCAAAAGAGCATTGGAAATTGAGCCGCTTGATTCTGCCTGCCTGAACGACCTCGCCGTTCTTTATTCTATGGGAGCTGAAGTAGATGCAGCGATTGAGTTGTTAAATCGGCTGTCGGTTCTGGAATCTGGAAACATCGTGGCAAGGAAGAACCTTGCAAGTCTTTACTTGAGAACGAACAAGATCGAGGATGCCTTAAATGCATATTCGGCTGTATTAAAAATAGCGCCACAGGATGTCGAAACTCTCCTGGCAATTGCAAAAATTTGTCTTCATCTTCAACGCAACACAGACGCAAAGTTCTTCTACAACAAAGTGCTGATGATCTCTAAGGACTCTGAATTCCGAAAACAGATCTTGATGCAGCTAAAAAGCATTGATAGTCAGGAAAGGGCAGAAGACTCACAAAAATCTACGCCAAGCACAGATGAAACTGCCGTTATTTGCAGCGATTCATCGACCAACGCGCCCGTCTTTGTATCGATAGTTATTCCGGTCTTCAACAAGGTAGAATTTACAGAAAGGTGTATCGAATCCATCCTTTCACGTGCCCACCATCAAGCTTTTGAAATAATCGTCGTCGATAACGGGTCGACCGATGACACGCGAGCTTACTTGATGGATTTATCTGCCAGGGATAACCGAATAAAATACATCCACAATGAAACCAATCTTGGATTTGTTGAGGCATGTAATGTAGGTGCAAAGTCCGGTCAGGGGAAATACATTTTGCTTCTTAACAACGATACGCAAGTAAATGAAAATTGGCTCGAATCATTGGTTGAATTCGCTGAAAAGACTCCGAACTGCGGCGCAGTCGGTTCGAAACTTATTTATCCTGACGGAAGGCTTCAGGAAGCCGGCGGGATAACATTCTCTGATGGAAACGGCTGGAACTATGGAAGAGGGTTAGATCCGAACCATCCGAAGTTCAATTTTGTAAGAGAGGTTGATTATATATCCGGCGCATCTTTGATGGTCAGGAAAGATCTTTGGGACAAGGTCGCCGGACTCGACTTGCTATATGCTCCAGCATATTATGAGGATGCGGATTTGTGTTTCGCAATCAGGAACCTCGGCTACAAGGTTTTTTATCAGCCGAGAAGTTCGCTTGTACACTATGAAGGTGTAACTTCCGGGACGAATCTGAATGAGGGTTTCAAGAAATTCCAGATAATCAATAGGCCGAAGTTCATCGAGAAATGGAAATCGGCGCTAATCGAGCAATACGCCAACGATCCCCGAAATGTGGAAAAGGCTTCATCGAGAGGAATAGTAAAAAGAATTTTTGTCACCGACCCGATACTTCCCATGTTCGACAGGGCGGCTGGTTCGCTTCACCTCTTCAACATCTTGAAAATTCTCAGGAAGATGAGTTTTCACGTAACATTCATCTCGGGACGTCAAAGCTTGGATGATGTTTACAAACCAATCCTCCAGGAATTGGGGATCGAAACTTATGCTGGAGATCCTGACGCGATGTCACACATAGGGTTTGCCGCAGCGTACAAGAAAATTGACTACGCAAGTGTTTTCAAAGAAAGAGAATTTGACATTGCATTGATTGACTTCTGGCATCACGCAGAATACTACTTACCTCTAGTCAGAAAATACTCACCTTTAACGATAGTTATCATAGACACGGAAGATATTCATTACGTTCGGGAACTTAGAGAGGCAGAGATTAAAGGTAATCCTGATATGAAAGTGCAGGGGCTCGCAAACAAGCAGCGCGAAGTGGCGATTTACAAGAAAGCAGACAGGCTTTGGGTCGTAACTGAAGAAGATAAACGGGCGCTGATGAAGGAAGTCGCGGAAGTGCCCATCGACATTAGGCCCGTTGTCCACGATCTTCCCGAAATCCGGTCGGATTTTGGAAATCGTCAGGGAATCTTGTTCGTTGGAAATTTCAATCATACTCCCAATCTCGATGCAGTCCAATTTTTCATCAGTGGCGTCCTTCCAAAGGTGAAGGAAGCTTTTCCCGAAATCACCTTCTATATAGTTGGAAATGATCCAAAGAAGGAAGTTATCCAGATAGCTTCAAGGGGAGTAGTCGTGGCTGGGTACGTTGAAGATCTTTCTAAGTACTACAACATGTGCAGGGTTGTGGTTGCGCCGTTGAGATATGGTGCCGGATTGAAGGGGAAGATCGTCGAATCTCTATCTTACGGTGTACCGGTCGTGACGACATCAGTTGGAGTTGAAGGAACCGGTTTACAGGATGGCATGGATATTATGGTTGCCGATGATCCTGACGACATGGCAAAGAAGATTATTGACTTGTATTCGAACAAAGAAATGTGGGAACGCTTATCCGGAAACGGCAGAAAGCAAATGGAATCCAAGTGGTCATTCGATGCAGGAAAGAAACGACTTGAAAATATCTTGCTGGATCAGGTCATTGAGCCCTGCAGAGTTGAAGAAAAACTTGCTTCGATAATAATCCTCACGTATAACCAACTTGAATTCACGAAACTTACAATTGATAGCATAAGGAGACGTACTAAAACCCCCTACGAAATAATCGCGGTGGACAATGCCTCCAGCGATGGGACCGTCGAATACCTGAAAGCGCAGAAAGACATACGCGCGATTTTCAACGAAGAGAATTTAGGATTTCCTGCCGGGTGCAACCAGGGAATGGAAATTGCAAAAGGTGATTATATAGTCTTATTGAATAACGACGTGATAGTCTCCGACAACTGGCTTGAAGGGCTTATTGAATGTGCCGAGAGCAACCCTAAGGTCGGCGTCGTGGGACCGATGAGCAACAGGATAAGCGGGCACCAGTTGGAGAGAAGCGTGACTTACCGGAAGACGAGTCAAATACATGAATTTGCTGCGAGCTATAGGAGGAAAAACCGCAAGTCGTGGTTTGAAACTTCAAGAATAGCAGGTTTTTGCATGCTTATTAAGCGAACGGTTCTTGATAAACTTGGAGGTCTTGATGTCGTTTTCGGTATTGGAAATTGCGAGGACGACGATTTCTGCATACGCACTAGCCTTGCCGGTTTCAAAATCGTGATCGCTGGCGATGTTTTCATTCACCATTTTGGGAGCAGAAGTTTTGGAAAAGACGGACTTGAGAAGTACAAAGAATTTATCAGGGCGAACGAAAATATATTCAAGGAGAAATGGGGAGTTACTCCGTTAGAATGGTGGAGGGAAGGTAAGAGTATTACTAAGCTGTCGCCACTTTTTGTGCCACTTAATGTAAGGGAGGCTTTGCCCGTATTGTCTGAGGGGACTTACTCGAACAAGTAGGGATTTTTCCTTTGAAGAATGTAGGAAGGATCTTCACTCACCTTACTTAGCGGTTACTCCCAAATGCGTTGCAAAGTCCGGGTTCCTCTGGCAATAGTATTTCGCACTTAACCCCCTCTGCGCTAAGCAAACCCTTGATGTGAAATCGAGGAGATTGCTGGTTCACCAATTATTTCCATACGGACATGAAGATAAATGGATCTGTTGTGATATCGTAAGTGGAACTACTAATGCGATTTGTAACTAGCCGTGAGGAGCGAGAGGAGGACGTCGGCATGATCGTCATTGTCTATGTCGCAGTCGTGGTTTAAATTAGAAACAAAAAGGTACGATGATGTTAGAGCCACAGAAACAAAAATTATCTGATTTAAAAATTAGAATAGAGAATCTTCGGAGGTTTCTTTGACGTTGACGGGAAACGTGCAGAGATAGATCAGCTTCATCAAAAAACTCTGGAAGTCGACTTTTGGGATGATAATAGGGGAGCCCAGGTAGTGATGGGACGAATAAATGACACCAAGGCGTGGGTGGATGATTGGGAAAAAGCTTCGAAATATGTCGAGGACGCATCGGCCTTCATTGAACTTGCAGAAGAATCAGGCGATGAGAGCCAGACGAAGGATGTGGATGATGAGCTCAACCGAGCCGAGAAATTTATATCAGATATCGAATTTAAGAAGATGCTTGGAAACGACGACGATGATAAGAATGCGATTCTGGTAATCCACGCCGGTGCCGGAGGGACTGAGGCTCAGGACTGGTCGCAAATGCTCATGAGGATGTACACCCGCTGGGGCGAGAGAAGCGGTTTCAAGATGGATGTAGTGGATTTTCTTGAAGGGGAAGGAGCCGGAATAAAAAATGTAACCATAGAGGTGACCGGAAAATACGCTTACGGTTATCTGAAGGCAGAGAACGGTGTCCACAGGCTTGTAAGGATTTCTCCGTTCGATTCAAACGCGAGACGCCACACAAGTTTTGCTTCCGTTTTTGTTTATCCGGAGGTCGAAGCGAACGCCGACATAGAAGTCGATCCTAAAGATGTGAAATTTGAAACCTTTCGTTCAGGCGGCCATGGGGGACAAAATGTCAACAAAGTTGAGACCGCGGTGAGATTGATTCACGTTCCGACGGGAATTATCGTTGCCTGTCAGCAGGAGAGGTCGCAGTTTCAAAACCGGGAACACGCTATGAAGATGCTCCGGTCTCGGTTGTACCAGCGCCGCAAGGAGGAAGAGGAAGCCCGGAGGGATGCTGTCGAAGGGACAAAGAAAAAAATCGAGTGGGGAAGCCAGATCAGGTCGTACGTTTTTCACCCGTACAATATGGTTAAGGACCATCGAACGGACGTTGAGACGAGCGATGTTTATGGCGTGATGGATGGAGACCTTGACAAATTCATCCGAGGCTATTTAATGGAGTTTGGTCTCGCAAGCGGTGAGAGCCCAAAATAAATAATGTCATATTCATATTTTGTCGCAAGGAGGTTGATAAAATCCCGCTCTCATAACAGATTCGTCTCATTCCTTACCTTTTTTGCAACTGCCGGTCTTGCAATTGGAATCATGGCGCTTCTGATTACAATTTCAATTTTGAACGGCTTCCAGAAGAAGATTACAGAAAATGTTTCAAACTTTACGTCGAATATCGAAATCCAGGGATTCGAAAGAGTTCCGCTTCCGGACTATGCGTCCGCGTTTCGTGTGATCTCGGCAGAATCAAACGTGAAATCTGTCTCCCCGTTTGTCGAGCACGAAGCGATGATACGTGCAAACAAAACCGGCGGAGCTTCAACGGAGGGAATCTTGCTTAAAGGAATTCTACCCGAGTATGACAATAGTAACCTTCGTAACGAAATACAATCGGGTAAATACCAACTTAATAATGCCGGTATCATGAACCCGCTCCTTCTTGGATCTAAACTTGCACGTCGACTAAACGTCGATGCCGGGGATACGGTTTTTATCTTCGGAGTCGAAGGCCTTCCTTCGCCCCTTAATCCACCGAGAGTTCTCCCCTTCGTTGTGACCGGGACTTACGAGACGGGCATGTCTGAGTACGACGATCTTTATGGTTACACAAGCATTAAGGCTGCTTCTTATCTTTTTGATATCCCTGAGGGGAGTGTGTCAGGTTTTGACATCATGGTTGCGGATCTTACGCAGATCGAAAACACGGCGGATCTTCTTCAGAAAACCCTTGGCTACCCATATTATCCGAGGACCATGTACCAGATGTATCGCAACTTGTTTGCCTGGATTGAGCTTCAAAAGAAACCGATACCGCTTATCATCGCTCTCATTATTTTAGTTGCAACGCTTAACCTTGTTGGAACTCTCCTGATGATCGTTCTTGAGAAGATAAATGCCGTAGGCGTATTGAAAACCCTCGGCGCAAGCCGCAGATCAATTTCAAGGATTTTTCTGATTGAGGGAGCGTTCATCGGCACTGCGGGAACTCTGATTGGCGCAGCGTTGTCTTACGCCTTGTTAGAAATTCAGAGCAGATACAATCTCATACATATTCCGGGGGATGTTTATTTCATGAATACAGTGCCGGTTTCTATTCAAATGTCCGATTTCTTTGTTATTGGTGGAATTGCTTTTGTCCTCTCTCTTATTGCTTCTTACTTACCCGCACGGGTAGCCTCATCGTTCGATCCACTTGAATCAGTAAGGTTTCATTGATGATCCGACAAGTCGAAAGATAAATGTCATACTCAGCCTTTATCGCAATCCGGTATCTTAAATCAAAACGCAAGGTCGCATCAGTTTCTATAATTTCCTTCATATCCCTTATCGGAGTCATTGTTGGAACAGCAGCACTTATCGTCGTCATTTCAGTCTTCAATGGTTTTCAAGGATTAGTCACAAATATTCTCGTGAATTTTGATCCGCATATCAGAATAACGGCGCTTTCCGGAGAGTATATCTCCGATCCGGAAAAAGATCTGGCTCAAGTTCAATCGATTCACGAAGTGAAATCAGCAACGATGTTCTTAAGCAATAAGGCTATGGTGGTGTCAGGAGGTGTCAACAGGGCGGTAAGCATAATGGGGATAGTGCCAGTAGGGAACGAAATAATTTCAAGCCTTTCGAATTCCGTTGTCCTTGGTCATTTTCTGGATCCTGAGCACGAGGATCAAATTCTTATCGGTATTTCCTTAGCGGACGCTCTCGGCGCGGTTGTTGGAGACACGATTGCGATTATCAGTCCCGCAGGAATAGAACGGAGCCTCACTCAATTCTACCAGCCCAAGGTTGCTAAATTCGTCGTTTCCGGAATTTACCAATCCAAAAATAAAGATTATGATGGATACTATGCATTTGTAAATCTTCCGGCGTCCCAGGATCTGTTTTCTTCTCCCGGGATGCAATCATCTCCGGAAATGGTAAATGGAATCGACATCAAATTATGGGATATCAACAAATCAAACGAAGTAAAAACAAAACTGGAAAATATCCTTACCGGAGTGAGAATTGAAACATGGTACGATCTTCATAAGGATTTGTATCAGATGATGACGCTGGAACGCATCGTGGCTTATATTGTCCTGTCGTTAATTATTATCGTGGCTGCATTCAATATACTCGGCTCACTGACGATGACTGTTATTGAAAAGCGCCGTGAAATCGGCGCACTCAAAACTATGGGCGCAACGCGATCGGGCATAATGAGGATTTATCTTTTTGAAGGGATATGTGTCGGATTACTCGGAAGTGTTATCGGACTTTTTCTGGGCTTCCTTGTCAGTGAAGCACAGATAAAATACCAGCTTTTCAAACTCGATACTTCGGTCTATATTATACCTGCGCTTCCTGTTTCCATGCACCTGATTGATTTCATCGTAGTTGGTCTGATAGCAATATTAATATCTTCGATCGCCGCTCTTTACCCGGCAAGACGTGCCGCCGGAATAAATCCTGCCGAAGCAGTGAGATGGGAGTGAACTTGTCCAAAAACATCATTGAAGCGTCTCAAGTTTTTAAAAGCTATTTCATCGGCAACAATGAACTTCGTGTGCTGAAAGGGATTGAGGTAAGTATTTCCATTGGAGAAATCGTGGCGATAGTCGGAGCATCCGGAGCGGGTAAAAGCACGCTTCTTCATATTCTTGGAACGCTCGACAGACCTTCCAGCGGGACGATTCGTTATGATGGAATAGATGTCTTCAAGCTTCCCGATAACGAGCTCGCTGAATTCCGAAGCCTTCAAATTGGATTTATCTTCCAGTTTCACCATTTGCTTCCCGAATTTTCTGCCATAGAAAATGTCTCGATGCCTGCTATGATAGCAGGGAAAAGACTATCTCACGTCAAACCTCTGGCGGCAAAACTTTTAGCCGAGGTCGGTTTGGCAGACCGGGCCGAGCATCGCCCGTCTGAACTCAGCGGCGGGGAGCAACAAAGGGTTGCGGTTGCAAGAGCTTTGATAAACAATCCTAAAGTCGTTCTTGCTGATGAACCCTCTGGAAATCTCGACTCCGTGACGGCAAAGTCGTTGCATGAATTGATCCTGGATCTGTGCAAGAACCATCAGACAACTTTTGTTATTGCGACTCACAATGACCATTTGTCGGGACTTGCGAACCGCGTATTAAAAATTCAAGATGGAATTATTTCCGGTTAAAAGGTTTATTCCAGTTGGAAATTCATAACATCGTACTTAGATTTTGTTAAGGGCACGTGGCTCAATTGGATAGAGCGTTGGCCTCCGGAGCCAGAGGTTGTGGGTTCGAGTCCCACCGTGCCCACTCTTTTTGAGAATCTTATAAAAAATTATTTGATACCGTTATATTAATCCACGAGAGGGGTTATGGATGGGGAGAGACGGTCTTAAATAAAACATGTGAGTTTTATCATTTAAAACTATTTAAAGGTTTGGCAAATTCTGTTGTAATTAAATAAAATTAGCCCCCAATTCCTTAAGCATGGAACGCCACGACGATGAGAAAATGTCCTGATTGTTTTGCTGATGTAAAATTGCACAGCGATTATCCTTCCTCCTTTTGGGAGTCACTCTTAAAGTCCCTTTGGATCATAAAAGTAAAAAGATGTCCCAACTGTAACGCTGCGGTTTTTATTGTCCTCGGAGTGTTGACCTGCCCCCGAAAAAGAGATCCAAATTAAACTTCGTGAAAAGTATATTATGGATCAAAGGAGAAACGACAATGGGAAAGCCCCGACACACAGTAGAAACGATTGTAGCAAAGCTGCGAGAGGCAGAAGTTCTATTGGCAAAAGGCCAGACACTAGTGGAGGTAGTTCGACAACTTGGTATCAGCGACGCGACGTATTACAAATGGAGAAAGGAATACGGCGGACTCCAGGTCGACCAGGCGAAGCGGTACAAGGAACTTGAACAGGAGAACCAGCGGCTTCGGAAGGTGGTAGCAGATCTGACTATAGATAACTCGATACTGAAGGAAGCCGCACGGGGAAACTACTGAGCCCGGTGAAGAAGCGCCGGGCTGTGGAAGAGATCCGAGAGGAGCTTCAGTTATCAGAACGACGAACGTGCTTAGTTTTAGAGCAGCCCAGATCGACACAAAGACGACAGATGAAGGTGGATGCAGCTATAGAACGCTTGAGAGATCGGATGGTAGATCTTGCCTGCCAGTATGGACGTTATGGCTACAGGCGAATAACGATCCTACTCCGAAGAGAAGGATGGCGAGTGAACCATAAACGCGTAGAGCGACTTTGGCGTCAGGAAGGGCTTAAAGTGCCACAAAAACAGCCAAAGCGGAAACGTCTGTGGTTTAACGACGGATCTTGCATCAGGCTTCGTCCAGAACACAAAGATCATGTGTGGAGTTATGATTTTGTTGCAGAACGAACCAGCGATGGAAGATCTCTGCGGATGCTGAACATCATCGATGAGTACACGAGGAAATGTCTGGCTATCCGTGTGGACAGAAAGATCAAGGCCAACGATGTCATCGACACTTTGTCGGATTTATTCATTACCCGAGGGATACCACAGTACATCCGCTCGGACAATGGACCTGAGTTCGTTGCAGAGCTCCTCAGGACATGGCTCCACAATCTGGGCGTCACGACAGCTTTCATCGAGCCTGGTAGTCCCTGGGAGAATGGTTACATCGAATCGTTCAATGGAAAGTTCAGAGATGAGTTACTTAATCGAGAAGTATTTGATACTGTCATGGAAGCAAGAGTTGTCACAGAAGAATGGAGGATCCAGTACAACACCGTCAGACCACACAGTTCATTAGGGTACAGACCCCCAGCACCTGAAGCTTTTTACCCGAGTCAGTTTGCCAATGCCTGACCAAATAACTAACTTAACATTGGTACACAATACGGGGGCAGGTCAGTGTATGTGACTTCTCGAAGAAGATTTAAGATAGTTCGCGAGCGGGCATTTTGGTTTTTGTTTATTGCGATGCTATTGATTGTAGGGTTCGTTGTCTTTGAAGCTATGATGAACTGAAGCTCACAAGAAGATTAAACTGGATCTTCTATATTAGTAAGATACCGCTGTCCCTTCGGCTTTTCTTCCTAGGTCTTTTTTTTGTATATTTTCTAAGCAACCGTTGGTCTCATTATCAATTGTCCAAAATAGAGTAATGCGTATTTCTAGAAAAATTATCTCAGTGGCCCACGGGGCAATATTGCTAATTTTAGGATTGGTAAATATAGTTTTTGCGCAAACACCCTCGACACAGGTTGCAGGAAGATTTTTTCATTACCTTGAAAGTAGTCGACCAAAAGTTGCATTAGTACTTTCCGGAGGTGGATCAAGGGGAATTTCTCAGGTTGGTATCCTCGAAGAACTAGAGGAGGCCCATATTCCCGTTGATATGATTATCGGAACCAGCATGGGAAGTATAATTGGTGGGCTTTACTCCTCCGGATACACTGCAGCTCATCTAGATTCAATTGCGAGAAGTCTGGACTGGAACCAGCTTCTGGCGCTCTCGGATGCTGTAAGCCGAAGCGACTTGTTTCTACAGCAGAAAGAGAACGAGGAACAAAGCTTTCTTGTGATAAGGTTAAACGGATTAACCCCTATTCTTCCATCTTCTCTCACGAGCGGCCAAAGGCTCACGACTCTACTAACTCAGCTCGTATTAAACGCACCATATCGAGTCGTCCGTTCATTCGACGATCTCAAAATACCGTTCCGAGCAGTTGCCACAGACATGGTTTCGGGGAAAAGAGTTGTAATATCGACCGGCGATCTTGCCCAGGCTATGAGGGCAAGTTCAACCGTTCCGGTCGTGTTTTCTCCAATCCTCTCAGATACCCTGGAATTAGTCGACGGTGGACTTATTTCAAATATACCTGTAGATGTCGCGAGGGAATATGGCGCGGATATTGTGATTGCCGTCGACGCTACGAGCCCTCTGCGGAGTGAAGCAAACATTGAAACTCCATGGGACGCACTTGATCAGGCTTCGAGCATTATGATGCAGCTATCAAACAAACTGCAGCTCGAGAAGGCAGATGTGGTTATAACTCCGAAATTAGAAGGACATCTGGCATCGGATTTTACGAATTTGGACTCGATAATAATTGAAGGGAAAATCTCCGCCAGCGAACAAGTAGCAAAGATCGATTCAATTTATAAGGCTCGACAATTTGCCGTTGCTCCTCCTCAACAGCAAATCAAAGGCGGACATGTTCATTCTCAGACCGACAATTTTGCTATTTCCAAGAACCCCTATTATGCAAATTCTCTTTTGTTAATTTCTAATATTGAATTTTCGGGTAATAACCGGATTCCGGACTCTCTGCTTGTAAAGCCATTCAGCGATTTGATCGGCCATTATGTTACCCCCGAACAGATTAATAGATCATGCGAGAACTTAATTTGGATTTATCGAAATGCGGATCTCGGATTGGCAAGATTGGATACTGTACTTTATGATTCCTCGGACGCGACATTGAAATTGGATATCGACGAAGGAAACCTCTCAGTTATATCTTTACACGGAAATGAAGTTGCGAAATCTTTTCTGATCAGAAGAGAATTCCCTTTGGAATCATCTGAACTTTTCACAACAACTAAAGCGATAGAAGGAATCAATGACATCTATAGTACGGGACTATTTAGTCAGGTCCTTCTTTCAACTCAGTTCACACCATATCCGGATCTCACCATAGACGTTTCCGAAAAAAGCTCTCGGCTTGTTAGATTAGGATTCAGGGCAGATAATGAAAGGAATGGGCAACTTTACACCGCGGTTTCGGATGAAGACCTGTTCGGCAGCGGAACTCAAGCAGGGTTATCGTTTGCGGGCGGGGTGAGAAACAGATTGGTCGAAGCTGACTTCGGTACTACTAGAATTCTCAATACCGATCTCACTTATGATTTCCGTGCATCTACCGGTTTCAGGGACGTTTATACGTACAATGACCAGCTTGCCGTAGGAAACACTAACGAATGGGATATATTTTCGAACGGTGAGTATCGGATTATTAGATATGGGTTGAAATTCTCCATCGGCACTCAGTTGGAAAAATTTGGAATGGTCAATGGTTCCCTTGAGTACGGTTGGGACAAGTTGAGGTCATTACAAAGTTATCCTGATAGCAATAGTTATTCAGACAGAGTCGTAGCTCTCAAGGTTGGTTCGAATGTTGATTCGCGAGACAATGCGGGTTTTCCAACAAGTGGGATACTGAGTAATGTTTATTTCGAAACATCGCTAAGAGGGCTCAATAGTGAGATATCGTATTCGAAAATATTCTTCGACTATGAGACTTACCACAGTTTATTTACCCGTGTTACCTTCGGACAGCATTATGAGTTCGGATTTGGAAATGCGACACTTCCTATATCGAGACAATTTAGCCTCGGAGGACAAGATATATTCTATGGCTTGCGTGAAGATGCTTTGACGGGAAGGCAGGTGTTCCGCGCGAGTTTTGATCTTCGCTTTAGATCTCCACTTAAACTTTTTTTTGATACTTATTTATCGGGACGTTTCGATATTGGCGATGTATGGGCGCAGCAACAAAACATAATACTCAAAACTCTAAAGCAAGGTATCGGAGGTTCACTCGGATTCGATACTCCAATTGGACCTGTAGAATTTAGCGCAGGGAAGGCTTTCAATCCCGGGAAAGGTGAAAAATTGCAGACTATATCCACACCATGGAACTTCTATTTCCGGGTGGGTGTGGAAATACCTACCGTCTCATCTTCTCAGTAAAAATACTTCTGATTTATTTACTTAAAGAGGAAACTGTCTCCTCTTTCCTACTGTTCGGATTAAGATATTTGGCGGTGAAGTCTTCTTCAAACTTGTTGCCTTTCATCTTTGATTCGAGCCAGCTTGCCGTTGAAAGCACGAAGATTCCGAAAATTGCTCCTGCGATCACGTCGATGCCGTAATGATATCGCAAATATACCGTCGCAAAAATTAAACCCAGACCGAGCGGTACAATTATCATGGCAGACTTCATCTTGTATTTTATCGCAATAGCGATTGTTATAATAGTCATCTCGGTATGTCCGCTCGGGAAGCAATCGCGTTGTGCGATCAAAGCTGCCTGAGCAACATTTGTTATGGATTCGCCGGAATTTATAATGCCGCGGATAAATTCTGTCAAATATAATCCCGGCAGGTCCTTATTTAAATTTGCAAAATTGTAAAGGGTGAAGCGCGGACCGATCGCGGGGACAAGAATATATCCTATGTAAGAGGTGTAAAAGCCATACATCAAAACAAAGAGAAAGAACAAAAAACCTTTCTCGTTTTTATTCCATAGCAGATCCATGCCCAGTATGATCCAAAGAAGATAGAAACTGCTGTAACAGATCTGCAGAAATTCTGTCAATCCCGGTGTCGAAATCCGATCTAAGAAAGAAGTGGGATCGGTTCCGAATATACCTTTATCAATTTGGATTAAAAGATAATCAAGATCATGTGGATTGATCGGGTGTACCATTAAATACAATTCTTTGAATGTCATGAAAATCAAGGGAAGGGTGTACCACCTTGATATGAATTTGATTAGGCCGACCTCTTTTCTGGAACCAAAATTTGCCAATGTCACGATTCCCAGTGATACCACGCAATTTGAGGCAATAATCCACGGTGTTAGAGGTATTCTGTCGTGAAAAACTAAAACAGTTACGGCAATTGCGATCAAGCCCAGTATATTCAACCTATCTAAGGGGCGTAGTTTATTTAATTCGATCATTTTTCTCTAAGATTGAAAAAAGATTATAAATTCCTTCTGGGGGGAAGGTCTCAATCCTTCTGACCCTAAAATCTTCTGGCAATTTATTAACAGCGGAACTTCCATAAAAATGTGAAACAAAATGCCTTAACATTTTTCTCCGCATCCCGAAAGCCTTTTTAACAAAGACGATGAATTCGTTCTCACCCTTAAGGAGTTCGGTTTGATGAAATAAAATTTGCACGACACGCGAGGTGACCTTCGGCATAGGCTGAAAACATGTCGGGGGCACGGAAAATAGCTTCTTTACTTGTGCCGTGAGCTGCAGACGAACTGAAATCGCTCCATACGCCTTTGTGCCGGGTTCAGCGGCGAGGCGTTCGGCTACTTCGTCCTGAACCATTAGCAACGCAAAATCTACTTTTAAACGTGAATCCACCAACTTCGATACGATCTTGCTCGTCAGGTTATAAGGAATGTTTCCGACGACTTTGACCTTTTTATTAAGGTCCGTGAATTTGTAATCTAAGAAGTCTTGGTTTATTAATTCAAAGTTGGGAACTGAAGCAAATTCCTTTTCAAGCAGACTGCAAAGATATATATCCTTTTCAACAGCAATTACATGTGAGCCCTTATTAGCCAGCAGACGGGTCAAGGCTCCTTTTCCGGGGCCAATCTCAATTACCGTCTCATCATTTGAGAGTGACAGACCATTCACGATCTTGCGTGCGATATTTGGATCTATCAAGAAATTTTGTCCGAGGGATTTCTTTGGTCGGGGCCTATCGGTTCCTTCGGCAAAAGGTATAGAGGTTTCACGCCGCCCTTTTGAAACGAACATCACTTCAAGGAAGATAAATAGTAACGGGATTGAACATTTAGGCTTGATGCGAGTTTGGTATTGAATCCGACGATGGTAAAACGAGCATCGTTCGTTGTACCGCCTGCGACTAAAGACATTCCCAGCACACCGTCAGGGGCAGGAACGAGATCCGGGTAGGAAGGTTTCAAATGTTCAACTATCTCTGAGCTGCTGGGAAGGTAAACTCTTAAGGTTAATTTATAATCTAAGGTACCATCAAATCCTTGCCAACCGTCCAATCTGAAGTCGAAGGGCGTTCCATACGCGATTAGCCTGTTGAAATAAATCCTTCCTTCCGTTACGTCAAAACCGAATGACGTTGATGCAATCTTGAGTGAATCTTTTCCATAGTTTCCGAGGAAGCCGTATAGTTTGTTAAGAACCGAGTAATCCTTTATTTGCGCATTAGTGATCGAGAATTGTCCCCGACCTCCGAGTCCGGCGAGATTGACTCTTCCCGAATCATCACAAATACCGTTTAACGCGAGAATCCCTTTCCCAATTCCACCGACAATTTCTTTTCCGCCCAAATACCTCTGAACCAACTTACCGAAGCTCCACGTAGCGATCATTGTCTTTATCCCAAATGTCATCCTGGTTTCCTGACCGTAATCTGCCCATCCGGAAACAGAGAATGTTCCTACGGGAGAAATATAGTTGAGACGGTTCAACCTCACGAAATAGTCCTGTACCTCAAGATTTCCAGAAAGCCGGGAGAGAGTATCGGTGGGAAAAATAAATTTTCCGATATTAAAATCCATAGACACATTTACTTTGGGAAGCCACGCGAGCGTTTGCCTGCCGATGTTGAGATTCATATGCGGCAGCAACCCGATGGTGCTGAATGTCTTCGAGACCATCTTCAACTCTAATGATGGCAATGACGATCCATGGCCGAGGAAAAGGTTTTGGTAATCGGTGAATGCCCCCGTGAACACGATGTCACTTGCGCCGAGACGGAGAAGTAGTTTATTGAAAGAAGCGTGATTGTTTTTCATCGAGATACTGCCATCGCACTCCCCGCTGTATAGGGTATCGATCCCGATTGGTATTTGTATGAGAGCATCTGCAAATGTTATTAAGCCTTCGGCATTCGGCCTATTTCTTTTTGAATCGTAGTCAAAAGTGTATTTTGCTTTTATCGAACCTGATAACTTATCGGCATTCGGCATTCCGAGGGTGTGGGCTAGCTTTTTCAAATCGACATTGAGGAGTATGCGGGCGGAGCCTGTCCTCGGTGGAATTACATTGAAAATTACAGACGCAAAATTTTCTCCGAGGATCGCGCTTGGCATCGAAAATGAGATCGCCGAAGAGTCATTTCTCAAAAAATAAGTTCCGTATAATTCGCGGATAGAAAGAGAATCGTCGGATTGAAGACGGGCATAGACATCGTTTAAATGTATGCGAAATGTCGCTTCTGTGTTCTGCTCGCGCTTATTATAGTCAAATTCGAACGCGAGTTTACCCTTTATCGAACTTTCGATTATGACATCCTGGAGAGACTTCGGCAGTAAGTTATAAAGGCGCTGAGCGGACGAATCGATATTTGTCACGTAAATACTCAATTGTGAATGAGGATAGAAGGAAAAAGAAACGGAAGATCTCAAAGCGATTCCGAATACCGACGCTCTTTGGGATTCGATATTAATTTGATCATGACGTTTATCGTAATCTAACTTTGCCGCTACGTTTACAGAATTACCTTCATATAATTGTGAGTTCCCCTTCCAAAGCTGAATCTTCTCGACCTTAACTTCCGAATTAAGGACCAGCTTATTTTCCTCTACGACAGTTTTTATCTTTGAAGCAAGATCTACGTTCAAAAACTTTACCGAGGTTCCGGTCTTGCTGTTGTACCAGATGATATTTCCGTTATCTATCTCAAAATTTGATAAAAGCAGACTCGAGAGAGAACCTCGCACGTTTTTGGTCTCCCGATAAAAAGTATCGCTCAAAAGTTGATCGGTGTTTAATCTGTTCCTGTCGTTTTGTTCTATGAAGATTGTAGGCGAGAAGAAAATAACATTATTGATCTCAAGTCTATTCTTGAATAAAGGAAGAATCTTCGCATCTATTACCATAGCTTTGGAATCGAGGAGATATGGACTGTCAAATTTTCCGTCGCTGGGATTTGAGACCCGAAGACCCGTTATCCTAATGCCGATTGTGGGAAAGAACGAAAGCTCGACATTCTCAGCGGAGACATCCCGGTTCAGTATCTGGCTAATCCTTGGAAGGACAAGGGCTGTTAGCTTATCGCTGCTAAAAACGAATTTAGAGAGAATAACCGCTGTAAGGATTATTAATCCAATCAGTACCACAACATATCTGACTATCCTAGTGTTTCGTTTCATCTGAGAAAATATATGATTTATGTCTTCCATATTCAATTTTCGATAAAGAAACAGTGGTTACAGTAACAATTGGAAAACGTTTACGCTGAGGTTATTTTATGTAATGTTAATCGCGTTCGAAGGAATCGACGGCAGTGGCAAAACGACGCAGGCAGAAATCCTCTCAAAACGACTTGATAGGAGTGGGGTGTCAAACGCTATTTTGCGCGAGCCTGGTGGAACCGCCCTCGGTGAAGGAATCCGCGAAATACTGTTACACCGGTCAGACCTAAAGATAAATCCAATCACGGAATTTCTACTTTTTAGTGCAAGCCGGGCTCAGCTCACGCATGAAAAACTTTTACCATTGCTTGAATCCGACAGAGTCGTAATTATAGACAGATACTTCTACTCATCTATTGCTTACCAGGGTTTTGGAAGAGGAATTCCCGTGGAAGAAATAAAAAGAGTGAACCACTTCGCCACTCAAAACGTTATTCCTGATGTGGTGTTCCTTTTCAAGTTAGACATTGAAACCGCGCTCGAACGGAGATCTCTTTCCGGTAGAGCAGCGGACCGGATGGAAAAAGGAGAATTAGAGTTTTTTCAGAGGGTAATCGATGGATTTGCGTATTGTGCAAACGAAGAACCAAATCGGTTTGTGACCGTCGATGGTAGAGAATCTACCGAGAGTCTGTCTGAAACAATATTTCAAAATGTTATGAATAGAATTAAAAAGGTAAAAAGAAATGCGCCGTAAAGTTTTTTTGATAACATTGTTCTTATTGATAGGAACAAGCATAGGATTTGTCGTAGTTGACAACAACGATAATTTCTTTGAAGTTAAACAGAGTATAGACCTATTCGGGAACGTGTACAAAGACGTCATCGAAAATTACGTTGACCCCGTTTCACCGGACCAGTTTATGAGAAAAGGGATAGACGCGATGCTCACCTCGCTCGATCCATACACCGTTTATATGGATAAGAAGAATAGCGGGGAGATCGATTTGCTTACGACAGGGAAATACGGGGGTATCGGCGTATCAATCGGAGCTGCCAACGGCAAGGTAATCATCACCGGTGTTTTCGACGGTTACAGTGCACAGCGACAGGGTTTAAGAATTGGCGATCAGATTTTGACGATAGATACTTCCGATGTCAGCAAGATGAAGATCGACGACGTTAGCGATATCGTACGTGGAAAACCCGGCACCCAGGTAAAACTGAGAATAAAACGGGAAGGCGAGGAAAAACCATTCGACGTAGTTCTTGTTCGATCCGAAATTAGATTGAAGTCGGTATCATATTACGGTATAGTCGATTCCAATCTCGGTTTTATTAAGTTAGACCAATTTTCGCGAGGGTCCGATGAAGAAGTCAAGGATGCTCTGACCGACTTAATGGCGCGGACTAAGCTTAGAGGTATAATTTTGGATTTGAGAAATAATCCGGGCGGTCTGTTGGAATCGGCTGTTAATATTGTCGAGCTCTTTGTTCCCAAGGGGAGCCTGATTGTTATGACTAAAGGCAGAGATCCGTCTTCCGACAAAAAGTATATTTCTGACCAGGACCCGATAGCTCCTAATATCCCGATGGCCGTTCTCGTAAATGGGAATAGCGCGAGTGCCAGCGAGATCGTGACGGGTGCGTTGCAGGATTTGGATAGAGCGGTAATTGTCGGAACGACCACGTTTGGAAAAGGACTCGTTCAGACAGTTCTTCCTTTGGGATATGACGCGCAGCTCAAAATAACT
Source organism: uncultured Bacteroidota bacterium (assembly GCA_963808245.1). Classification (GTDB taxonomy): domain Bacteria; phylum Bacteroidota; class Ignavibacteria; order Kryptoniales; family JAKASW01; genus JAKASW01. Next base: position 295,280 of record CAWEES010000001.1, read on the forward strand.
ACTGCGAAATATTATACACCAAGCGGCAGATGTATTCAAAAAATAGATTATGAAAGACGACGGGACGGGGAAGATGCCGTAACGCCGGACAGTCTCCGGAAAGAATTCAAGACGCTTGATGGACGGCCGGTATATGAATTAGGAGGAATTACTCCCGACAGTACTGTGGCGGATGAAAAATATTCCGACTATGTCCAACAACTCATGCATGGAGGATATTTCTTTAATTTTGCCACAGAGTTTCGATCTAAGCATGATTCTATACCTCAGGAATTTACAATAGGTAATGAAGGATTAGACCAATTCAAACACTTCATTGAGAAGAGTAATTTTGTTTATAATTCGGCTCTTGACCAGATGATCGGCGATGCGCGGGCGCTGGCTTCCACTTCTGATTACAATGAATCTGTCGATAAAGACCTTACTTCACTCGCAGACAAGGTCAAGAATGATGAACGGCTTCTATTTGATATGAATTCAAAGGAGCTTTCGGAATACTTGACTCTTGAAATCATAGGGAGATTTGGAGGCGATAATGCCCAAACTCGAGCGTATCTTCGGTATGACAAGCAGGCCAAAACTGCTGAATCGATTCTCGACAAAGTACCGATTTACGACAACATTCTTGCATCGCCTCATTGATTATCCTGATTAATTCCGGTAATTTTTTTAAACAGAAGAAGGAACCTCACCATAATGTCTGAAGCTATTGATATGAAAAAACCGGCAGTAATATTTTCAAAAGGTCTGGATGGAATTGTGGCCGGTCAATCGAAGATATGTTTTATTGATGGGACAAGGGGTGAACTTGTTTATAGAGGAATAAATATAGACGAGCTTGCCACGGCCGCGATTTTTGAAGAAGTACTATATCTTTTATGGTACGGGGTACTTCCTAAAAAGGATGAGCTGGCCAGACTTCAAAAAGAGCTGGCGTCAAACCGAACTCTGCCGAGTCAAGTCATCGAGTTTCTAAGGGGGGTCCCGAAGACAGCGGAACCGATGGATGTACTTCGAACTGCCGTCTCGTATCTAGGACTTTTTGACGAAGAAGTAAAAGATAACTCGATGGAGGCAAACTGGAGAAAATCGATAAGGCTTGTAGCGAAACTTCCTACAATTGTTGCGAATTTTCATACTTTTCGGAAGACAGGTGACTACTTGAAGCCCGACCCGTCGATGACGCACTCCGCCAATTTTCTTTATATGATGAACGGTGTAGAACCGGGTGCCACCGCAACTAAAACTCTTGACTGTGCTCTTGTGCTCCAAGCGGATCACGAATTTAACGCTTCCACGTTTGCCGCTCGTGTCACTGCAGCAACACTTTCAGACATTTATTCCGCCGTGACATCCGCGGTAGGCACCCTAAAGGGGCCGCTACATGGCGGCGCGAACGAAGCTGTTATGAGCATGCTTTTGGAAATCAAAACGGTCGCTAATGTTGAGAATTATTTGCAGAACCTTTTTACGCAGAAGAAGAAAGTTCCTGGTTTCGGTCATCGAGTTTATAAGGTTGAGGACCCTCGCGCGAAACATCTTCAGAAATTCTCTAAACAGCTGGCTGAGACGATAGATAATCTCAAGTGGTACGAAATGTCGGAGAAGATTGAAGGGATCGTGAAGAAAGACAAAGGATTATTGCCTAACGTGGATTTCTATTCTGCATCCACATATTATTATTTGGGGATCCCGATTGACCTTTACACGCCAATTTTTGCAATAAGCCGTGTTGCCGGTTGGACTGCTCATATCATGGAACAATATTCAGATAATCGGTTAATCAGACCGGTATCGGATTATGTAGGACCAAGGGACGCACATTTTGTACCGATTGACCGGCGATGAGTTACATCAATTAACGTTCAATTATAGAGACGTTTCTCTGAGGAAATTCCCACAGAAATGTAAACAATGCGCGAATTCGAGTGCGGCCTTTCACGAATAATATTTGATGAGCACGTCGCTTGAAGGAGACTTCCTCCAGAGAGAAATAAATGCAAGAAGAAGAATGTCCGTTCTGCAGCATAATAAACAATAAATTAAAAGCGCAAATTCTGTTTGAGACAAAACATAGCGTTGCTTTTTTGGATATTAACCCAATAAATTTTGGACATGCTCTTGTCGTTTCCAGAAAGCATTTTAAGGACTTTTCAGCCCTTCCCGACGAGGAGCTTCACGATATCGTATCTGCTCTACAGGTTGTTTCGAAGGCCATTATCGAATCGGTCCATCCTGCAGGGTTTAACATCTTCAACAATAATGGAATAGCGGCAGGGCAGTCTGTTTTCCATTTCCATTTTCACGTCGCGCCGCGCTATGACGGTGATGGCTTAAAAGTCAGACCGAATCTAAAAGTTTACGAGTCTCCTGAACACATGGCGGAATATGCCGACAAGATTCGCAATAAAATAAGCGTAAAACGTAGAATTGAATAAAGACCCAATAAATCCGCAATTATAGATGCAGAGTGTGTTGCAGAATATTCCCTGGACTTTTCATATGTTGGCGAACGCGTCTCACGCCGTTTCGCATTCCCATAACTGTAAAAGACTTTACAGCTGGTGTAACTGCCGGCCCATCGGAAAACAGCAAAGCCATAAAGTAGTTCCGATTATTGCAAAATTAGGAGGACTAGAATGAATTCATACGAAAGACTGACGCCACCTTCGAAGGGCGAAAAAATTAAAGTTGTAAATGGAAGATTAGAGGTTCCTCAGAATCCAATCATACCGTTTATAGAAGGAGATGGTACGGGACCGGATATCTGGCGAGCAAGCAAAATGGTTTTTGACGAAGGTATCAGAAAAGCTTATGGCGGGAAAAAGAATATCGAGTGGTTCGAAGTTTATGCAGGTGAAAAGGCAAACAAATTCTATGGAAGGGAAGTGTGGCTGCCGGATGATACCCTTAAAGCGATCTCCGAATTTACTGTCGCAATAAAAGGACCGCTCACAACACCGGTGGGCGGAGGAATTCGTTCGTTGAACGTCGCAATGAGGCAAATGCTTGATCTTTATGTTTGCCTGCGTCCTGTTAGATACTTCAGTGGTGTACCATCACCTGTTAAGCACCCCGAGAAAGTCGATATGGTAATCTTCCGTGAAAACACGGAAGATATTTACGCCGGGATCGAGTATGCCGCGGGTACACTTGAAGCCCAAAAGATTCTGGATTTTCTCCAGAGGGAGTTTCCCAAGGGCTTTGATAAAATTCGTTTCAATACTAAGGAAAAAGCCGTGGAATTTTGGGAAGCCGTTGGCGCGAAAGATTTCCCATGCGAAGTGAAGATCGGCATTGGTATCAAACCGGTAAGTTATAGTGGTAGCGTAAGGTTGATCCATAGCGCTATTTCGTACGCCATCAAGAATAAACGCAAATCTGTGACCATAGTTCACAAGGGCAACATTATGAAATTTACCGAAGGCGCATTCCGTGATTGGGGATATAAAGTCGCGAAAGAATTCTTCGGTGCCGTTGAGATCGATGGCGGCGGTCCATGGTGCAAGATTCCGGATGGCAAACCCGGAGCCGGGATCGTCATCAAGGACAGCATTGCTGATATCACATTACAACAAGTGCTCACGCGACCGGAGGAATTCGATGTGATAGCTACTTTGAATTTGAATGGAGACTATTTGAGCGATGCGCTTGCTGCACAGGTCGGCGGGATAGGTATCGCGCCCGGTGCAAATATTAATTACATAAACGGTTATGCAATATTTGAGGCGACGCACGGCACCGCGCCAAAGTACGCGAACCAAAATAAAGTTAATCCCGGATCCCTGATCCTAAGCGGAGTCATGATGCTTGAGTACTTAGGCTGGAAAGAAGCCGCCGATTTGATCGTCAAGGGAATTGAGAAAGCAATAACATCCAGGACCGTAACGTATGATTTTTCGCGGTTGATGGAGGGCGCAACGGAAGTTGGTACATTGGAATTCGGGAAAGCAATAATTCAAAATATGTAATAGCAACTTTTGGAATAAACGTTGAAAGTAAGTCGAGATGTCGAGAATTTTTCGATTATCATTTCTCTAATTATGGCCATATCTTAAAGGATTCGTCCCTAAGCTGTTTTTTCTCTAAATCCTTAAGGGCTCGACATCTTCGGTGGCGAGGAGGGCTTTTCCCTTTTTTTATTTTTTACTTGACAAAAAGAATTTATTATTTTAACTTATTTCATTAAAACGCCTTACTTACTAAGATAAACACTTCTAATATGATAGCACTGAGCGAGAAGAAACTCGATCCAATCGATCACAGAATCCTGGAGATTTTGCAGAAAAATGCGCGGACAAAGCTTAATGAAATGGCGCAGCTCCTAGGCTTAACTATTCCCACTATTTCCGAGCGAATCCAAAAACTGGAAGATAGGGGATTCATAAAGGGTTATACTGCAATATTGGACGCTAAGCGATTGGGCAAAGATATTACAGCGTTTATAACCGTCTCGATCGACTCAAGTAAGCATTACCAGATGTTCATGGAGCGCGCAAGGGAAACGGAGGAGATTCTTGAATGCCATTCGGTAACCGGCGAGGGGTCTCATCTCTTAAAAGTGCGCGCGGAGAATACCAATTCTCTTGAGAAATTGCTCTCCCGAATACAATCATGGCCAGGCGTGTTGAGCACGAAAACAAGCGTTGTGCTATCTACAATCAAAGAATCAACAATACTAAAAACTCAAAATAATTAACCCAGGAGGGACAACATGGCAAAAGCTGTAAAATCTGCAAACGAGGTAGATAAACTTTTAAAGTTCATCAGAGACAGCGGAGTTGAAATTATTGATTTAAGATTCACAGATATCCCGGGACAATGGCAGCATTTCTCTCTTCTTCCCAGCGAGCTTAGCGAGAGTTCTTTCGATGAAGGCGTCGGATTTGATGGATCAAGTATTCGTGGATTCCAAACTATCAATGAAAGCGATATGGTTTTGATTCCGGATGCAACAAAATATTTTATTGATCCGTTTACCACTCACAAAACAATTGACATAATCTGCGATGTTAAGGACCCGGTTACGGGTGAGCCGTACAGAAGGGATCCCCGTTTCATTGCACACAAGGCTGAAGCTTATGTTAAATCTACCGGCTTGGCAGATACCGCATTCTTCGGACCGGAATATGAATTCTTTATTTTCGACAATGTAAGATTCGGGCAGGCAATTAATACGGGATTTTATGAGGTCGATTCCGATGAAGGCATTTGGAATAGCGGACAAAGTGATTACCAAAATCTTGGTTATCGACCGAAGACCAAGGAAGGTTATTTCCCGGTTCCACCGGTAGATAGCCTGCAAGACCTAAGGTCGGAGATGTTTCTCACGATGAAACAGGTTGGTATTAATGTTGAAGTGCACCATCATGAAGTAGCAACAGCCGGTCAGACAGAAATAGATATGCGGTTCGCCCCGCTGATGAACATGGCAGACAACATGTTGACTTTTAAATACATCGCAAAGAACGTAGCGAAGAAGCACAACAAAACAGTTACCTTCATGCCAAAGCCGCTGTTCGGTGATAACGGGACAGGCATGCACGTCCACCAGAGTTTGTGGAAAAACGGGAAGCCCTTATTCTATGGCAACGGTTACGCAAATTTGAGTGAGATGGCTCTGTATTATATCGGCGGCCTGTTGAAACACGCTGCTGCGTTATGCGCCATTACAAATCCGACCACGAATTCCTATCGCAGGCTCGTCCCCGGATTCGAGGCGCCAGTTAATTTGGCTTACAGCCAGCGTAACAGATCAGCTTCTGTAAGGATTCCGATGTATTCAAAGAATCCGAAAGCAAAGAGGTTAGAGTTCCGCGTTCCTGATCCTTCGGCAAATCCTTATCTTGCTTTGCCAGCACTTCTGTTGGCGGGACTAGATGGGATCATCAACAAGATTGATCCAGGTGAACCCCTTGACAAAGATATTTATGATTTGTCACCGGAAGAACTCCGCAATGTTCCATCGACGCCTGGTTCACTAGAAGAATCACTTAAAGCACTAGAGCGTGATCATGAATTCTTATTGCGCGGTGACGTGTTTACAGAAGACCTTATCAGCACATGGATAAATTACAAGATGATGAACGAAGTCAAGCAAGTTGCTCTTCGACCTCATCCGTATGAGTTCATGCTTTATTATGACATTTAAGTCGCATAGAAATCACCAGATCACCAAAAGGGCTGCCGAGCTGGCAGCCCTTTTTTTGAGACACCGTGCCAGCTTATTATATTAAACTTTAAGTTGATCAAGGGAGTGTTTGGTTAATCGTTTATGCCTCTAAGTAGAAGAAGTCTGGTGTTAGTTGGATGATTATGAAGGACGACAACGTGTCCGAAATTGATCGATAAATGGGATCTCGCTCTATTATTCTATTTGAATCTGACAGACTAGTCTTCAGGAAATGGAGGCCGGAAGACAGGAAACCCTTTAGTACCATGAATTCCGATCCTCTTGTCATGGAATTTTTTCCCAGTATCCTGACAGAAGATGAAAGCAATGTTTTGGTGGATCGTATTGAAGGATGGATGGGAATAAGAGGTTACGGCCTTTGGGCGGTCGAAACTAAACGAGGGAATGATTTCATCGGCTATATCGGGTTCAATTACGTTACGTTCGAAAGCAATTTTACTCCATGTGTTGAAATAGGCTGGAGATTAAGAAAAGAGGAATGGGGAAAAGGATATGCCACGGAAGGAGCAAGGAGATGTTTAGAATATGGATTCATCAATTTGCATTTCGAGGAGGTATATTCATTTACCTCAGTAAAGAATATTAGATCAGTTAATGTAATGAAGAAAATCGGGTTGAATTATGTCGGGACTTTTTTGCATCCTAAATTGGAACATTCCAGCCTATTAAAAGAACACGCGCTGTATCGAATGAAAAGAGATGAGTTTTTATCGAAAAGCATTTGACGCCGAGACCGACACAGTATGAGACAACATTGTCATTTAGCAGATCAGGTCATTTGATGACCATCGGAATTATCGAAAAACATGAAAGTCTCTTCGTGGCACGCTTCAGCCCGATAGTCCGAGATAAAATGTTAAGTCAAAATCTATACGTTGATACGCTGGGCTTGCCGTTCAAGTCGGAGGGGGATTACCCTCACATTGCATGCGTGGCGGAGTCAAACCGGATTAATTGATCACTCACGGTCCTTTCGTTAAGTATTTCGTCTTTTGCGGGCTGGTAGAACAGAGTTTTAGTGCGGATTGGTTTGCGACGGTTTGATTTAGTTGCCGAAAATCAGTTATATTTTCTTGCAGTTACAGAGATAATCTACCGATATGGTCTAAAAAGAGAAGACCCTTTATAAAAAGCACTATTCAGTGGAGAATTCTAAATTATCAACTCGAACTTGACAAATTTCGTTAATCTTTCGGAGGAATAATGGCTGAATTGAAAAAGTATGATCTTGTTGTACTTGGCGGTGGCCCGGGTGGATACGTCGCAGCTATTCGTGCAGCCCAACTTGGAATGAAAGTGGGATGTGTCGAACGCGATAAGTTAGGTGGAATTTGCCTAAACTGGGGATGCATACCTTCAAAGGCGCTGCTCAAGAGCGCGGAAGTAATGTCGCTGTTCAAAGAATCCAAAGAGTACGGTATCAGCTACGATAATCTGAAAGTTGATTTTAAGAAGGTTATTAAGAGGAGTCGTGATGCAGCAAACAGGTTGTCTGGCGGAGTCGAATACCTCTTCAAGAAGAACAAGATCGAGAAGATCAGCGGGTTTGGAAAATTCATAAGCGCAAATAAGCTATCTGTCGTTGATAATTCAGGCGCGGAAACGGCACAAGTCGAAGGGAAAAATATTATAATTTCGACAGGCGCCAGACCTCGCGATCTACCGGGAATCAAGATTGACCGGAAGAAGGTCATTACCAGCAGCGAAGCAATGATACTTGAATCGATTCCAAAGGACATGATAATTATCGGAGCAGGTGCCATCGGAGCGGAGTTCGCATATTTTTATAATATGTTCGGTACAAAAATCACTTTGATTGAAATGATGCCCAGCATTTTACCCATTGAAGATATGGAAGTTACGGCAATGCTCGAAAGGGAATTCAAGAAGCAAGGAATAGAGGTTTTGACAGAAACGAAGGTCGAATCAGCTACACCTTCTGCAAATGGCGTGTTAGTTAAGATCAGTAACAAGAAAGGCTCGCAGGAACTAAAGGGCGAAGTCGCGCTTGTTGCGATCGGCATTCAAGGAAATTCGGATGGCCTTGAGTTGGAGAAAATCGGTGTTCAAGTTGAGAAATCGTGGGTCAAGGTTGACAAGACTAACTATAAAACTACTGCGAACGGTGTTTATGCCGTAGGCGATATTATTGGAGCACCTTGGCTTGCTCATGTTGCTTCCGCTGAAGGGATCCGATGCGTTGAAGGAATAGCGGGGGTTGAAACCGAACCAATTGACTACAACAGCATTCCCGGCTGTACTTATTGCCAGCCCCAGGTGGCAAGCATAGGAATCACGGAAGCGAAGGCAAAAGAGCTTAATTATGAAACTAAGATAGGGAGGTTTCCGTTCACAGCTAATGGAAAGGCAATCGCAACTAATGAAGCTGTCGGCTTTGTGAAACTGATATTTGATGCAAAATACGGTGAACTTTTAGGCGCCCATATTATCGGCCACGGTGCTACTGAATTGATTGCCGAATTGGGCGTCGCAAAGAAACTTGAGACGACTCCAGATGAAATCATGAGAACTATCCATGCGCATCCGACATTGAGCGAAGCTGTTATGGAAGCTGCCGAAGACGCCCTTGGACATGCAATAGATATTTAAAGTAGGACTTGTTGAATAAAAAGAAAGAACTTGCTTTGAATTTCACGAATCAGATTAACCGAGAATAGTTAGCGTAATTCAAGGCCAATAAATTTAAAAGTTGAAGAAAATCATACTGACTGACATAGGTACCTCGGAGTACTCACTCGCCTGGGAATTGCAGAAGATCCTGCACCAGAAGAGAGTTGAGGGAAAAATCCCGGATACGATTCTTTTTACGGAGCACTATAATACCTACACTATCGGGAAGTCCGGAGGCGACGATCATCTTCTTGCTACCGAGGATGAGTTGCTCAAGGGGAATGTGAGTGTGTTCAAGACCGACCGCGGTGGTGACATCACATACCATGGACCCGGTCAAATTGTTTGCTATCCGATAATCGATCTGAATAATTACTATCAAGACGTACATCGTTATCTCCGCGAGCTTGAAGAAGTTGTAATAAGGACTCTTGCATATTATAAAATTGAGGGGCATCGGGAACCGGAGTACACCGGAGTCTGGGTCGGGAGTGAGAAAATTTGTGCAATTGGAGTCAAAGTGAGCCGGTGGGTTACGATGCATGGATTTGCTTTCAACGTAAATACTGACCTTTCCTACTTCGGAAGAATTATTCCATGCGGCATTTTCCATAAAGGCGTCACATCGCTTTCTGAGTTACTCGGAAGGACCGCCGATCTTTCTGAAGTTAAGAACGTAGTTGCGGAAAAATTCACAGGGGTATTTCAAACAGAAATTGATCCTGTAACCTACGACCATTTTTTAGAGCAGTACCACATAGTGATGGAGAAAGAACATGCCTCCAATTAAGAAAGAGACACGATCCGCAGTACAAACTGATAAGACGAATGAAAGCGTGATTCTGAGTGCGGAGCTGGAAAAGACTTCGATGACCTTAGACCAGCTTGTCGAGGCTTATAAGCTGATGCTTTTGGCGCGGCGTCTCGACGAAAAGGAATTAGCTTTGTTAAAGCAGGGTAAAGCTTTTTTCCATATAAGCGGCTCCGGTCATGAAGCGATACAGATTGCATGTGCCATGAACCTGAAGCCGGGATATGACTGGGCGTACCCGTATTACAGAGGGATGGCGTTCGCGATAGGGATCGGATTTACTCCCGAAGAGATTATGCTGGGACAGCTGCATCGAGGAGAGGATGTAATGACAGGCGGCCGCCAGATGCCCGGGCATTACGGGAAACCCTCCCTGAACGTGCCGACACAATCGAGTCCGACAGGAACGCAATTTCTGCAGGCAGTTGGAACTGCTCTTGGATGTGTGAGAGACGGTAAGGACCAGGTAGTTTATGTCTCCTCAGGCGAAGGAGCCACCAGCGAAGGCGAATTCGCCGAGGCACTAAACTGGTCGTCGCGAGAAAAACTTCCTGTTATTTTTTGCATTGAGGACAACCATTATGCGATCAGTGTTCCGGAATGGCAACAGACTGCCGGCGGTTCTGTTTATGAAATTGTGAAAGGTTATCCGAACCTTGAGAGAATAAAAGTAAACGGAACTAACTTTGCGGAAAGTTTTGAAGCGGCGAAAAAAGCCGTCGCTCATGCACGTGGCGGGGAAGGGCCGACCGTTATTGTTGCAGATGTCGTCAGGCTTCTTTCACATTCCTCCTCCGATGACGACAGAAAATACAGGCCAAAGGACGAAATTGAGAAAGACCATGCGAGAGATCCGCTCCTGGTTATGGAAGCAGAACTGATTGAAGAGAAAATACTTTCTAGGTCGGAAATTGAATCTATTCAAAAAGAGATTAAGAAGCGAGTTGACGATGCATCTGATTGGGCGGAATCGCGTCCGTTACTCGATACATCGAATGCGGTTCTAAATGTTTACGCATCGAGGGAAGAATATTCTTCCTTTCAGTTCGAGAAGAATTTGCCGTCGGGGAAACCCGTGGTAATGGTGGATGCCATCAACCATGCTCTTCACGAGGAGATGGCATACAATCCCAAAATGTTGATATGGGGTGAAGACGTGGAGGACGGTAAGGGCGGGGTGTTTACCGCCACAAAAGGACTTTCGACAAAATTTGGGAGAGACCGAGTTTTTAATTCCCAGTTGGCAGAGGCAAGCATAGTTGGTGCGGCCTTCGGTGCCGCGGTTCGTGGATTCAAGCCGGTAGTTGAAATTCAGTTTGCAGACTATATCTATCCGGCGATGATGCAGCTTAAAAATGAAGTTGCAATGTTGCGCTACCGCTCGAATAACACATGGTCATGTCCCATGGTGATACGGGTGCCCGTTGGCGGATATATACATGGTGGACATTACCACAGCCAAAACATCGAAAGCATATTTGCGCATTGTCCGGGATTATACATAGCCTACCCGTCCACTGCTGGTGATGCCAAGGGTTTATTGAAATCTGCGATAAGGATGGAAGATCCGATTCTGTTTCTCGAACATAAAGCTCTTTACCGTCAGAGCTATGCCATGTCGCAAGAGCCCGACGACGAATATATCACCCCATTCGGCAAAGCATCTGTCCGGCGGGAAGGGAAAGACATAACTGTTATCACGTACGGGGCGACCGTCTACTTTGCATTGAATGCTGCTAAGAAATTATCGGAGAAAGGAATCGAAACAGAAGTCATCGATATACGCACCATAGTTCCACTCGATAAGGAATCAATTCTTCAAAGTGTAAAGAAAACGAATAAGGTATTGGTGCTGAACGAGGACACTCGCACTGCCGGATTTGCCGCCGAGCTTTGCAGCATAATTGCCGAAGAGGCATTTGAATTTTTAGATGCGCCTGTTAGAAGAATTACTTCGCAGGACGCGCCGATTCCTTACAGTCCCAATCTTGAAGCCGCTGTACTGCCGAGCGAGACTCAGGTGCTTAAAGCTCTTGAAGAACTTGCGGCCTATTAATCCGGAGGACTAAACATGCAAGTTGAAGTCTTAATGCCGAAGATGGGTGAGAGCATCACCGAAGGGAAAGTAGTTAAATGGCACAAGAAACCCGGTGAGAAAATTGAGAGAGATGAGATCCTTTTGGAAATAAGTACTGATAAGGTAGATACTGAAATTCCTTCTGTTGCCTCCGGAATCCTTTCGAAGATCGTTGTTAAGGAACAAGATGTCGCGCAGGTTGGTACGGTGATAGCTTATATAGAAACCGATGTGAAAGAAGGAGGGGGACGTGCTGCGGCGGATTTGGAAGTGGAATCAAAGATTACCGAGCAGAAGGTTTTTGAAGAGTTAGTTGAACTGAAAGAAAGAACGCGAAACGGAGAGCGGAAAACAGAAATCATCGACCGGGTTCAAAGCGGTCATAACGGAGATAAACCTTTTTCACCTTTAGTAAAAAGTATTGCCAAGGCAGAGGGGATTTCTCTGGATGAACTGACTGCAATCGGTGGAAGCGGGTTGGGCGGTCGCGTAACGAAGGACGATATAAGACGATATATCGAAAATCGTGGAGCGAATGGGGATGGTACTTTAAAACAGCCGTTTACCCCCGGCAACAAGCCGACGGCGCGTGAATCAATCATTCCGATGGATAATATGCGGCAGCGCATCATGGAACACATGGTGAAAAGCCGCGATACATCCGTTCATGTTGCTGCGATTACTGAAGTCGATATGACCTTAATCTCTGACTTCATCTCGAAGCGTGGAGGGGAGTTTGAGAAACAGGAAGGATTCAAGCCGACTTTTATGCCGTTCATTGCGCATGCCTGCGTTAGAGCTTTGAAGGATTTTCCTCTGGCGAACAGCACGATCGAGGGGACGAATATCGTTCAACACAATTATGTAAACCTCGGTATTGCGGTGGCCATTGACACCAAAGGGCTTCTTGTTCCGGTGATTAAAGGGGCCGAGGAAAAGGGATTACTGGGGCTGGCGAGAGCAATTCGTGATGTCGCTTCGCGTGCGCGGAACAAAAGGCTCACCGGTGACGATACAATCGGCTCAACGTTTTCAATTACTAACTACGGTGTGTTTGGAAATCTGATCGGGACGCCAATCATTAACCAACCGAATGTTGCTATCCTTGGTGTAGGCGCCGTGAAGAAGAGGCCTGTCGTCATCAACGACGCCATCGCAATTCGTCAAATGGGATATCTGACTCTCTCTTTCGATCACAGGATAGTCGATGGCGCCCTCGGCGGGCAATTTCTCGAAAGAATCGTATATTACTTAGAGAATTTCGACACGAAGCAGGTCTTTTAGAATTTTAAATTATGAATTCCAAGTATGATAGATATTAGCGAAAAAGTTATAACAGAAGAAAAGCCACAACCACGAAGACCGGAATGGATTCGGGCGAAACTTCCCTATGGAGAAAGTTATACGAAGTTACTAACCTTGATGAGAGGGAAGCAGCTTCACACAGTTTGTGAAGAAGCACGCTGTCCGAATCTTGGCGAATGCTGGGGAAGAGGCACAGCGACGTTCATGATACTCGGTGACATTTGTACGCGAAGCTGCGGGTTCTGCGCGGTGAAAACCGGTAAACCGATCGGGCTCGATACTGATGAGCCATTACGTGTCGCTGAAGCGGTTGCATCAATGAAATTGCGTCACGTGGTAATCACATCGGTAAATCGAGACGAACTAAAAGACGGCGGTTCCTCCATATTCGCAGAGACGATAAGACAGATCAGGATTAGGGAACCACGATGCAGGATAGAGATTCTTATTCCAGATTTCAAAGGTGAAAAGCTTGCACTCGACATTGTGGTTGATTCGGCACCCGATATATTGAATCACAATGTGGAGACTGTCCCGAGGCTTTACGGCGTCGTACGGCCGCAGGCGAAATATGAGAGGTCGCTGGAAGTTTTAAAATATTTCAAAGAACACGGCTTGGCAACAAAGAGCGGCATGATGGTCGGTATCGGAGAAAAGCCTGACGAGGTTCTGGAAGTTATGAAAGATCTCAGAGCTTCGAACGTGGACATACTTACGATCGGTCAGTACCTCCGGCCCACGAAGGAACATCTTCCGATAGACCGTTACGTTACGCCCGACGAGTTTAAGATGTACAAACAGCACGGACTCGAAATGGGATTTAAGTTTGTCGAATCAGGACCACTGGTTCGAAGTTCGTACCACGCCGACGAGCAAATTATCTTTTAAAATAATCCACGGAGAAATATAGATGAGCGACTATGCAGTCGAAACAAATATGGAAGAATACTTGAGTCTTGGCAGAAATAAATTAATTGGAATGTACCACACAATGATTTTGATCCGGCGATTTGAAGAAACTTGCGCGAAGATGTACAGCATGCAGAAGATCGGCGGCTTCCTTCATCTTTACATCGGACAGGAAGCGGTTGCCGTCGGCTCGCTTGCAGCAATTAGAGAAGACGATTATATCATAACTGCATATCGTGATCATGGTCATGCGCTCGCCCGCGGCACCGATCCAAAATTACTTATGGCTGAATTGTTTGGGAAGTACACCGGCACGAGCAAGGGTAAGGGTGGTTCGATGCACTTTTTTGATGTCGCAAAAAATATGCTTGGCGGACATGCGATTGTCGGAGCGCAAGTTCCCCTAGGAACGGGAGTCGCATTTAAGATAAAATATAAAAAGGAAGACCGTGTTTGCTTGACGTACATGGGAGACGCTGCGATGAACCAGGGATCGTTCCATGAATCACTTAACCTGGCGGCGCTCTGGAAACTCCCAGTGGTTTACATCGTCGAGAACAACATGTATGGAATGGGGACGGCTGTAGAGCGGGCTTCGGCGGTGACGGAATTATCTAAACGCGGCTGTTCATACGGTATCGAAGGAATGGTAGCCGACGGTATGAATGCATTTGCGGTCTACGATGCCGTGAAGGAAGCTGCCAAGAAAGCACGTGAGCTGAGCTTGCCGACGCTTCTCGAAATAAGGACATATCGATATCGTGGTCATTCAATGTCAGACCCTGATTCGGTCTACAGAACAAAACAGGAAGTTGATGAAGAAAAGCAGCGCGATCCGATTGAGCAGATGAAGAGATTCTTACTTAACGAGAGAATAGCGACGCAACAGGAAATAGATGCGGCCGATGTCGAAGTTAAAAAGATAGTTGCGGATGCAGTGGAATATGCCGAGAATAGTCCTGTGCCGCCGCTTGAGTCGATGTACGACGATATATACGTTTGAATAGAGAATAGAGAAATCAATTGCGAGAATTAGAAATCAAAGACGAATTAGCATATAGCCGAAAGCTAATTAATATCAACAGGAGTTTTATTTAATGCCGGAAATGACATTTAGAGACGCACTGAATCAGGCAATATCAGAAGAGATGGAGCGTGACGATTCTGTTTTTATTGTCGGTGAAGAAGTTGGTCAATACCAGGGAGCTTACAAGGTTACTCAAGGTTTGTTGAAAAAATTTGGCCCCGATAGAGTTATCGATGCTCCAATATCGGAGTCGGGATTTACGGGACTCGGCGTCGGTGCCGCGATGGTCGGACTGAGACCGATCGTCGAGGTGATGACATTTAATTTCTCGTTGGTTGCCTTCGATCAAATAATTAACAATGCAGCGAAGATGCGGCATATGTCCGGCGGGCAATTGAAAGTTCCCATGGTTATTCGAGGGCCGAACGGTCCGGCCCACCAACTTGCAGCGACTCACTCGCAGGCTCTCGAGAGCATGTACGCCCACGTCCCGGGATTGAAAGTGGTTCTCCCTGGTACGCCGAAAGATGCAAAGGGCCTTTTGAAGTCCTCAATCAGGGATGACAATCCGGTAATATTTATGGAAAGTGAAGTGATGTACGGTTTGAAAGGGGAAGTGCCGGAAGGTGAATATACCATTCCTCTTGGCAAAACCGACATGAAGCGTCAGGGCAAGGATATTACGATCGTTGCGTATGGTAAGATGCTTGGTGTTGCCATCAGTGCGGCGGATATTTTGTCGAAGGATGGAATTGAAGCGGAGATTTTGGATCCGATGACGGTTCGGCCGCTTGATGATGAACCGATTATCGAAAGTGTGAAAAAGACAAATCGTTGTGTGGTGGTAAGTGAAGCGTGGCCGTTCGCAAGTGTGGGAAGTGAAATTGCATTTAGGGTCTCATCAAAGGCGTTCGATTACTTGGATGCTCCTGTCGCTTTGGTTTCATCGGAAGATGTCCCGATGCCGTATTCCAGGACTCTTGAGCATGAGGTTCTTCCGACACCTGAAAAAGTCGTTAACGCGGCGATGCGCGTACTTTACAAGAAATGAGGTTTAACTAATGGCAATTAAAATTCAGATGCCCAAACTCAGCGACACTATGGACACGGGCAGAATGTTGAAATGGGTAAAGAAAGAGGGCGAGAAGGTGGCCACGGGAGATGTTATAGCCGAAGTTGAGACCGATAAAGCGAACATGGATATGGAAGCTTACGATGAGGGAATTCTCTTGAAGATCGTTGCTAAGGAAGGAGATCGCGTGCCAATCGGAGGATTAATTGCGATCCTCGGAGAAGCCGGCGAAGATGTTTCGGGAATTACGGGTGGTATTGTAAAGGAATCCGAAAAGCAAGCGGCTGAAACGAAGCAAGTTCCTTCTCAAGAAAAACCAACTCCCGCGCCAACTGCTGTAACGGCGCCATCTTCCGCAAAGACTGAGTCTTCAAAAGATAACGGCAGGTTGAAGGCTTCGCCGCTTGCAAAGAACCTTGCTCGTCAGAGAGGCATCGACATCGGAAGCGTGAAGGGAAGCGGGACGGGAGGGAGAATTGTCAGGCGGGATGTGGAAGGTTTTGCACCTGTACAATCGAAACGCCACGTGGTTTCTTCAGGAGAGTTTAAAGATGAACCGTTGACCATGATGCGGGAGGCGATAGCGAAGCGATTGAGTCAAAGCAACATCGAGGCTCCGCATTTCTTCCTGACCGTGGAAGTAAAGATGGAGGACACGATAGCTTTTCGAGAGTCATTGAACAAGTTTGACGAAGAAAACAAGATCAGCTTTAACGACATAATCGTTAAGGCTTGTGCGTCTGCTCTCCAGGAACATCCCGAAGTGAACGCAACTTTTATGAAGGACAAGATCAGAATTTTTGGAGATGTTCATATAGGAGTTGCCGTTGTGATTGAAGAGGGACTTATTACCCCTGTGATACGCGATGTTGAGAAGAAAGGCCTTCGTGATATTTCGGCCGAGACAAAAGACCTCGCATCGAGAGCACGCCTAAGAAAATTGAAACCCGAAGAATATTCCGGGAGTACTTTTACTGTCAGCAACCTCGGGATGTTTGGAGTCGATGAGTTTACGGCAATTATCAATCCGCCGGAGGCCGCAATACTTGCGGTCGGAGCAATTGTTGAAAAGCCTGTTGTTGAAGATGGTCAAATCAAAATCGGGAAGCGGATGAGGATGACCTTATCATCTGATCACCGCGTGGTGGACGGCGCGATGGCCGCTCAGTTCATGCAGACATTAAAGAAAATATTGGAGAGTCCTGCATCTCTTGCCTTGTGAAAACGGGTAGTGGCTCAATTTCAAGGTAAGTGGCTCAGTTTGAAATCGGAATTTGGGAACTTTAATTAGTATGCACTTTTCTATATCTTTAACCAATGCAACCGCGAAAAATTGTCCGAAGACGAGTTGTAAAATTCCCCGTGTTATTGACGGTCAAAAATGCAAACTGTCTAATCCAGAGATGCGAAGATGCTATTCGTTCAAGGGACAAGAGAGTTCTTTTTGATTTTTCCAGTTGTAGATTTACTGAACCATTTGCAATTACTCTTTTGGTGGGTGCAATGCTTTCTTGTGTAAACAAAGGTAAGACGGTACAATATCGCCGTTCGCCAACCAAAAACCTTGAACTCTATCTGAATAGAATCGGTTTTTATGCTTGGGGGGAGGGTCTTAAAGGAAAGGCCGCTTCCCCTATTCAAGCCGAACTAAGACATTTAGGTGCCATCAATCCGATTTATACAGAAAATATCATAAAGGTAATGCAGCTCTACTTGAACCTTTCCCAAGGTGTACAAGATTCTCTCAAACTTACATTTAACGAATTAATGGAAAATGCCTTTGACCACAGCCAAACAACTATGGGGTGTTTTGTTTGTGCTCAAGCTTTCCCTAAACGTGGCGAGGTAAATATTTGCTTAGCTGATTTTGGCAGAGGAATTTTGAAGTCACTTTCTTCTTCGGAAAAGTACAATTATCTCAAAGATTCCATTGAAGCGATTGAACTTTCGATTCAAAAAGGTGTTTCAAGTAGGAAGAACGGAGCCGCTGGTTTGGGTCTCACGTTTATTCATGATTTTTTAAAATTAAATGAGGGACGAATACATATAATTTCTGGGAATGGGTGGATTCATTGGAATTACAAGCAAGGTGCTTTGAATCAAATTAAGCGGAAAAAGCTTGACATTGAATTTGACGGCACAATTGTAAATATTATAGCACGAGCAGACGGAAAAGGTCTTTACATGCTGTCAACTGAAAAACCGAGAGATGACATTTTTTAAATATGGAACACAAGATTAGTATCAAAGATTTTTGCGGAAAATATATGGTCACGAGAGATGATGGTAAAAAAGTGCGTGACATGATTGAAAGTCAATGGAGTGATTCTGACAAAATCAAAATTGATTTTGGAAATGTGTTGGTAGCATCAGTATCATTCATTGATGAAATTTTTGGTCAACTCGCTCTAAAATATTCACGCAGTGAGGTGACCGATAAAATTGTAATAGAGAATATGCAAGATTTTGACCGTGCCCTCCTGAATGATATTATGAGGTCGCGATTTCAAGAGAAAGAACTCAAAACCCAAGATCAAACGTGAATTAGGTGTTCACGCCGCTATTCTTTCCTGTCCATAATTCAAGAACTCTTCCCAACTAATCAGATGCTTGCTAATTCCCGCTTCCATTGCCGGAGTTACTCTGAGAGTTTCATGGATACGCATAAAATCATAGTGGAAGAAGTGCAAGGCGATAGCCGCTTCTAAGTGCTTCTTACTCTTAGAAAAGCCGTTGGTGAGCCTTGTAAAGCGTCTCATCTGCATTCTCATTGTTAGGTTTTGTCGTTCAATATGACTTGTCGAGATACGGCTTTTCTTTGGGTTTCCGATCATAGGGGTTATGTCGATTTTTATTATCTTCGCCGGACTATACCTTTTCTCACTCGCTGAATCTTCGCCGTACATTTTCACGATTTGACCGTAATCAATATTGTCATGGAATACCTCATCGACACAATTGAAGTAAGGGGGGAAAGCGTCCGTTGAAAGTTGGAATCTGTTTGTGATTCTCATTTTCAATTCACGCATAAACGAATAGGCGTTATCGGCACTTCTCTTTCCGACGCTGAAAGCAGTAACGAGCTTAGTCTCAGAATCCAAAGCCACGAAAACATATTGATCGCCGACTTCTCCCTCTCTCTTTTCCTCTTCACTGCATTGCTTTTGTTTCTTTGCAACGAATGTCCAAATCTCGTCAACCTGGACATAATTACATTGAAGGTTCACTAATCGAGTGTCGAGGATTTCGCGGGCTTTTTCTCCGGCTTCCAAGAGTAGTTTACTGATCGTATTACGGGCAACGCCGGAAACACGGGAGATGGTACGAAGTGAATTTCCCTCAGCTAAAAGGGAGAGGATTAAAGTTTTCTTTTCAAGTGGTAAGTTGTTCATTGCATTGGCTCCTATATTGGTTTTTCGCCCGCGATGAACTACATTTGGTTTGTAGGATTGATGCTCGTCCATTCGGGCATTGATTTGAAGAGCTTGCAAGTGCGTCAACACCTGCAAGCTCATTTTGTTTATTCGATAAGTTGATGATGTATAACATATCACTTAGTAGCATAAAAAATATATTAGCGTTTTCGTTGGCGTTCCCGCCAACGTCTTATATCGTCAATTTTTAAAAGGGTTAGGGTCTTTATCTTGTAGGTAACTAACCTTCCCAAAGATAAATAGTTGCGGATAGCCGATTCTTTTATCCCTAAATATTTCGCGGCTTCTTCAACAGTGAAATATTCGTCGGCTTTAAACTCTTTGATTTCTTTTACTGTCATGGATATAATATAAGGTATAAATTATAATTTGTCAAGAGAGAGACGAAAATTATTTTAAGTTGCAAACATCGTTGCAAAGGGTTTTTAGGTGTTCGTCTGACATATCCAAAATCGGTTCATACATAAAAGAATTTAGATGAATATTTTCGGGAGTCATCAGAATTACTCTGTCAATTATTTCTATATTCTCACGTTCATTGGAAAACTGCATTTTGTATATATCGGCAAGTGCCCTTGTTTGGTCTTTTTCAATGGTAGAGGTTACGCTTGGGTTATTGAGCTTATTCACCATGAACTGCTCAACTTTCAGTCTTATTACAATGGAGAGAACGATTTTGTTCTCGAAATTTACTCCTTCAGGAGCCGTCAGACAGCCATTCATCTCGATGTTGATAATGTCAATAACTTTTTTGCTTTTGTCAGAGAGATTTTCGTTTCCACCAAATAAACGTCTAAATATATCAGCTAAGTCACCATCAGTAATACTTGCCGTATCATTTTTCCAATGCAGCAAGGAGGTGAGTTTTATGTAATCTGGATCACTGTCTCCTTTGGTGTATTCAATCAAGTTGCGCATAAACGGAATACAGGCGATTCTTATTTTGTCATTAGTGAAAAATTTACCTTTCCATTTTTTAATAAATGGATTCTTAATGCCTTCGGCTTCTTTCAAAAGAACTTTATCTTTCGTTTTGTACGCAAAATAGCAATGGGAGTATGGTACATAACGGCTTTGAATGGTGCGGAAGAAATCAAAGTTGTGGGTCAATATTATCTGATAGAAATTTGAATCCCTTGAAATCTCTTCCAAGTACTCAATAATTGCGTACTTATTTTTATAATCAAAAGAATCTGCAAGATCGTCAATTACGAAAATTGTCTCTTTTCCCGACATTTTTCTTCTTTCAACTTCAAAAATTATATTCAGGATGTAAAATGCCTTGAGCTCTCCGGTACTCAATCCTTCTCTTAAAGCATCTTCGGTAACAGGAACTTCTTGTCCATTATCATTGAAAGTAAAATCCAACGTCAACGCGCGTTCTTGTCCGATGATCACTTGCCATTTATTTTTTGCCACTAACTTGAAAGGGACATGAAAGCGTTCATTAAACGTCTTGATCGCTATCTCCCACTGTGTTTGTTGTGCCCTTGCCTCATCTTCAATTTCCTTGCTTCTTTTTAAAACACCTCTATGCCGTTTCAATAAATCCGTGAACAGATCTATTTTAGTCTTGAAGTATGACTTCCAAATATTTTGCTTTAGCTCACCAATGTAGATAAATGAGGTAAAAGTTTTTCATTATTAGAAATGTACTCGCCAAAGTTTCGCAATCCTTGATTCTTGTCGATCTGTCTGAATACTATCAAATGTTTTCTTCAGGGCTTTGTCGGTAAGTACCCGCTGTTTATCTTCTTCAATAACTTCCGTCAATTCTTTTTCATTTTGAATAATCTTTGTGCCTTTTGCGCTATTGAGTGTTACTGAATGAGGCGCTTTGAAAAAGCCGTTCTTGACCAATACCTTCGAACCTCTCCCGCATTATAGTAATTCAAAACCCCTTTCTTGAAAAAGATTGATGTTGCCAGCAACTCATTATATCTATCGATATATTCCTTAATCGCCGCCTGAACATCGCTCGCACCCAAAAACGTTAATGTGCTATCATAAAGAGTTCATAATAAACTATATCTGAAATGGTTCGTCTGTTTGATCACAACCTCGTTCTCAATACGAATCAGCGCATCATAAAATTTATCATCACGTGGCATAAAAGCAGATGATATTTCCTTCTCCAAATCCTTTTTTGATTGAGAGAGATCTTAGTTCGCCCAAAAACTTTTCTTTTGCGGAATTAACATCTTTATGAATTGATTCATATTCCTTTCGCTTATCGTTGTCACCAAGAAGAATGGAAATTTCTTCTGAGGGTTTGAATTCTTCATCGTATGGTCTAATAGAGAAAATCTTATCTTGTGCTAATTCGCTGCTCGCGTCATCCGTGATTTTTCTTTTTGTGGTTCTGGCTGGAAAATATTTATCCTTCGATTGTTCTCCCTTGCTTAAATCTAAGAACGTTTGAGCAAGAGAGGTTTTCATAAAGTCATTTGGAGTGTAAATTGCGATAACTCTTTGACCCGTAAAATCTAATTTTCTTTCAACTTTTTGATGCGTAGCAGTTTTTTGTTGGAGACGAATTTGAATTTTGTTTATCATAAGAGTTGCCTCCCTTTCAGCATAAATCAACCGAGGTGTGGTGAAATAAATAACATGAGATGTTATAATATGCTGTTCGGGGATTTTAGTTGCAATGTTCAAAAGGGAGGTTTTTGTGATGGGACATGTTAAAACCACCTAAGAAGCCTACGTGGAAGCTCAAGCAATCTGATACGGAGATTCAGGAATATTTTCTGAAGCTTAAGGAAAAAATTATCCGCTTGCGTGAGCAAAATGTAAGCTTGAGAGACGACAAGCTGAATCTTTAGGGGCAGGCTCAAGGCTCTTGAAACCGCGAAGCAGATCAAAGGTTTCCCGCAACATGCCCAAGCTTACACTTAAGAAACTTAGAGAAAAACTGGACGAATTGAATAAGCTTGAGCCGGCATGATAGGGAGCGTTCCTTAATCAAATTGAGCCACTTATTCATAAACTGAGCCT